>JANNEN010000009.1:0-22387 GCA_031378715.1 Emticicia sp.
AATAAATTATGGCAGAAAATCAAGAGGGCGTTGAGCCTCAAAAATCAAGGTCAGATTACGGTGCCGAGAACATTCAGGTACTCGAAGGCTTAGAGGCAGTACGAAAACGTCCAGCCATGTACATTGGCGATATTGGCATAAAAGGACTTCACCACCTGATATGGGAGGTTGTCGATAACTCCATTGATGAAGCCCTTGCGGGGCATTGTGATACAATCAATGTAACCATCAACGTAGATAATTCGGTAACAGTGAAGGATAACGGCCGTGGAATCCCGACGGGAATGATGGCCAAAGAAAAAAAATCTGCTCTCGAAGTCGTTATGACGGTGCTTCACGCTGGGGGTAAATTTGATAAGGATACTTACAAAGTTTCGGGCGGTTTGCACGGCGTGGGCGTGTCCTGCGTAAATGCCCTTTCGATTGCGTTTAGAGTTGAAGTGCACAGAGAAGGTAAGGTTTTTGAACAAGAATATAGCATCGGAAAACCACTTTATCCCGTCCGTGAAATCGGCACGGCTGATGATACAGGTACACAAGTAACGTTCCGACCTGATGATACAATCTTTACGGTTTCGGAATATAACTACGTAACCGTTGCCAATCGTCTGCGTGAATTATCGTTTTTGAATAAAGGTATTACCTTGATACTCAAAGACTTACGTGAACTTGACGAAAAAGGTGAGCCTCAAACTGATACTTTCAAGTCGGAAGGCGGACTGGCCGAATTTGTTTCGTATATAGATGCAGGTCGTGAGCGTTTGATACCCGAGCCGATGTTTATGGAAGGTATTAAAGACGGCGTTCCTGTTGATGTAGCCATGCTTTATAATACGGGTTACAGCGAAAACGTGTCTTCGTTTGTCAATAATATCAATACCCACGAGGGCGGTACGCACGTGTCGGGTTTTCGTATGGCATTGACTCGAACCTTGAAAAGTTATGCCGAAAAGTCGGGAATTTTGGCCAAAGAAAAAATCGAAATCAGCGGTGATGATTTTCGTGAGGGATTGACGGCCGTGATTTCGGTGAAAGTACAAGAGCCACAGTTTGAAGGACAAACCAAAACCAAACTCGGCAACAGCGAAGTGACGACCGCCGTGAGTACGTGCGTGGCTCAGATGCTCGAAAACTACTTGGAAGAACACCCAAGAGAAGCCCGAATCATCGTAGAGAAAGTTATTTTGGCAGCCAGGGCTCGTATTGCCGCCAAAAAAGCCCGTGAGATGGTGCAACGCAAAAATATCTTGGTCGGTAGTGGCCTGCCAGGAAAATTAGCCGACTGCTCAGAATCCGACCCAACGATTTGTGAGGTTTACTTAGTTGAGGGAGATTCGGCGGGGGGAAGTGCAAAACAAGGCCGAAACCGTGCTTTTCAAGCGATTTTACCTTTGCGTGGAAAGATTCTGAACGTTGAAAAAGCCCAAGAGTACAAGATTTATGAGAACGAAGAAATAAAAAATATGTTCACTGCACTCGGTGTCCAAATCGGGCGGGAAGGCGATGAGCGAGCATTGAACACCGACAAACTTCGTTACCATAAAATTATCATCATGACCGATGCCGACATTGACGGTAGCCACATCAGAACCTTGATTCTGACGTTTTTCTACCGTTATATGAAAGAGCTAATCGACCGTGGGTTTATTTACATCGCCCAACCACCGCTTTATTTGGTCAAAAAAGGCAAAGAAGAAGAATATTGCTGGACCGAAGAGCAGCGTGCCATTGCCGTAAAACGCTTGGCTGGTGCTGGTAAAGAAGAAAACGTTGGTATTCAGCGGTACAAGGGTTTGGGAGAAATGAACCCCGAGCAACTTTGGGAAACCACGATGCGTCCCGATAAACGTACCTTGAAGCAAGTAACCGTTGAGTCAGCAGCCGAAGCCGACCACCTATTTGCGATGTTGATGGGTGATGAAGTTGCCCCTCGCCGTGATTTTATTGAGCGTAATGCCAAATATGCAAAGATAGATATTTAAGTTCTGAATTTAGACGGGGTCGCCCGTGCGATTCTGAATTATGAGTTGCCCTCAGAGTTCAGAACTCTTTTTTATCATTAATCAATTATGAAAAACCTTATTCTAATTCTTGTTCTTTTATTTTCCCTCTGGGGGCAAGAAAGTTTGGCTCAACAGCGAAAATACCCTGTAATCAAAAGTGGTGGAGGGATTTTTGATGTACCAGAAGCGAGTCCAGTAGTTGATAAGAAGATGAAATACAAGATTATCGTTGATTTGTCGAAGGCATCTTTTAAGCCCGATTCAGTCAATGATAGTATTGATAAATTGGCTCGGTTGGTCAATTCGCACATCGAAGAGGGCGTTCCGAGAGAAAACTTATCAATCGTAGCGGTGTTTCATTTTACGGCTACGCCCAATATTTTGAGCGACGAGGCTCATCAGAAAAAATTTGGAGTGATTAATCCTAATACTCTCATAATCAATGAATTAGCTCGTAATGGCGTGCGGTTTTACGTATGCGGGCAGTCGCTCAGAGCAAGAAAATTAGTAGATGACCCCCGTAACGAAAATATTAAAGTAGCACAGTCAGCGATGATAACCTTTACTACTTTTCAGAATATGGGCTATGCTTTGGTGTTGCCTTAGATAAATATTTGAAACATAAAAAAGCGAGTTATCTTGATGAGATAGCTCGCTTTTTTTTAGAGAAAAATATTCATTTGCTTTCGCCTGGCAGTTTTCTGAGTGGTAGAAACAATGTTTGAAAAAAAATTTAGCTGAATAGAATGTTTTTGTAACTGGTAAATTATTTTTACGGTTTCTTCACCAAAACAATTTGGTTTTTGTCGGCTTTGAGCATTTTTTTGCGAAAATCTACAAATTCGTTGAAGGCAGCGGCTGGATAACGTCCTTGTAGGATTGTTACTTGGCGAATGTACAGAATCTTATTCGCCGACATTTGAACGCTACTCGAATACGTGCCAAATTTCGACTGGATTTTGGCTGGTTCGGGTAAATATTCCGACGAAAAACCAGTAGGAATTTGAAACGAAATACTATCAACGTCCATGTAGTTGCCCGTCAAATCGAAAGCTATTTGGCGGTCAGGTTTCACTAATGGTAATGTCTTGAATGGGTTCAGAATATTCGGTGTCAGAAACATTCTCATACCGCTTTTGGTCGAAATGTTTTTTAACCCCAGCGATAATTTTTCGTTTACCGAAGGGATTCTTTCTCGGTTTTCGGTCAATGAAAACTTCTTGATTTCAACACTTGATAAACTCAGATTATTTGTCAGCCATTTCTTCTGGTCTTCCGTACCGAGGCTATTAATTACGCCAGCGTAGGTGTCTTGCTGCAGGCCTGTCAGTCGGGTTTCGATTTCGGCGTCGGCATCGCCATTTTCATTCAAAACAAAGTTTGCTTTTCGCAACATAAGGTTCTGATTTGGGCTATAAGTTGGTGTTTTTATTAATTTTCCACCATTTTCTTGAATCAAAACTACGTGTCGATTACTCGTAAAATCGCTCAAATACCCAAAGGCGTTCGTTTGGCTTGTACATTCGAGCCAGAGTGTATCTCGTGGTTGCGGCACGCACAAAAATACGTGATTGAACTGAAACGAAGGAAAATCGGTCTGAATATCATCAGCATCGTCACCCGCTTTTACGAGTGCTTGATAGGACGTTATGCCCAACTCCCGCAACATTCCCATCGTAAACACCGTGAGGGCTTTGCAGTCGCCGTAGCCTTTGGTAGCCACTTCTTCCGACTTCATTGATTGCCAACCGCCAATGCCCAATTGAATACTCACATAGCGGGTGTTGGCTTGTAAATAGGCATAGATTTTCTTGATTTTCTGGGTATTATCAGTTTCGTTTTTGACCAAATTTTTGATTTTGGTTACTAATTCGGCGGGAAGTTTTTCTCGGTCTTTGTTGAGGTTTCCGTAGAATTTTGCTAAGTCTGACCAACTCTGAATGTTACCTTCATAATCATCAACCCTAAATTGCGTTGGGGCGGTATAAACCGTTGGCAGGGTTTCGGTCAGGCTCGGGCTGTAGGGTTCTTTTTCAATGGCTTTCAGATTGCTCACCGCCCAGGTATGTACAAAATTATCATTATCTCGGCTTTGTACGGCCTTATTGGGCATATTCTGCTCTTTGTAGCGTAGCTGTACGCCATTTGGCATAGATACGGCGAAACTCGATTTTTCAACTGCCGTCCCCTCGGCATTGTACGGAATAGCCTCCCAACTCGGGTAAAACATCATATTTTTGGTCGTATATTCAAACAAAAATACAATCGTGTAGGGAAACTTCGTGTGCTTAAAGCTGGCGTATTTTACGAAACTATCATCGATGCTGTTAGCTCCCGATGAGCCACCGATGTTTTCGATGTCGGCACGTTTGAGGCTTTTGATTTTTTTGCCCATTTCGTCGTATAGTTGAGCCTCCATGTCGTTTACTTTCGTAAATTTATTATACGGAATCATCAGCGTCGTGTGGACTTCGCCCTTTTCGTCCAAGATGGTGATTGCTCCTTCAATTTTTGTGGTAGCCGAGCCAATATCCTTGACCGTGAAGGTAGTTTTATGCTCCCGCACCACGGCGTGGGCTTTTTCTTTTAGCTCGGCAGGAATAGCCGAAACGGGGTATTTTTGGGCAAAAACACTCGAAATAGCGAATATTGGCAAATAAAATGTGAGTTTTTTCATCTTGAGGATTTAGTTTTTTTTGAGTACAATTTGTTCGTTGTGCTTCTTTACTATTTGATCATAAAACGCTTTTAGTGAGCCATATTCATCGGCCGAGTAAATTGTTTTTCGGAAACTTATGCGGCTTGAAATCGTTATTTTATTTTCCTTGGCACTCACCGCATACGTAAATTTTCCACCACCTTCGGGCAGGTTCATGGCGATACTTTTAGGCACTTCGATGGCCGAATAGCCCGCTGGAATTTCGTAGCTTGCCATGAATGTTTCGTCGATGGGCATTGCAAAATCAATGGGATAATTGCGTTCGGTGTCTTTGAATGGATTTTCACTGTGTCCCTCCGAAATCATCGGTTTTAAGTACATCATATTGCCCGCTTTTGTCACGAAATCGCTCATTTGTACCTCATATTTTGCTTCCATCGGTACGCTCAAATCACTCTCGTTGGCATAGTCGGCCTTGCTGATTACCCAGTTGGTTTTTGCCTTTTTTACTTCTTCCAGAAACTTTTCTTTGCCTTCTTTCTTGAAAACCTGTCTGGCACTTGATGCACTATATCCCGAATATGATTTCGTGAAAAGTCCCTTCATTTCGCCCTCTTCGTCTATTTTAATTTCGGCTTTCTCGAACTCAATATCTCGCTCAATAGGTTCTAATGACACGAAACGAGGCGTGCTTGGGTGTACCAGCCAGCCTTGATGGTTGAGGCATTGGTAGGGCAGCATTCCTACTTTCAGGTATTCGTCGGTGGCATCAATGAGCAAATCTTTACCGTTTTGGTCGATGTGGGCTACCACATAATCAAACCGCCGCATCAAGGCGTATTGCTCATGGATTCGACCGTGCGAGCGAGTACTCAAAATTACTGGATTGGCATCGAAGCCTATTTCCCGTAACAGAGCGATTAGTAGCAGGTTAATGTCCCCTGCATCGCCAGTTTTTTTGTCAAGGATTCTCTTCAAACCATTACTGTACAAGCTATTCGACTCGTTCCATTTCATATTTTTGATAATATAATCAACTGCTGCTTTAAGTTGGCTGGTGGTGTCTTTGTTGCTCAATTTGATGACCTTAGCAACGTCCTTTAAGAAACCAGTACGTGTGATTTGTTGCCCAAAATTATCGTTTTCCAAAAGAGTTTTGTTGAGATTATTGTAATCCAAACTGAAATCTTTTACCAACACATTTGGCCAGTTTACGCTTGCCAGCTCAAAGTCAATTTTGGAAAGATAATCAGCCTCGGTTGTGATGTACGGTTCATCACGAAAAGCGGGTGCATTTTCTACTACAAAATGGTATTCAGTACCGAAGGTATTAAATTCATTAATGTTAGTTTCCCGATTGGTGTTTTCGTCCAAGGACAAATACCCGTTCATGATCATTCGGTAGAAAAAATAGTTTGGAATAGTAACTTTATAATCACTACGTTGCACTGGAATATCCTGCTGAAAATACCACGTCGTTGGGTTGCTATTAATCGAAAAAGGGGTGTGTTTGCGGTAGGTATATTCGATAAGGGAGCCTTCCTTGATGTTGGGCATCGAGATTTTGTTAGCAATTGAATTATTTGATTCTTTTTCCTCAAAAATCATGTCTTTCGTTAGCTTATCTTTGGTAGGTGAGCCGTTGTTGTCGTTATAGGTGAAGCCCTTAATATCGGATAAATATTCGGGTACTGCCCCAGGCATTCTTCTGGTTGAGATTTTGATTGAACCTCTATCCAGTGCTGATTTTTTCAAAATTTTTATTTGCTCATGTATCGTTTGGGTGATGTAGATATTGCCACCCATACTTTCAAAATTAGTTTCGCCGATGTCGTACAGCACAACCGCATCGGCCGAGGAATCTTTGGCATAAACTTTCATTTTGACATCTTCGGGAGAAGCATTACCAAATTTTAGAGCGAATGGTTTGGCTTTTTCTTGGGCAAACACCAACGAAGCAATAAATAATAATGTAGTAGTTATAAATAATTTCAGCATAGCAAATAGTAAAGATTTTAGGTGAATTGGGCGTGCTTATCGCACTTTCAAAACTAAGCAAATTTTGTACCTAACAAAAGAAATTGGGTTAAAAGTGTAGAATAATTGTAGTTTTTTGAAGCATTTTGTACTTTTGAGAGAAAAACGCATTTATTTCCAAAAAAACTATGAAAAAGATATTAACTGGTGCTTTATTAATATTCTGTTTCCAGACATTTGCCCAAACCGATGAGCAGCAAATCAAGGCGGCAATCAACCAAGTTTTTGATGGTATGCGAAGAAACGATACCTCGTTGGTGCGGCAAGTTTTGCACCCGTCGTGTTTTTTGAAATCAATAGGGAAAAGTAAAACTGGCGAAGTACGCCTCCAAGAAGATGCTATTGGCGGCTGGCTGAAACAAATCGGTATGAAGCGTGAAGGGGTAATTTTGGACGAACGACTAACGAGCTACGACATAAAAATTGATGCCGAAATGGCCATGGCTTGGACACCTTATGAGTTTTACATCGGTGAAAAATTTAGCCACTGCGGCGTTGATATGTTTACGCTTATGAAAACCGACAAAGGCTGGAAAATCGTGGGTATCGTTGATACTCGACGGAAAGAAAATTGCAAATAGCTTCCCGAAAGTTCCAGAACTTTCGGGAAGTTGAATGTTTATCTTCAACCTTTACGCCACAATTTTCTTCAAATTATTAAAACTCGTGGTCAAGTTCTCAACGGGCGATGGGGCACCGTCTTGTTCAACAAAATAATGCTTTACGCCTGCGGTTTTGGCTGCGGCAAAAATTGTCTTAAAATCAATATAACCCGCACCAACCTCTACGGGGCGTTGGGTTTCTTTATTGAGGTCTTTTACATGAAAAAGCGGAAAACGCCCAGGGTGTTTTTGGAATAATTCAGGAATATTTACTCCTGCTTTGGTTGCCCAAGCAAGGTCAAGCTCAAATTTGAGCAAGTCAGCACTGATTTGTGAAGTCATCATATCAAACGGCCGCTGTCCTTCGACCAGCTCGAACTCGGCCGTGTGGTTATGAAAAATAAACGTAAGTCCCGCTTTTTTGGCGGCTTCGCCTGCTTTTTGCAGTATGTCGAGCGAAAGTTTTATTTCGTCCATGGTTTTTACGGGCGTACTGGCACAAACCAAGTATTTTATGCCTCCCTCGGCGGCTTCATCAACGATTTGTTGGGTGTCGTTGAGCAGCGATTTCATCGGTGGCATGGCTGGGCGGGCGGGTGCCGTATTGCCTTCGGCGGGCTTCGGAGTAGGACGATTAAACGGGGCTCCGCTTACGTGGTGTGCCTGCCATGTCATACCCAAATCAGCTACTAACTTGGCAAATTCTTTCGGTTTCATACCATAATAACCACCTCTCATGCTAAACGCCGACTCAATATCTTTGTAGCCAATGGCGGCAATTTGTTTGAGCGTACCTTCCACGTCTTTGTCAATGACCGACATCGTGGTATATAGTTGAACGCCAAATTTTTTTATTTTTTTTTCATCAAGAAAAGCATCAGCTAAATTTGGCAGCATCAAACCACCGAGTGCCATTGTTCCTGTGTTTTTTAGAAAATCTCGTCTGTTTTGCATCTTTTGTAATGATGTTAAGGTAGGTTGAAAAAATATGATTTATCAATAAAAGTGCAAATAGTAAATGATAAGCAAACGACAAATCGGCACATTAGCCAAAGTTTTCGACAATTAGGCTTTTTCTTAGGAATTAAAATTAGATAAGCTATCAAAATTTGTGTGATAAAATTTACGAAATAATTCAAAAACAGAGCTATTATAAACCGTAAAGAGGTTTTTCGAGGCGAGATTCGTGAATTTTATAATCAAGTTCAGCAAGTTATCTGTTCTCAATTCTTAGTGCATTTTTTTTGTGAAATATTCGTGGCCTTGCTCGATTATTGTAATGCTTTCGTCAAAAATAAACATTTTTCGGCAAAACTGTGTTTTGAAAGTACATTTTAATTTTTGTCGTTTATGAAAACAATATTCTTGATATTGATATGCGTATCGGTGATGGCACAGCACAAAGTTCCAGTCAATCAATCGAGAGCGGGTTGCGGGCCAGTAGCCGCAAAAAAGCAAACAAAAAACACTAAAATTATGACAAAAGAAGGCGAAAAAAACGTACTCGGCACCGATTTGCAAATTGCAGGAAAATCTCCCCTGACAGGTTTTTATCGTGATGGTTTTTGCTCAACTGGTGACCTTGATGCGGGGGTTCACGTAGTGGCGGCCGTCGTGACGGACAAGTTTTTGGCGTACTCAAAAGCCCGTGGCAATGACCTCATCACGCCCCACCCAGCCTACGGTTTCCCAGGTTTGAAAGCGGGTGATAAGTGGTGCCTTTGTGCCGCTCGTTGGAAAGAAGCCTACGATGCGGGTGTGGCTCCGCCCGTGGTTTTGGAAGCAACCCACGCCAAGGCATTAGAATATGCGACCATTGAGCAACTTCGAGGAGTGGAAAAGCAGTAAGATTTTCGGATTCAATTTAACCATCTGCTGCATTTTCTTGTATATTGACTTTTATAGATTATTTTACGCACTGATGGTTCTCCAATGGTTTTCTTTATAAACTCTAAACTCGGTTTTCCATAATTTTGACCTTGTGTCAAGGCCGAAACGGTTATTTTGTTGCCTTCAATTTTGATGTATGGATAGTAGGTTGGTAATTCTAAATCAATAACTTTTTTGAGAGATAAGTTATTTTCGATGCTGTAAATTTCAGCATTTGTTGAGTTAATGACCACGTGAATCTGATTATTTGATGCTTTTGCAAACGAAGCATTACCACCATTAGGAACGCTAATTTTTTCTTCTTTCAACTTGAAGTTTCTATCAAGAAATAATAAGTAAGTTGTTTGCTGAGTAAAATCTCGCTGGATAGCATACAAACCATTTTCATTAAAAATAGTGCTGGACAAGGAATGATTCGGTAGCGAAATATCCTTCGATTCAATTACTTTAAAATCAGTATCGTATCTACGCAAAAACTTTGTGCTTACTCCATTCACCCAAGATGATTCCAAGCCAAAAATCTCACCAGAAGGATAAATTTTATACTGATTGCTCATATTACCCCGTTCTGTATCATCTAATCCAAACTTTTCTATACCATTTTTGATACTCAAAATACACAAAAACTGCTTGTATTTTGGGTTGACTAAGTCTGAAATAAGAATCTGTCCGTAGCCTAATATTTTATCTTCTTTCCAATAGTCAATGCCAAGTAGAGTAACTGTTTTGTCAGTGAATTTGTTAAAAAGTAGCGGTGTTTGCGAGGACAAGTTTGATAAAGAATCATACTTGAAAAGTTGGACAGGATTTGTGTCATTGAAGGAATAAACATTACTGGCACCGTCGCTTGACTGCCCATAAAAAATATCGCTGCTATTTAATTTTTCCCAAACGATATTACCGTTAAAATCAATTTTTGCTGCAATGTTTTCAGTTTTGGCATAAATCTCACATTTTGTAGAATCTCCATTGGTATAATCTTTTTGTGTCCGCACGTAAAGTCCATTTTTGTTTGGAGTCGTTATCGAAAAATATTCATAATAATTAAAAATGGGTATTTTGCCTACAAATTCCTCTTTTCCTGTTAATGTATATTCTTCGCAACTTATCAGCATTAAAAAAGCAATTATTAAAACGATTAAATTTTTCATATACAATTGTGTTATTATTTTTAAAAAAGAAACCCTAAACTTAAACCTGGAAAAAGTGCAATCTTGCTTTCTCTTTTACGAAATAGGTTATCGCCATTCATGATTCTAAAAGTCTGTTGTGTATAAAAATAGGCATTGAAATTTATACCAATAAAAATATTATTTTCACGAAAAAGCTGAAATCTAATTCCAACGGAAGGGTTTGGAGTATAAAGGAATCGACTCCTAAAAACCCGATCTCGAGGCACAATTATTCCACTGTAATTGAACACAAAGCTCAACCGTTTTTTTTCAATTACATAACTCACACTATGACTAAAAGAAAAAGGTAATGTTTCGGAAGGCTGAAAGAGAACAGGAGACCAACCAACACCTCCGCCAACTTCAAAATGATTGTTGTTTTTTCTGCTACTATCAGGCTTTGGCAACCAAACTGAACGGCGGAAACTTACACCCACATAGAGTGTTTCGTTGCCCCCATTCAGAAAAAACTGATTCTTTTTCTGAGTTTTCTTTTGTGCAAAACCTTCGGAATGAATCAAAAATAGTAGAACGAAAATATATTTCATCAAATCGGAAATTGTGGTTAAACATCATTGCAATCAAAACGCTTTGACTATAATTTTGTTTTACCATCTGTTATTTAACGGTAAAATATTTTCGGCTCGATGAATAATTGACGTAAATAGTTGATTATCAACGTTTTTGTAAACCTTGTCACAGAACTCGAAACCATAATTACTTTGCCTTATTTTCCGTACCTTTGCAGCTCAAATAATACAAAATAGTTTTGGAAACATTCAAACAACTCGGCGTTTCGGATAATTTGGTGCAGGCATTGACCGAAATGAAAATCACGAAACCCACCGAAATTCAGGAGAAAGCGATACCGTTTTTACTCAAAAACACCTCCGATTTTATTGGCCAAGCCCAAACGGGTACGGGCAAAACTGCCGCCTTTGGTATCCCACTTTTACAAAAAATCAAGGCCAATGATACCAACGTTCAAGCCTTGATATTATCGCCAACTCGGGAACTTTGCCAGCAAATCGCCAAGCAACTATTCAAGATGACAAAATACACCGAAAAGGTTTTTGTAGAAGCCGTTTTTGGTGGTGAATGGATAGAAATTCAGATAAAAAACCTGCAACGCCCCACCCAGATAATCGTAGCAACCCCAGGCCGACTCATAGATTTGATTCAAAGAGAAGCAGTCAATTTGAGCCACGTAAAAACCCTCGTCCTTGATGAAGCCGACGAAATGTTGAGCATGGGTTTCAAAGATGATATTGATGCCGTTTTGGCAAAAGTTCATAAAAACAGCAATACGTGGCTATTCTCGGCAACTCTTCCCGACGAACTACAAAGGTTGATTTTAAAGTATATGTCGCCCGATTTGCAGACCGTGCAGGTGAGCAAAACCGAAGTAGTCAATAGCTTGATAGAACACCAATTTTTTATCTGTGATATTACCCAAAAATTCGACTATTTGGTGCAGTTTCTGCAATCGCAAGGAGCAGCACGGGGAATCGTTTTTTGTCGCACAAAGGCTGATGCTCAGGTAGTTGCACGAAAATTAGTTGCCAAAAATATCGCCGCCGATGCCATTCACGGAGATTTGGAACAGCGAGATAGAGAGAAAGTCATGCGGGCGTTTAAGAACAAAAAAGTACAGGTTTTGGTGGCTACTGATATTTCGGCCCGAGGAATTGATGTCGAAGGATTGGCTTACGTAGCCCACTACCAACTTCCCGATCAAATAGAATATTATACCCACCGAAGCGGCCGCACGGCTCGGGCAGGTAAGCGGGGTATTTCGATATGCTTTGTGTCGAAAGAAGATTTACAGATGCTCACCAAAATCGAAAAGACCTTGAAGATTAAGTTTTTGAAGGTATAAAGTTCGGTGCATTAAAATTTAAACCTATATGGTCTTCAAGACCTTATAGGTTTTTTTTTGTTATCTTTGCAGTCCAAAAAAGAAACCGATGGCAAAAGATAATTACTTAGAAAAACTCAACGCTCCCCAACGAGAAGCCGTAACTCACCCCGAAGGCCCGCTGATGATTATTGCGGGGGCGGGTTCGGGCAAAACCCGTGTGCTTACCTATCGTATTGCGTGGCTGATTGAGCAAGGCGTTGATCCGTTTAATATTTTGTCACTAACGTTTACAAATAAAGCAGCGGGCGAGATGCGTCAGCGAGTTGAGGCCGTCATTGGGAGTGATGCCAAAAATCTTTGGATGGGGACTTTTCACTCGGTTTTTGCCAAAATCTTGCGTTTTGAAGGAAAAAGGCTCGGTTATACCTCCGATTTTACGATTTATGACACCGACGATTCCAAATCTTTGATGCGGTCGATAATCAAAGAATTGGCTCTTGATGACAAGACCTATAAAGTAAATTATGTACTCAACCGTATTTCGAGTGCCAAAAATGCTTTGGTTTCGTGGGAATCTTATGCCGATAATCCCGTTTATATGGAAGATGATAAAGCCGCCCGAATGCCCGAAATCGGACGGCTTTACAAAATGTTTGTGCTGCGGTGCTTTCAAGCCAATGCCATGGATTTTGATGATTTGTTGTATAATACGAACATACTTTTTCGCGATCATCTTGACGTACTAAACAAATATCAGCACAAATTCAAGCACGTCATGGTCGATGAGTTTCAGGATACCAACGTGTCGCAGTATCTCATTACCCGAAAGCTATCTTCGGTACACCAAAATATCTGCATCGTGGGCGATGATGCCCAAAGTATTTATGCTTTTCGGGGGGCAAATATTCAGAATATCCTCAACTTCAAGGCCGATTATCCCGATTTGAAAGTCGTAAAGCTCGAACAAAATTATCGCTCCACCCAAAATATCGTCAATGCCGCCAACTCGGTCATTGCCCGAAATAAAGAGCAGTTGGAGAAAAATGTTTTTTCAGAAAACGAAGAGGGTAGCAAAATTGATGTCATCAAAGCAGCTTCGGATAACGAAGAAGGAAACCTAATTGCAAGCAATATTTTTGAGGAAAAAAATAATAATAGCTTAAAAAATACCGATTTTGCGATACTTTACCGCACCAATGCTCAGTCGAGAGCTTTTGAAGAAGCATTACGAAAACGTGCCATCAAGTACCGAATCGTTGGCGGATTGTCGTTTTATCAACGCAAGGAAATCAAAGATTTATTGGGCTATTTGCGTTTTACGATTAATCAAAGCGATACCGAAGCCTTCAAACGAATCATTAATTTGCCCAAACGAGGCATCGGTGATACGACCGTGGCCAAAATCGTGGTAACGGCCGCCGAAAACAACAAAACTATTTGGGAAGTTGTGAGCAACATCAACGAATATGTAGCTGGACGTGCCGCCCAAACGATTGATGATTTTGCGACGCTCATCAAAAGCTACGGCTTGATGATTGAGGAAGGCAAAGATGCCCACACGGTGGCCTCGTACATCGCCAAAACTTCGGGATTGATGAAAGAACTCTACGACGATAAGACCGTTGAGGGCTTGGCTCGCTACGAAAATATTCAAGAATTGCTAAACTCCATCAAGCAATTTGTCGATAATCCCGAAAACGAAGAGGTAACGTTAAGCACATTCTTGCAAACCGTTACGTTGATGACCACCGCCGACCAAGAAGATGAAGACGGCGACCACGACCGTGTAACACTTATGACGATTCACGGGGCAAAGGGTTTGGAGTTTAAGTACGTTTATATTGTGGGCTTGGAGGAAAACCTTTTTCCTTCGCAAATGATGCTCTCCAAACGCACCGATTTGGAGGAAGAACGCCGCTTGTTTTACGTGGCCATCACCCGTGCTGAAAAGAAACTTACGCTGAGTTATGCCGAAAGTCGCTACAATTATGGTCGCTTGAATTATTGCGAACCAAGTCGTTTTTTGGAAGAAATAGACAAACAATACCTCCAAACGGCTCGTGGAAGAGTGATTTCGTACGGTAATAATGAAGCCCGCAACGACCGACCAGCCAGCAAGCCCGTGTCGGCAAGTTTGCCGTTTTCAAAGAAAGAAGCTATTATCTCGAATCTAAAATCGGTGCGAACGGCAACGCCCATAAATCATACCCCAACGGGCGATTTTGTGGCGAGTGATATCACAGGTCTGAAAGAAGGCGACAAGGTAGAACACCCAAAATTTGGTTTCGGCAGCGTAACCAAAATGGACATCAACGGCAACGACCGCAAAGCCACCATAAAATTTGATGCCCAAGGGCAAGGCGAAAAAACGTTATTGTTGAGCTTTGCGAAGTTGCGGATTGTGGAGTAGGAAAGGTTAATCGGCGACGGAAGTCTTCGCTTCGAGGGGGGACGCCCAGTCCGAAGACTTCCGTTTTCGATTACAGAAACCTCGCTTTCAATTCCGCCGTAGGCATACGACAGGCATCGGTTCGTCCGAACATTCTATAACGATTTCGGGCAATTAAATCATAAACTGGATTTCGGAGAAAAGCAGGAATGAGCTTGAAAACGTAGAAAATTTGCCAGAAACCGTCCATATTTCGGACAATTTCCAGAGCTGCATCGGATTTTTGGTAGATTACCCCTTCTTTTTCTAAAATGATACTATCAAAATTATCTTGTTTTAAACCGTATTTTTTTAAAATCTCCTGCCCAATATCCGACTGTAAAGCGGCAAATTTGAACACACCTTTGCTATCTCTATCAATGACAAAATTAATGGAGGCATTGCAAAAATTACAAACACCGTCAAACAAAACTATCATTGCATCGAAACAGTTTTCTTAGGTTCTTCGGCTTGCAGGCCTTTCTCGTTGTTGTACTTTGAGGGGCATTTCAGCAAAATCTGCTCGGCATTGAAGCATCTGTTTGCCAAATCCATTTTGCCAACGACTACTACTTTTTCTGACTTGTCCAAATCAGCGGGCTTTGGTTGGTTATAGACCACTTTCGACTCATAATTGAGTGAGTCAATCATCACAAATTCAAAGCGATTGGGGTCAATCGAAGGCTCGTAAACCATTCCTGCGAAATTTCCCGAAGCGTCTTTTTTTAGCGAACCCACCACGTGCATTGATTTGGTACTACCGTCTTTGGCTACTTGTTCGGCTTCACCAAAACTTACATACGTACTGGCATCACCAACGGTCGAGATGATAATTGCAATGGCAACGGCAATTACGCCAAGAGCCATAATGTGCGATTTTTTCATGATTTTAAGTTTTTTTCTATCTTGTTTATCTTTCTATCTAACGAAATTAAATAGACAATGATTCCAACAAAAACTACGACAATAACACCCACCACGACCCAAATTTTGCCATCGGCACGCATACCATCAGCCATCGTTACTTCTTGGGCAAATAGATTTGTTGAGGTGAGTAGTACGATTAAAAATAATAAGATTTTTTTCACTGGTTGTTAAATTTTTAAAGTTTTACAAAAAAAACAGTATTGCTATTTTAGTGGTCGGGTACAGAATCCAAATGACTATTCGCCCAAACGTTCGACGATTCGCAGACGAATACGCAAGCTCGTAATCCAGACACCGAGCAAGGTCCAGCCGATGATGGCGGGGTAGAAAACCATTCGCATACCGTTGTCCATGTCGTATTTTCCGAAAGCTGGATTACCGCCGTTGCCTGGGTGTAGCGAGTCGGTGATTCTTGGTAAAATCCAAACCAATGGAATGAACGTGGCAAAGGCAAAAATATTGTAAATGGCTGATAGTCTGGCTCTTCGCTGTTCGTCTTCAAACGAACTACGCAAAACAAAATAAGCTGAATATATTAAAAGTCCAACTTCTACGGCAATGATTTTCGGGTCTTTCGGTAGCCAATCGCCCCAAGTATATTGTCCCCAAAGCGAACCCGTGATGAAACCCAAGATACCAAAAAGTATGGAAACGTTGGCAAATTCAACCGAAAATTCATCGTCCTGAATCTGACCAGTGCGTAGATACTTGATGGCAAACCACATAGAAGTTATCATCAGAGCCATCATACCGAACCAAAGTGGCACGTGAAAATAAACGTTCCGAATAGTTTCGTTCAAAATCGGCTGACGTGGCACAAGTCCCGTCAAACCTTGAATAATTGTGTAGATGAGCAGCGTCACACACAAGACTTTCCACCAAGTTTTTTTCATAAAATAAAAGCTCCCGCCCCCGAGGAGAGTTTTTTATTCCCCTTCTGGGGTTAGGAGGCTTAACTTCTCCACAAAAACGGAAATAATAAATAACTCAAAGCAATTACGATAGCGTCAATGCCAAGTAGGGTCAATATTTCGTCATAGCTGGTGTTCCATTCGAGACCGTCCATGGCGTTTTTTGAAAGCCTAATAAGCATCAACAGCATAGGTAAAATGATAGGGAAGCTCAAAACTGCCATCAAAGTTGAGGTATTTTCAGCTTTTGAGGCAATGCCCGCAACCATTGTCAGCGTTGCCGAAAAACCGATTGCTCCCAAAATTATTCCTGTCAAATACATTCCGATATTCTGCACTGGATTTCCCATCACACCCGCATAGACTCCAAATCCGAGCAACGAAAGTATCAAAAGTAGGCAAGTATTGTAAATAATTTTCGACAAAATTATGCCCTGCGGACTCGCCAATGTATAATAATAGAGCTGTCGGCCAGCACGCTCTTGGGTAAAACTTTTGGTGATTGAATTGACGGCCGTAAAAAGCAAAATTATCCAAAACAAGGTATTCCAAGTAATAGGCTCTATTCCCCTGCTTTTCAAGGAAAAACTCATGTAGCACACAAAAATTGTACTGACGATGTAGAGCATCATGCCGTTGAGGGCGTAACGTTGCCGCCATTCGAGCCTGATTTCTTTTTCGATAAGTGCTTTGAGTTCTTGCATAGATTGTAAAACAATTTTCCCAAATTGTTTGATACCTTTGAACAATTTGGGAAAATTGTTCTACTGCCGCAAAGATACGACGCAAACGAATAGCTTTTCTATGATTTTGATACTTTTTACATAAATTTTCTTGCGATATTAACTATCAAAAATGATTTTTATTTTAGAACCAAAAAGCATATTTTTGTGTTTATTTTAAATCAGTCTAAATAGAAACAATAGTGCCAGCAGAACGAACCGTTGCCGATTTGAAGATAGGGGAGAAGGGAGTTATCGTTGATTTCAAAGATGCAGCCATGTCGTTGAAATTGCTCGAAATGGGCTGCCTGCCCGACACCGAAGTAACGCTTAACTTTGTGGCTCCGCTCGGCTGCCCCGTCGGAATTTCCGTGGCGGGGTATCACTTATCTCTGCGTAAGCGTGAAGCCGCTACTATTGTGTTAAAATAATTTGTCGATGGTCACAAGAATCCATTGACCACCGTCCATTGACTATCGACTAATAAATTTGTGAAAAAAAAACAGGTTGTTGCCCTTCTCGGAAATCCAAATGCTGGAAAATCTTCGCTTTTTAATCAGCTCACGGGCTTGCGTCAAAAAATCGGTAATTTTCCAGGCGTAACGGTTGATAAAAAAACGGGTTTTTGTCGCTTGGGCGGAAACACTGACATTGAAGTTTTGGATTTACCAGGTACGTATAGTGTCTATCCAAACTCGCTTGATGAGCAAGTCGTACTCGAAGTTTTGGCCAATCCTGCCAATTCGGATTACCCCGATTTGGCGGTTGTGGTGGCCGATGCCTCTAATTTGAAGCGAAATATGTTACTTTTTGAGCAAATTAGCGATTTGGGCGTTCCCACGATTTTGGCTCTCAATATGCTTGATGTGGCCGAAGAATCGGGTGTTTCGATAAATTCGGGGCGACTTTCAAAGATTTTGGGCGTACCTGTGGTTGAGCTTAACGCCCGTGAAGGTATCGGTATCGAAGGTTTGAAACACGCCATTTTTAATCAGCTTCAAAACAAAAAAACGCATCTCAATTTACCAGTTTTTGATGCAAAGTCAGAGAATATCGCCCAAGAAGTACAAGAAAGTTTTGGGATTGAAAATAAATATTTAGCACTTCAATACGTTGCCCAAGCTCAAAAACTAATGTTTTTGAGAGATGAGCAGAAACGTTATTTGGCAAAATTAGTCGAACGATACGACTTTGACGCTGACCAATTTCAATCAACCGAAACTATCAATCGTTACAAGGACATCAGTACTACGCTTTCGGAGGTTATTATTGAAGAGGGCGTAAAAAAAGAAACACTTACCGACAAAATTGACAAAGTTCTGCTCCATAAACTCTGGGGATACGTAATTTTCTTGGGTATATTGTTTGTTATTTTTCAGTCGGTATTTACCATTGCCGAAACGCCAATGGACTGGATTGACCGAGGAATTGCGTTTGTGAATGAGTTTTTGAAAGCACAACTACCTACGGACGGCGAACCGTATAATCAAATAGTTAGCTTATTAACCGATGGACTTATTGCGGGTATTGGGGGTGTACTTATTTTTATTCCCCAAATTGCATTTTTGTTTGCCTTCATTTCTATTTTGGAAGAATCGGGCTATATGGCACGGGTCGTGGTGCTGATGGATAGGCTCATCAGACGCTTCGGTATGAGTGGAAAATCAGTCGTTCCCTTGATTTCGAGTATGGCTTGTGCCGTGCCAGCGATTATGTCGGCCCGTACGATTGGCTCTTGGAAAGAAAGGCTGATTACGATAATGGTTTCGCCCTTGATGAGCTGCTCGGCACGCCTACCGATTTACACGATTCTGATTGCACTCGTAGTGCCAAATACTAAGGCACTTGGTTTTTTTAATATGCAGGGCGTGGCTCTGATGGGGCTTTATTTATTGGGCTTTTTCTCGACATTGATGGCAGGTTGGCTCATGAAACTTTTGCTCAAATCAAACGAGCGAAGCTATTTCATCATGGAGCTTCCGACCTACAAAAGCCCCCGTTGGAAACAAGTAGGTTTCACGATTTTAGAAAAAGTAAAAACCTTTGTCTTTGAAGCAGGAAAAGTAATCATTGCGATTTCGATTATACTGTGGGTGTTGGCTTCGTACGGCCCAGGCGACAAAATAGAAAAGGCCGAACAGTACGTGATTGCCCAAAATTCGATGCTCGAAAAAGGTAAACTCGACTCAAAAATTGCTTCGGTTCGTTTAGAAAACTCGTACGCAGGGCATTTCGGGAAATTTATCGAGCCTGCCATCAAGCCACTGGGCTACGACTGGAAAATCGGCATTGCTCTCATCACTTCCTTTGCCGCTCGTGAGGTGTTTGTTGGCACGGTTTCGACGATTTATAGCATCGGTGCGGGTGCCGAAAACGAAACAACCATCAAAGAACGCCTCCGAAATGAAGTAAATGCCGAAACGGGCGAACCCACATTTTCGGTTGCAACTTCGTTTTCGTTGTTGATATTTTATGTTTTTGCCATGATGTGCATGAGTACGCTGGCGGTAGTTTATCGAGAAACTAAAGGCTGGAAATGGCCCATTATTCAGCTAATCTATATGTCGGTGTTGGCATACGTATCGGCATTTGTGGTTTATCAGATTTTGAAGTGATGGCTGTATCTGGTTTTACAAAGTCTCTTGAAGGGTTGATTAAAAAATAACTGACGCTTCGGTTGCTTTTTAATCAGCCCAAAAGCACCTCAGCCGCACTTTTTCCCGATATATATCCCCCTTCGATATTGCCGATGCCGAAGCCGTCACCTGCAAAAATCAAGGGAAAGTTCGTTGATTTTGCCCGTAAAAAACTTTCTTCACAACGCTCATTGGCCAAGCTGTATCGCCAACGATGTACCTGAAAACTTTCGACCGAATCGGCAGGAATCAGTGCCGTAACTTCAGTCAATAGCTGCTGCCCGATTTGGGTTAAATCAGCATCAAAATGTTCGGCACTAAATGCAGGATTGGCATGAATGGTGGCCGAAAATTGGGCAGAAATTCCCTTCTGAAAATTATCTGCAATCCACGAAACGTTGCTATTTTGGAGCGTTATACCTCCTGGCTTCGGAATATTGGTTTCTGATTTCAGCAAAGCCATTACAGCGATACAAGGCTGATAATGAACCTTTTGCAAGATTTGCAAGTCGGTTTCGGCAAGATTTATTTCGCTTTTTTCGAGCAATTCAATGGCTTGCGGTGCGGGGGCAGTTATTATCAAAGCATCGGCATAATATTCATTTCCCGCCTCGGTTATGACTTTGCAACCTTGCTCATTTTTGGTAATGTTTATTGCTTTTTCGTTGGTCTTGATTTCCAATCCTTCGGCCAAAAACTTCGCAATGGCGTTCATACCATTCGTGCCGATTACTCGGGCGTGCGAAAACGTTTTGTCACCTTCTTGCAACCGCCATTCTTTGGCTACGTTGGCCTTGATTATTGGCTCGACAAATGCCCGAAAATCAGTACTTTTGGTAGAAAAATACTGAGTTCCGTGGTCAAATTTTGCCTCGCCCGTACGGCGAGTAGCCATACGCCCGCCCACGCCCCGACCTTTGTCGAGAACCGTAACAGTCCAGCCGTTCTTTGTTAATGTTTGAGCAGCAGCCAATCCTGCCATGCCCGCACCGATGATTATACAAGATTTCATGCGTAAAATTAGATGTAGAGATTAGAGCTCTGAACTCAAAATGGCTTAAAAAATCACTTTTTCATAGTTTGTAGCCAACGATTTGCTTGGTAACTAAGCCATGCCGAACCCGCCCCGATGGCTGCTCCCGCCAGCACATCACTCGGATAATGCACCCCCAAATGCAATCGAGAATACGCCACGGCACTGGCCCAAGTATAGGCAGGCACTACGACGTACCATTTTTTGAAGGTCAAGCTCAACGAAGTTGCCGTCGAGAAAGCTGCCGTCGTGTGTCCCGAAGGGAAAGCGGGATCATCTTCGATATAAACGGGCTGCACAAGGCTTGGATATTTGATATAGGGGCGGTCACGGTTGATGATTTTCTTTAAAGTGTAGGTCGTTCCCATCGAAACTGCCAGCGATGCAAATGTTACAAGCCCTTGTCGTTGGAGAGTTTTGTCGTGCTTGATTAGTCCAATTCCAAGCAGGCTAATGGGCAAGGCAACGCTCAATGGATAGACTGATTTACTGATGGTTTGTAAATGTTTGTCGAGATTTTGGTTACGGTCTTGATTGATGTTTTTGAGTAAATTAATGTCAAAGTTTTGAGCTGATGAACCAAAATTTATTAGTAAAAAGACAAGAAAAGTATAGTTTAATTTTATCATTTCAGTTATTAATCGGGTGGTGTTCTGCTATTAATTATCAATTAGTCGTTATTTATTAAATTCACAACTCGCTCATTATCAAGTAGATGCAGGTTTTCGGTGAGGTGTAGCGATGTTTTTTCGTTATCAAAATCATCTTTATACATTTCTCGGAGTTGCTTGCGTTTGATGGCTTCGAGGCAGCGGCGGAGGTCATCTTTGGTTTCTAATTGGAGGAGTGGCACTTCGGTTGGTTTGCCGTTGTCGTCTTTGGCTACCATCGTAAAGTATGAAGTATTGGTATGTTTTTTTTCGCCCGTTTTTACATTTTCCGACACCACACGAATACCAATCACCATTGAGCTACGCCCCACGTAATTGACCGAGGCATGTAGCGAAAGTAACTCGCCAACTTCGATTGGTTGCAGGAAATTGACCCCATCAACCGATACCGTCACCACGTACGCCCCAGCGTGCTTTGATGCACAAGCGTAAGCCACTTTGTCCATGAGTGACAGGAGTATGCCGCCGTGAATCTTGCCGCCAAAGTTGGCGTAAGACGGAATCATCAATTCGGTGATGGTGGTACGAGAAGCGGAGATTGGTTTTGATTTTTGTATCATACTAAAAGCAATCAAGCGTTTGTGAAAACGCAAAGATAGCAATAGTTTATATTGCTTTTAGCTATTAATTTTCTGAAGTATCAGTAATAATTAGAAATTTTTGTACTATTTAACTGATGTTACGCACTTTTTTAATTTCCTCCGTGCGACGGTCGCCCCTTTTTTCATGGGGAGGCGACCGACGCTCGGTGGCAAAATTCTGACGAAGTCGAATTTTGACGGAGGGGTCAAAGGTCGCTGAAATCCTTTTCAAATAAGTTCTACGCTAAAACCCC
>JANNEN010000065.1:0-8165 GCA_031378715.1 Emticicia sp.
CGAATTTGATGCCGAAAATATCATTAAATCGCTCGCCGACGAAACTACCAAAAGCAAAAAGGAATCAGTCGATAAGAATATGCCAAAATCTGGTCGTTTCAAGGAGGTTTTGAAGATAAAAGGGCCGCTTGCCTACGAAAACATCGTGATTGCGAACGATATAAAATCGGAGTTTTTAGCTGATCCCGTTAGGAAAATGGGCATGAAAAATACTTTGGTAATGAACGATTTGCTCGAAAACCACAGCATCAAATTGGGGCTTTTTATTACGCCCGTGTTGCGAAACCACGATGTATTTTTGGGTTATAATAATAACGTAAAACGAATCGACTGGGGCGTGGATATTCAGCGTCGCTCAATTGCCTTGGGCGAACTTGATAGTCGTAGCCTGTATCTTTTTCGTCCGCTCAATATTAATAGCCCACAAGCAACGGTGTTAAGTATTGATCGTCGGTTATATTACAACCGATTTTCGGCATTTGCATCTTACCCAATCAGCCAATATTTGCGGGTGATGGCTTCGCCAAATGTTCTATCGACGTCCGATATTGATATTTCGGATTTGGGCAGAAAAAATCTACAATCTATCTACTTGGGCTTTCGTGGTGAAGTGGTTTTTGATAATACCGTACCGTTGTTTAGCAAAGTTTTGGTCGGAACTCGTGCCAAGATTCGCCTCGACCGTTCGTTTAGTTTCAGGAGCAGCAACGAAAATTTTAGTAGGTTGGTCGTTGATGCCCGCCACTACCAAAAGGTACTCGGTAACTTGATATTTGCGTCCCGACTATCGTACAGCCGCTCGTTGGGCAAAGCCCCAAAAGTGACGATTTTGGGCGGGGTCGAAAATTCAATCAACCGCAGTATCGAAACCACCAACGGGCAGAGCGTGGGCGTGCCACGTGACCTCCGTGATATACTTTTCTTTGATTATGCAGGAAATTTGCGAGGTTTTAACTTCGCAAAACTCTTCGGTACGAGTCATTTATTGACCAATTTCGAGCTTCGATTGCCCCTCGCACAGTACGTTTCGAAAGGCTCGCTGACCTCTAACTTCTTGCGTAATCTTCAATTTGTTGGCTTTGGTGATATTGGCACGGCGTGGTACGGAAACAAGGGGCCGTTCAACCGCCAAAATAGCCTAAATACCGAAATCGTGGGCGGGGGACAAAATCCGTTTAGAGCCACGGTAACAAACTTCAAAAATCCTTTTCTGTTAGGCTACGGCGTTGGCGTTCGCACAACCCTGCTGGGCTACTTCGTAAAAGCCGACTACGCCTGGGGGCTGGAAGACAAAACCATTAATCCTGCCAAGTTGTATCTGTCGTTGGGGTATGATTTTTGAGTGATGAGAGGCTGACAATTTTTCGTATGAAAAGTCGAAAATGAAAAGATTTTCAATTCCTTAACCTCAAATCCCAAACTTCTCCACTCGTCTGTAAAGAGCCTGTCGGGTGAGTCCCATTTCTCGGGCGGCTTCCGTAATATTGCCATTATATTTTTTTAAAGTCTTGATAATCAGCATTTTTTCTACTTCTTCCAACTGATAGGTTTGGTCGAACGAAGGGGCAATTTCTTGGCGGGTTTCAAAGAAAAAATCTTCGGGCTGGAGCGTATTTCCTTGCGAAAGTATCACGGCTCGCTCAACGGCGTGTTGAAGTTCTCGCACATTTCCTGCCCAATGATACCGCTGTAATTGCTTGCCCAAAGCCGCACTGATTGTATTTACAGGACGATTATATTTCTTGCGATAAATCTTCAGAAAATACTCGGCCAAAAGTAAAATATCTTCGGGACGCTCACGCAAAGCGGGTAATTTTATCTCGATAGTATTGATGCGATAAAGCAAATCTTGGCGAAAAGTGCGTTGGGCAACTCGTTCATAAATCGGCTCATTGGTGGCACAAATCAAGCGAATATCAATGTTTTTTGGTTTGTTTGAGCCAACTTTTGTGATGCTTCGATTTTGGAGTACATTCAGCAATTTGGCTTGTAGTGGTAATGGAATATTTCCGATTTCGTCTAAGAATATTGTGCCGCTATTGGCTTCTTCAAAGCGTCCTGTGCGGTCTTCACGGGCATCGGTAAATGCTCCCCTGGTGTGGCCAAAAAGTTCACTTTCAAACAATGTTTCTGAAATTGCACCCAAATCCGAATGAACAAACGGCATTTCGGCACGATTCGATTTTTCGTGTAAAAGCCTTGCTATCAAATCTTTACCCGTACCGTTTTCACCCAAAATTAAAATATTAGCATCAGTGGCGGCTACTCGTTCGATGGTTTCAAAGATTTTTTTCATCACCAACGAATCTCCAATGATTTGGGTTTGAAAGGCGTTTTTCTTGTTGCCGACCGCCGACTGCCGACCACCGATTGCCAACTGCCGCACCTCAAAAGCCGACTGCATGGTTTCGAGCAATTTGGTGTTTTCCCAAGGTTTTAGTACAAAATCAACGGCTCCCATCTTGATTGCCCGCACTGCCATTTCGACATCGCCGTAAGCCGTAAAAAGTACGACAGCGATTTGTGGGTCAATATCCAAAATACGGTCGAGCCACTCGAAGCCTTCTTTGCCCGTGTTTACATCACGGGTAAAATTCATATCAAGCAGCACCACATCGTACTTGCCGTTGGTAATCAAAAACGGAATCCGTTGCGGATTTTGTTCAATATCAACTTGGGTAAAATGACGTTTCAAAAACAATTTGGCGGCACTCAGTACGTCCACATCATCATCAATTATTAGGAGTTTCGACATAATTTTTGTAGCTTTTTAGATAGATTGGCTAATCTATGACAAATATTAAACCGCAACAAATATTTTATCATTTTTACCACTAAGAAACTAAGAAACACTAAGTAGCTATGCGTTTTTCTCTTAGTGTTGCTCAGAGCCTTAGTGGTAAAATAGCCCGTCCGACAGCGTACATGATTTGTCCGAAAACGGACATTTTTAAAAATATATTTTTTCATAAATTACTGATAATCAGCAATTTACGTTTTTGGCACAAGATTGGAAATAAAAATAAAACGAAACAATAATTTTACTGCAATGGACCGACAGATTGAAAAGAAATTTTGGAACACAAAAAAAATAGTCATCATTGGCGGAGGTACATTGGTAGCGTCATTGCTGGTTTGGCAATTGGCTTTCGCTGATAAACGCTCAAAGCTGAACGTTGAAAAAGAAAAACTCACAGTTTCGGCCGTAAGTCAAGGCGATTTTGATGAGTTTATTGTTGTTACGGGCGTAGTTCTGCCCTTGAAAACTATTCGACTTGATGCGATTGTGGGCGGTTATGTAAAAGAAAAAGTAGTTGATGGCGGAAATATGGTAAAGCAGGGACAAGTGATTTTGAAACTCGAAAACCAAAATCTAAAACTCAATTTCTTGCAATCCGAAACCGAAGCGAGTCGCTTGGTGAATGACCTACAAAATACTCGTCAGCGTCTGAAAGTAGAGAAATTTACGATTCGCCAAACCCTCAATGATTTGGATTTTCAGATTGAGCAAACAAAGGATATTTTCGACCGAAACAAAAAATTACATACTGATAAAGTCATTGCCGAGTCGGAGTATTTGAAATCAAAACGTGATTATGACCGACTCATCAAGCAACGTGAAATCACGCTTGAGTCGCAGCAGTACCAAGAAGAAAACTCAACAATGCAAATAAAACAACTCGAAGGAACACTCGAGCGTACCCAACGAAATGTGCAACTTTGGCGGGAAACTTTGGAAAATTTAGTGGTGAAAGCCCCCGTGGCGGGACTACTTTCAAGTATTGATGTGGAAGTTGGCTCAAATATCAACCAAGGACAAAACATTGGGCAGATTGACGACCTGAATGGTTTCAAGATGCGAGTTGATATTGACGAGCATTATATTTCGAGAATTTTTGCGGGTTTGGGTGGTTCGTTTGAGTTCAACGGCAAAGAATACGGACTCGAAATCACCAAGATTTATCCCGAAGTTCGCAGTGGGCGTTTTCAGGTGGACATGGTTTTTGCGAGTATCCCCGAAGGTATCAAGCGTGGACAATCTTCGCCGATTCGCTTGGAATTGGGCAAAGCCACCAAAGCAGTTTTGATTCCCGTAGGCGGTTTTTTCTCGGATACGGGTGGAAATTGGGTCTATGTTTTGGATAAATCGGGCAAAAAAGCACAGAAGCGAAAGATTACATTGGGGCGTAAAAATCCAGAATTTTTTGAAGTTTTGGAAGGCTTACAAGTGGGCGAGCAAGTAATTACGAGTTCGTACGAAAATTTTGGGGATAATGAGGTTTTGAGTTTTTAGGAAATTTCAAGGAAATTATAAATATATCTTATTATCGTCCACCCGTAGAAACAGAGGCCGTAGAGACAGGGCCGTGCCCTATCTCTACACACACAAAACAAAAAAATGCTAAAAAACTACTTCAAAATCGCCTTTCGGAATCTTGTTCGCAACAAGGTTTATAGTTTTATTAATATCGCTGGGTTGGCCATTGGAATTACTGGTAGTATCATCATTTTTCAGTTAGTAAAATACCATCTCAGCACAGATTCATACCATAAAAATGCTAAGAATATCTATCGTGTCGTAATGGATTTGCATTTAGAAGACGGAAGTATTGAAAATGAAAAAGGTAGCCCATTTATCTTGCACAGTACCCTAAAAAAAGATTTTGCAGCTATTAGAAATGTCGCTTATGTTGGGAAAGAAGAGGTCATTATTTCACTTGCAAAACCAAATGGCGTTATTGATAAATATCTTGAAAAAGAAGCGGTTGTTTTTACCAATAGTGAATATTTTGATATGTTTGATTACCAATGGCTTGTAGGGAAATCGGTATATTTAAATATTCCTAATTCGGTTATTCTTACAGAAAAATTCGCCCAGAAATACTTCGGAAACTCCAATCCAATTGGTAAGATGCTGAATATCAATAACTTACAAAATATTAAAGTTGTGGGGTTACTAAAAAATTATCCCAAAAATACAGACCTAAAAGCAGATGTTTTCATTTCATTGCCAACCATAAAAACCATCATTCCAGACTATGGATATGATGATTGGTATTGGTTTAGTTCTACGAGAGAAACCTTTATTTCTCTCCAAAATAATACCTCAAAGGAAGATTTTGAAAAGCAACTACCCGCATTTTCCAAGAAGTATTTTGGTCAAGATGCGAAAGTTTTTCAATTTCATTTACAAAAACTTTCTGATGTGCATTTCAATCTTGATTTTGGTGGAAAAATCAAAAAATCAACGATTATACTTCTTTCATTTATTGGCTTTTTATTGATTTTAATTGCCTGCATCAACTTTATTAATCTTTCAACCGCTCAATCTTTCAAAAGGATTAAAGAAATTGGGGTACGAAAGGTTGTTGGGAGTTCTCAGCAACAACTGTTTTGGCAGTTCATCATTGAGATTAAAGTCATAACAATCATCGCAATTTCTTTGGCTTTATTTTTTGGATATATAGCAATTCCAACGCTCAATAATTGGCTCAAAACAGAGATAAATTTCGCTCAATTCTTTGACATTAAGTTGTTGATTCTCATTCCGTTACTATTAATTTTTATTGTTGTTATTGCAGGTATGTATCCTTCTTATGTAATTTCAAATTTTAACCCTATCAAAGCCTTAAAGGTTAGTAATCAGGGAGTTAGCAAAGGAGTTTCTCTGAGAAAGGCATTAATAATAACCCAATTCTGTATTTCTTTTGTTTTGATTGCGGTATCTATTTTGGTGGTTTATCAGATAGATTTTCTTAAAAATAAAGACATCGGACTCAACAAAGATTTAATTCTTCATATCAATATCCCAAATAATGAGAAAAATGTTTTGACCACTTTTAAAAATCAACTTTTACAAAAATCGTATGTCAAAAACATTAGTTTTGAACGTTCCGCTCCTTCATCAAAATTTGGGGGTGGCGGTCAAATAAAATATGAAAACGGAGATTGGGAAAAGTTTGCTGTTCGTTCAAGAATTGCAGACGAAAATTATCTGGAAACTTATCAAATTAAATTGATTACAGGCAGAAAACCAATCGCTTGTGATACGGTCAGCGAGATTTTAGTAAATGAAAAAACAGTAAAAAGCTTAGGATTAAAAGCCCCCGAAGAGGTTTTAAACAAAAGATTACTGTTGGGAGATTCGGGACAGACGGGCGTAATCGTAGGCGTAGTGGCAGATTTTAATAATACAGACCTCTATACTAAAATAGAACCAACCGTTATTTTTTCATTAATGAATCGCTACAAACAAGTTGCCATTAAACTAAAAGCCTTAAACTCCGAAAAAACCATTAAAGATATTTCAAAAACATGGGAAAAAGCATTCCCTAATGAAGTCATGGAATATTCATTTTACGATGAAGAACTTGCTCAATTTTATGAAAGAGAAAACTTGATTCGTAACCTAACGATTTCGTTTGCTTTGTTATCCATTTTTATTTCTTGCTTAGGATTGTTTGGTTTATCAAGTTTTACTATTGCACAACGCACCAAAGAAATCGGTATTCGTAAAGTTTTGGGGGCGAGTGTGCTGAGTATTACTACTTTATTGAGCAAAGATTTCATAAAATTAGTCTTTGTATCTATCATCATTGCCAGTCCGATTGCATATTATTTGATGCACAAATGGCTGGAAGATTTTGCTTATAAGATAGATGCACACTTGTGGGTTTTTGCACTGGCAGGAACATCATCAATCGTAATCGCCTTACTAACAGTTAGTTATCAAGCAATAAAAGCCGCTTTGATGAATCCTGTGAAGAGTTTGAAAACCGAATAAAAAATTATTGAAAAATTTCAGAAAGCTCTAATTCTATGCCCGTAACGACATCAACAAGTTTCATTTCATGATTAAATGCCTGAAATTTACCAATATAAGAATAAACATAAATTGATTGTAAACTGGGCATTACCAACCAACACGATTGAATACCTGCAAAAAAATATCGTTCAAATTTCAAAAGTATTTCATCGTTCGATTGTGTAGGCGAAACAATTTCTATGGCTGTTAATGGCATTTCTTTCATAATTTTTAAATCATGAAAAAAGTCAATATTTATTTTTGGATAGATAGCAATATCGGGAACACAATTTGGCTTTGAAGGCATTTCAATAGAAATTTCAGACAAGAGGGTGAATGCGGTCAGATATTTATATCCCAAAAACATTGATAAACGTGATTGGATATAACCGTGATTTAAACTTGGCATTGGTTTTCCTCTTTCGATTTCGTAGGCAGTCATTTCACGTTCTGCCCAATTTTCTAATAGTAATTCCATAATTAAAAGCATTGATATACTACAAAGTTATAAAAAAAATGATAAAAACAACCAACCTTCAAAAAATCTTCACGACCGAAGAAGTTGAAACGACCGCCTTAAATGGCATAACAATGGAAATCAAAGATGGCGAATTTGTGGCCATTATGGGGCCTTCGGGCTGCGGAAAATCTACACTGCTCAATATTTTGGGGCTTTTGGATAATCCCTCGGAGGGTAGCTACGATTTCTACGGCAATGAAGTAGCTAAAATGTCGGAGCGGCAACGGGCTACTTTTCGCAAAGGGGCGATCGGCTTTGTGTTTCAGAGTTTTAATCTGATAGACGAACTCACGGTTTACGAAAACGTCGAGTTACCACTTTTGTACTTGAAAACGCCCAACGATGAGCGAAAAATCAAGGTCGAAGCAGCCCTCGAACGTATGAACATGATGCACCGCCGCAATCACTTTCCACAACAACTTTCGGGCGGACAGCAGCAACGGGTAGCCATTGCCCGTGCCGTAGTAGCGAAACCAAAAATGATATTGGCCGATGAGCCAACGGGTAATCTCGACTCAACTAACGGTGAGGAAGTGATGAAACTCTTGCAGGAACTCAACAACGAAGGCACGACGATTATTATGGTTACTCACTCGCCCTACGATGCGGGATTTTCGCACCGAATCGTTAATTTATTTGATGGTAAAGTGGTCACGGAGAATTTTCATGTGTAAAGCCCCCTGCCCCGCATCGGCGGTCTGACCTAACCCCGACTGAGGCTTTATCAAAACATCAATTACTTGACAAAGCTATTTGCGATGATTTTCAAGCGTAATCAACTATAAACCATTCGTGATAGAGTGTTGCAATAAAAAAGTTTTCGGGCTGAATCAAATCGCA
>JANNEN010000093.1:0-12976 GCA_031378715.1 Emticicia sp.
AGCGAGTTACGAGGCTTCGGAGAAGCCTAACATTAATTTTAAGGTTGGGCTTCTCCGAAGCCTAAACGTCTGATAATCAATGCTTTCTACAAAGGTTAAACATCTCCGATGTTGTTATCCTGACGGCTATGGTGTCCTCACAGACAACGGCAAGTTATTTTTTGCCACAAATCAATAGTATGATAGTTTTCGCAGCTTATATTTGCCAAAAAGCCAAAGAAATGTACGATAAACTCAAAGCATATTGTCAAAACATCATTTCACTAAGCGATGATGAACTCATGCTTATTGATAAATATTTTGAAGTAAAGCAACTCAACAAAAAAGAGTTGCTACTGTAATATTTTGTGTGCAGTCTTCAAATTAGCTAAAAATCATCACTAAGACACCAAGAAAATACTGAGGTTTTTGATATTTTCTTAGTGCCTCAGTGGTAATAAATAGTGTTACACAGTTTTATTACAATAAGAAGTATTTTAGCCCAAATGAATGTGCAAAGTGCTGATGTTGAGCAGTTTGAGTCAATTTTTACTGAAAAAGTCAAATCCAAAATTCGACTTTTGCTTTTGATTGTAAATTGCAAAACTCAATGATAGTTTTCTTAAAACTGTCACATTCATTAAAAACACGACAATGTGTCAGTATATTTAATCCAAAAACCCGTATTATCAGCCAAAAAGTCCGAAAAATATAAATGGTATGCAAATTGATGAGATGTCAGCATCGCCACAACGAAGTGGCTAAAAGCAAAAACCAACATCAAACCAATAGCAATCATGGCAACATTAGTAAGAAATTTCGCTCCTGTATTTCCCGCAATTTTGGGTAATTTCCTCAACGATTTTGAGCGTGTCGCACCCGCTCATCAGCAATCATTTCCTGCGGTTAATGTCTTAGAAAGTGAAGATGCTTTCCAAATCGAACTGGCCGCTCCTGGTTTGAAAAAAGAAGATTTCAAGGTAAAGATTCACGAAAATACTTTGACAATCTCGACCGAAAAAACCACCGAAACCACGGGCAAATATACCCGCCGAGAGTTTAATTTCAGTACCTTCAAGCGTTCGTTTACGCTACCAAAAACCGTCGATGGCGAGCAAATTGTAGCTACTTATACCGATGGCGTATTGGGCTTGGTATTACCCAAAAAAGAAGAAGCAAAACCAAAAGAGCCACGCTCGATTGAAATTGCTTAATTTGAGTAATATTCTGAAAAGGCAAGGTGCGGCTTTACGGCAGTACCTTGCTTTTTCGGTAAAAGGTTGATTGCATTAGATTTCCGTTAAAATTTGTTAAAATTCACCAATTTCTCGAATTTTAGTTTCTATTTTTACGTTAATTTTTCATCAAACAAAAACACAATTTATTTCGTTATAGTAAGAGAAATTAAATAAGTTGTTCAAGTTTACGAAGTATTTTTTGGTTAAATTGAACCTTCAAAGCCGCAGTTTTGTAGCCGCAGTGGAACTGAGTAAAATCAGGATTTTGGAGGCAAAAAGTTAAACAAAAAAGGCGAGTAAAATTGGATAAGATATTTAATTTCTCTTCCACAAATTCGATTTGAAGAAATTTTACCCAAATTCGTTTAATAAATCATACATTAAAGTAAATCAACGGTAAACAAATGAATAACACAGTAAAAATCGTCGGCATCGCTGTTTTGAGCAGCATCGTCACTATCGGAAGCTACCACTTGCTCGGCTTGCAGGGCAATAACGTAATTTTTAATGAAGCCTCAAAACCTTCGCTCAACCGCTTGGCCAATTACGATGGACCAGCGGGTGTGCCAGGCGATTTTACTTATGCGGCCGAACTTTCAACGCCTTCGGTGGTGCATATTAAAGCGAAATCGTCCCGCTCGGCACCTCAACAACGCTCGGTTTTTGATGACTTTTTCGGTGGAGAAAGCCCCTTCGGACAGCCACGTGGCAACCAACAACAGGAGTCGTCGGGTTCGGGCGTATTTATTTCTGCCGATGGTTACATTGCCACCAACAACCACGTAATCGAAGGAGCAACGGAGCTTGAAGTCGTGACCTCCGACCATAAATCGTTTACGGCAAAAGTAATCGGCACCGACCCATCGACCGATATTGCCGTTATCAAAATCGAAGGTAAGCACCCCGCCATGTCGTTTGCCAACTCCGACAACGTAAAAGTGGGCGAATGGGTATTGGCCGTGGGCAATCCGTTCAACTTAGAATCGACCGTTACGGCAGGAATTGTGAGTGCGAAAGGGCGAAATATAGGCATTTTGGCCGAAAAGCAACAGCAACAAATGTATCGTCGCTACGGCGAGGACGGTCGTCAAGCAAAAGCTAATGATGCCATTGAGTCGTTTATTCAAACCGATGCGGCCGTAAATCCTGGCAATAGTGGTGGGGCATTGGTAAACCTCAAAGGTGAATTGATTGGTATTAATACCGCCATTGCGAGTCCAAACGGTGCTTACGCAGGGTATGCGTTTGCGGTACCGTCCGAAATCGTGAAGAAAGTAACGGCTGACATTGTAAAATACGGAAACGTACAGCGGGGATATTTGGGCATTAATTTGGTAGAATTAGACAGTAAGAAAGCCGAAGAATTTAATACAAAAACCGATGAGGGTATTTACGTAGCCGATGTCCTTGAAAAAGGAGCAGCTCAGGCGGCGGGTATTCAGAAAGGTGACGTAATCGTAAAAATTGATGGAATGGCTACGAAAAGTGGCCCTAAACTCCAAGAAATCATCGGTCGCAAACGCCCAGGCGAAGTAACCAAAGTAACGGTTAATCGCAACGGTTCGTTGAAAGATTACGACGTTACGCTCCGCAACCGTGACGGTGGAAAAGATATCGTAAAGAATACGATTGTTTCAGAAAATAAAGTTTTTGAGCAATTAGGCATCGAATTAACCGAACTTTCTTCGGCTGATAAGCAAAAGATGGGCTTGCAAAATGGCGTACTCGTGAAGAAAATTTTTGAGGGAACGATTGCTGATTATACCCAAATGCGTGAAGGATTTGTGGTGATGAAAGTTGGCGAAAAACGCATCAACTCGGCCAGTGATTTCAAGGCCGCCATCAAGGAAGTAAAGGAAAGTGGCGAGGAAGGTGTCATGATTTGTGGCACTTACCAGAGTTCGTCCCGCACAACTTGTTATGGGTTGAGTTTGGAATAAAGAAACCGAATGTAAAAAACGCACTTGTGTTGATAAACTTTTATCACCGCAAGTGCGTTTTGCTTTGTAAAGCGTTGAAGTTTTAGTTTTTAGCTTTACATTTACACCAGCGTTTACACAAACGATAATTTGAAAATAATAACCGTAATTTGATGATTTTAGACCGCACCATTGCTCCACCTTCTCAGAAAGTAGCCCACGTAAATATTCCGAAAGCTGAAAAAACTTTGCTTAACAACCAAATCCCACTTTATACAATCAAGGCGGGAGAACAACCCGTGATGCGTTTAGAACTGATTTTTGACGCTGGAAGTAGGTTTGAAACATTGGCGGGCGAGTCGCTTTTTATTTCAAAAATGCTCACCGAAGGCACAAAAAACCGTAAAGCTGCCGAAATTAGTGAGTTTTTTGACCAGTTTGGGGCATTCATCGAAGTCAATCAATCCTTCGAGCGGTTGGCAATCGTGGTGCATGGCATGACCAAACACCTGCCTAAACTCCTGCCGATGTTACAAGAACTCATCACGGAGTCGATTATTCCCGCCCAAGAATTTGAGATGCACAAAAATATTGCTTCCCAAACACTAAAAGTAAATTTGGAGAAGACATCTTTCGTGGCAAGTCAGGCATTTAGAGAGCAGATTTTTGGGGCAAATCACCCCTACGGTAAGTCAATTAATCAAGCAACTATCGAAAATATTACCCAAGAAGCTGTTACTGATTTTTACGAAAAACAGATTTGCGGTAAGCAGTTTACGGTTTTTCTTTCGGGAAATTTTGGTGAAACCGAAACAAACGCAATCAACGAAACACTTGGCAGAATTACGGTGAAAACCGCAGAAAAGCAAGTAGAAAAACTGCACACGAGTCCCGAAGTTGGAGAACACCTCGTTGTCGAACGCCCCGAAAATATGCAATCGTCGATTCGGGTCGGCAGAAAATTATTCAACCGTTCGCACCCCGATTTTTTTAAGTTCATTGTTACGAACACAATCTTTGGGGGCTATTTTGGCAGTCGTTTGATGAAAAATATCCGTGAAGAAAAAGGTTTTACCTACGGAATTTCTTCATCATTAATTCCACAAAAAGAAGCGGGATATTTAATTATCGGCACTGACGTAAAAAAAGAATTTACCCAACAAACCCTTGACGAAATACGCAAAGAAATCAATATTCTAAAAACCGAACCGATTTCAGCAAATGAACTCGAAACCGCCAAAAACTACATGATTGGTTCGTTTATTGGTTCGCTGAATACGCCATTTGAGGTAGCCGACCGACAGAAAGTAGTAATTTTGGAGAATTTACCCGACGGTTTTTATCAAAATTATGTACAAAGTATCAATGCAATTTCGGCCGCCGATGTGATGGAAATAGCTAATAAATATTTCAACGCCGCAGAGCTTTGCGAGGTTGTGGTTGGTGGGAAATAAAGTTTGTACCACATTTGTTTACCACGGAGGAAACAAGGGATTAACATAAAATGGAAATGTTATTTTTCTGTTTCCTATGTGGTATTTACTCTGTTTTCTCTGCGGTAAATCTCAAAATCCAACACCAACCGTCTTCGTTTGTACACGCAACACATACATATTGGCCGTAATATAAAGCACCGAGCCGTCATCGCCGAAAGCACAGTTTGCCGTGGGTTCTCCCGTATCAATTCTGCCCAAAAGTTTCGCATCGGGCGTGAGAACCAAGACTCCCCCAGGCCCCGTTGTGAAGATATTTCCTTTTTTATCAATTTTCAATCCATCGGGTAAGCCCTTCAATCCTTGTTTTACCATTGAGGTCATGTCATAGAAGATTTTTCCTTTGCCCACTTTTCCATCAACAAAAACGGGATACGCCATCAAATACGCACGGTCAGGGTCGGACTGTGCCACGTAGAGTGTCTTTTCATCGGGCGAAAACGCCAAGCCATTCGGGCGAACCAAATCATCAATTATCAAGGTAACTTTTCCCATTTTATCGACTCGATAAACGCCAAAAAGTGGCGTTTCACGGCTGGGGTCGTCTTCTCTTTGACGTAAACCATAAGGCGGATCAGTAAAATAATAATCACCGTTCGAGTGCTGCACAACATCGTTGGGGCTATTGAATCGCTTGCCCGTATAATTATCAGCTAATGTACGTTTTCCACCAACGGCGAGGGGCATTTCGGCCAATCGACGATCACCGTGTTCGCACGAAACTAAGTTGCCCACTTTATTGATAATCAAGCCATTACTTCCTGGCTCATCGCTATACGGCAGGATACCTGTATAGCCCGACGGTTTCAAAAACTCCGTAATTTGTTCGCCTTTTTTCCAGCGATAAATCGTATTGGCTGGCACATCTGAAAACAATAAATAATCACCATCTTTTACCCAAACTGGGCCTTCTGACCAAACGAAACCTTCACCCAAAACCTCAATCTTGGTATTTATGTCCAAAATTTTATCCAAAGTGGCATCATATCGGTCAATTTTTCCGATAGTTTTTGACTGGGCAGTAATGATTTGCGTACTCATAGAAAAAATAGATAAGAATAAGATTTTTTTCATGTTGGGTTAGGTTTATGCAAAACAAACGAAATTACGCAAATATGTGTTAAGTAATTGAAAATTTTGTTGAAATTCTTTGATAATCAAGACAAAAAAGCTATTTTTAGATAGGATTTTACGTTCTTTGCACCACACAAAACTGCTAAAAAGAACCCAAACCCAATCATTCGAGAAATGATGGTGGACTACCAACCAACCCAACAGTCAAAAGTTGATTTACGGGTACTAAAAGAACTCGTTCGCCACGGCGAAAACAAGTTCGTAGAGTTTAAGTTAAAAACCAGTCACCCCGAAAAAATTGTCAGGGAAATGGTTGCTTTCGCCAATACCGATGGCGGAAAACTGATTGTGGGCATTGGTGACGACAAGAGTATCAAAGGCTTGAAATTCCCCGATGAAGATGAATATATTCTACAAAAAGCCATCGAAAGCTACATTTATCCCGCCATTGATTATACCCTCGAACGCCTGATTGTTGAGGGTGAACGTGAAGTGTTGATTTATGATATTCAACAAAGCCCATTCAAGCCTCATTATGTGGATTTGGACGGAATCGTAGAAAATCGTCGGGCGTACGTACGGGTGGCTGATCGCTCGGTGCAGGCCTCCAAAGAGATGCGAGAGATTCTGAAAGGCGAACGTAAAGCCTTGAATATCAAGTTTAATTACGGCGAAAAAGAGCAGATTTTGATGAAATATTTAGCCGAAAACCCAACTATTACCGTAGAAATTTACGCTAATATTGCCAATATCTCCCGAAAAGTGGCCTCACGGACTTTAATAGTTTTAGTGCTGGCCAATGTCATAAAAGTCCAACCCCACGAAGTTCAGGACTTTTTTATTTCTCATTCCTTATAAACCCTAATTTGAATGCGAATAGATAAAGGCATAAATCTATTTTTACAGAAGCCATTGATAATCAGCACATTATATAATATTTATCACATTTGTACATTGGTCATATTCATCATTTATAATGACTTACGGCCATGAATACCTTCCCACCGTCTTCGCTGGCCGTTACGGAATAGCTAAATCCTGGATTAATAGAATACGCTCCGTACTCGCCCTGCTTGTTGATGGCGATGAAACCAACTTGAAAATCTCGGGCTTTGGCGGGGTTTATTTTTATCAAACGTTCAATCGCAATTTGGCACGCCTCGGCTGGACTTTTACCCATTCGCATCATTTCTACGACCAAGTGGGTACCCGCAATTCTGATGACTTCCTCGCCCTGCCCTGACGAAACAGCCGCCCCGATTTCGTTATCCACAAATAAACCCGCCCCAATAATCGGTGAATCGCCGAGCCGCCCTTTCATCTTGAAACCCATACCACTGGTCGTGCAAGCTCCCGAAAGATTGCCCGCATTATCTAAGGCAATCGTTCCCATAGTGTCGTGGTTGAACGAACCATCTTCGAGCAAATTAGGTGCAAATGGCCCGTGTCCAGTCTTTTTTTGTCCTTTGATTTGCTGCTGCTCAATATTCATAACTGGCTTATAATCAGACTTTTTGAGCCATTCTCGGTACGATTTTTCGGCATCGACCGAAAGTTTGTCGGGTTCTTTCTTGAAGCCATTCGCTAAGGCAAATTGCAAAGCACCATCGCCCACCAGAAATACGTGCGGCGTGCTTTCCATGACTTTTCGGGCAACCGAAATCGGATGCTTGATGTGCTGCAAGTAGGCCACGGCTCCGCAGTTGGCGTGTTCGTCCATGATACAGGCATCGAGCGTAACTTTTCCGTCACGGTCGGGGTTTCCACCCAAGCCTACGCAACAATTTATGGTGTCTTCGATTGACCTCGCCCCCGCCTCAACTGCATCTAAGGCACGCCCGTTGTTTTCTCGCAGAATCTTCCATGCCACGGCATTGACGGGCAAGCCGCTGTCCCATGTCGAAACAACGATTGGTTTTTTTGTGGCAAAATTATTCTTAGCAAACGCTTTACCAATAGCTAAAAACGGCAGACTAAGTACTGACCAGTGCAGAAAATTTCTTCGTGAGTGCATGTAAGTAATGAGTGAATGATAGAATGAGTGAATGATAGAATGAGTGAATGATAGAATGAGTGAATGATAGAATGAGTGAATGATAGAATGAGTGAATGATAGAGTTTTGAATAAATCCTAAATAACCTTAAAAAGGGACTCTACTACGTAGGCGTGTACGCCGAATATTTTGGCATCTTCGCTGAGTTGTGAAATCTCGATTGTTAGATCTTCTTTAAAATCGGTCAGGCAATATTTATTGATGGCGTGTTCAATCGGATTAACAATTAATTTTTGAGCTTTTGAGAGTACGCCATCAATGATAATGATTTGCGGGTTGAATAAATGTACGGCAATCGATAAACCCTTGCCGAGTTCGAGGCCGATGTTGTGAATAATATCAATCGCAAAACCATCACCTTGTTGGGCGGCATCAATGACCATTTCGAGGTTGATGTTTTCGAGCTGATCTTTATACTCACCGAGTTTTGACACCTGCCCATTTCGCAGTCCCTCTTTGATGTTTCTCAGTAACGACGATGCCGAAGTAATCGTATCCAAGCACCCAACTTTGCCGCAATGACACAGCACGCCTTCGGGGTTTACCTGAATGTGTCCAAGTTCGCCCGCAAAGCCCGAAGCCCCGTCAAAAATTTCGCCATTAAGCACAATTCCTAAGCCAATGCCCCAATCGACATTCACCGATAATACGTGTGATTTGCCTTTTGCCAAGCCAAAATGATACTCGCCAAATGCAGTAGCTTTCGAGTCATTGATAACGTAAGTCGGCAAACTAAAATGGTTTTCGATGAGTTTTCCCAAAGAAGCGTTCTGACCATTGAGGCTTTTATAGGTATAGTTAATGCCTGTTTTTTTATTGACCAAGCCCGGAATCGAAACTCCGAGGGCAATGATATTTCGTCCCTTCGCAATTTTCTGCTCCACAATCGTATCAACCAACTGAAATAAAGTTTCCAAAAACGAGGGGTTATTTTTGAGTTGAAGGTCGAATGTTTGCGAAAAAGCCATTTCATTTTTGAGGTTCAGCACCGCTATTCGGGTATCATGGGTGTTGATGTCGAGTATGAGTACATAATTCTTTTCAGGATTAATGCCATAGATAGCTGGTCGCCGACCTTGTTTTGAAACAGCAAATCCCGTTTCAATAATCCATTGCTCGGCGGCGAGTTCGTCAATCAAAGCCGTAATTGAAGGAATACTAATATGCAGCGAGTGCGATAGCTCGGCAATGGTGGTTTTGTTATTGAAATAGAGATCATTCAAAATCCCCTTTTTCTGTTTGCTTTTTTTAATATCAACCACCGATTCCTTGTTGGAACTCTCCACATCAGCATCAATAGTGATTTGATTTTTAGGTGTCAGCATAATAAATTTATAATAATAGGTTTGGTATAAAAACAGAGAATAATTGAGCAAGTTATTAAAATTATTGGAGCATTTTTTTTATTTTTTTATGAAAATTTGACTTTTATTTCAAAAATAAGGTTTTTGTAAAGAGAAAAAAATCCTATATTTTAAAAAAAATTCAATTTATTTTGAATAAATTAAAATAAATTAAAAAACAAATTATTTAATTTTCGATAAAACTTATTTTGATTCTGAGAAAAATTACTCAAAAATATCAAAGTAAAACACAAGGGTTTCGCCCAAATTTATTACCTTTAATTACCATTTCAATTCCTGCATACTATTGAACCTACAAAGTAATGATTTTAAGAAAACCCACTAAAAATAAGCTCATTTGGGCTGCAACTGCTGCCATTTTGGTGGTTTCTTGTGCCAAATTAAGCAAAACCGCAAAGCCCCTCATTATTAGTGAAGATGCCGCCATCGTTGCCACGAAAGCCAAAGAAATTCGTGAGAAAACCGCTATAAAATTGGCCGATGGAGTACAAATGACCCTCTGGGCGTCTGATTCTCTTGCCCCCGACCCCATAGCGATGTCGATTGACGACTTAGGACGGGTGTATCTGACACGCTCTAACCGCCAGAAAAATTCCGAATTTGATATTCGTGGACACCGTGACTGGATGACCGAATCAATCGGGCTGCAAACGGTCGAAGATAGACGGGCTTTTTTGCGTAAAACCTTCGCCCCCGAGCGTAGCAAAGAAAACGAATGGCTCAAAGATCTCAACGAAGACGGTAGCCACGATTGGAAAGATTTGGCAGTCGAAAAAGACGAAATATGGCGATTAGAAGACACCAATAATGATGGTATTGCCGATGTTTCGATGCGGGTTTTGAATGATTTCTTTGAGGAAGTGTCCGACGTAGCGGGTGGATTGCTGGTACGGGGCAAAGAGATATTTGTGGGTATTGCCCCTGACCTTTGGCGAATAAAAGATACAAATAATGACGGAATTTTTGACAAAAAGACCTCAATTAGTCACGGATACGGCGTGCATATCGGTTTTGGTGGTCACGGAATGTCGGGTCTAACCGAAGGCCCAGACGGACGCATTTACTGGAATATTGGCGATATTGGGGCAAATATCACCACTGCCGAAGGACAAAAATTTGGACACCCCAACTCGGGTATTATTGCCCGCTCAAACCCCGATGGGAGTGATTTTGAAATCTTTGCGGCGGGCTTACGCAATACCCACGAGTTTGTTTTTGATGAATACGGAAATCTCATTTCGTCTGATAATGATGGCGACCACCCAGGCGAAAGCGAGCGGCTCGTTCACGTTGTGGAAGGCTCCGATGCGGGCTGGCGGTCGAACTGGCAATACGGAAAATACACCGACCCCAAGAACAATAAATTTAATGTCTGGATGGACGAAAAACTCTTCAAACCTCGCTGGGACGGGCAAGCGGCGTACATCATTCCGCCAATCATGAACTACCACAACGGCCCGACTGGCATGGTTTATAATCCTGGAACGGCTTTGGGTTCGGACTGGAAAAACAAGTTTTTCTTGGTTGAGTTTATCGGAAGCCCCACCCGCTCACATATTTGGTCGTTTGGTTTGAAGCCCAAAGGTGCATCGTTTGTGCTTGATGGCGAAAAAGATGTCGTGAGTGGAATCTTACCAACGGGCATAAAATTTGGCCCGGACGGAGCTTTGTATGCCGCTGATTGGATAAATGGCTGGGATGCAAAAAATTACGGACGAGTCTGGAAATTAGATGTCACAAAAGAAAAAAATGACCTCGCCGCCCTCCGAAACGAAACCAAACGCTTGATTCAACTTGATTATACCGCCCAAAACGAAGATATGCTTTACGGGTTTCTTTCAAATGTTGATATGCGGATTCGTCAGAAAGCACAGTTTGAGTTAGCAAACCGAGGCAAGAAAGGTTTTGAACAATTCAATAAAGCCATCTTGAATAACGAAAATCAATTAGCCCGCATTCATGCCATTTGGGGTGTTGGACAATTAGTTCGCCAAAACAAAACCTTTGCTTCGCCCCTCATATCACTACTAAAAGATAAGGACGAAGAGATAATTGCCCAAGCCGCCAAAATCATCGGCGATGTTAGACTCGAAAGTTCAGGAAGTGAATTAGTGCCATTACTAAAAAGTAAAAATCCGAGAGTTCAGTTTTACGCAGCCGAAGCTCTGGGACGAATTGCCTATAAAGATGCCCTTGCTCCGCTGGTGGCGATGCTCGAAACCAATAATGACGAAGACGTTTATCTGCGTCATGCTGCGGTTTTGGCACTTTCTCGCATCGGGCAAGTTGAACCAATCGTTGCCCTTGTCAATAATCCAAGTAAGGCACTTCGCACGGCGGCGGTGTTGGTTTTACGCAGACTAAAAAACGAGAATATCGCACGTTTCTTGACAGATAAAGACGAGTATATCGTAACCGAGGTCGCCCGTGGTATCAACGATGATTTGTCGATTTCGGCGGCATTGCCCGCTTTGGCAGCAATTTTAGCCGAAACCCGCTTCACGTCCGAGCCGTTACTTCGCCGAGCAATTAATGCCGCTTTGCGGGTAGGAACTGAAAAAGAATTAGATTTGCTGATTGCATTTGCTGCCCGTACCGACATCAAAGATAACATCAAAGCCGAAGCCTTGGCTACATTGGGGTCGTGGGGAAATCCGTCGGTTTTGGATAGAGTCGATGGGCGTTACCGTGGAAAATTAGACCGAGATGGGGCTTTGGTCAAAGCCAAAATTCAACCATTTATTGCCGCCTTTTTGCAAGAAACCAACACCGAAACGTTGATAGCTACGGCGGGTTTATTGGCCGATTTGAACATTTCAAGTGCCAATGCTCAATTAGCTAAAATCTATTCTGAAACCGAAAATACCAAGGTCAAATCGGCTATTTTACCCGCACTAAATCAACTGCAATATGCTGATATTGAGGTAGTTATCAAGCAAGGAATGAACGATAAAGACGAAAACGTACGAACAGTGGCTTTGGGATTATTAAACAATGAAAATGTATCAAAAGAAAGTTTGCCGATGCTCGTAAAGAATATTTTCGAGAAAGGAAGCACCAAAGAGCAGCAGCAGATATTAACTGTTCTGGGGAAATTGCCCCTCGAAAAAACCCAAATCGTACTGGAAAGTTTGATCGAGCAACTGAAAGAAAAACAACTTTCGCCCAACGTTTCCTTGGAGCTACGGGAGGCCATCGAAGCATCAAACGCTGACGTTTTGAAAGCAAAAATAGCTGCTATTAAACCAAGTTCCTCACCGATGGACGAGTATTTGGAGACTCTTTTTGGTGGAAATCGGGGTAATGGACGTAATATTTTCAACTATAATTCAGCGGCTCAGTGCGTACGCTGCCACGCTTTGGGGGGCGAAGGCGGTTCGGTTGGGCCAAATTTGGCAAAAATCGGCAGCGTTTTGAGTCGTGAGCAACTTTTGCAAGCCCTCATTGAGCCAAGTGCCAGACTTGCTCCAGGCTACGGAACGGTGATACTCAAACTAAAAGATGGACAGGAGGTTACGGGCGTTTTGATTAGAGAAAACGAGCAAGAACTCGTCCTTACGACTTCCGATGCCGAGCCACTCGTGATTGCCCTTGCCCGCATTGCGAAGCGAGAAAATATGCCGTCGAGTATGCCCCCAATGGGAACGCTCCTCTCAAAGCGAGAGATTCGGGACGTGGTTGAGTTTTTGGCAAATTTGAAGTAAAATAAGCAATCCAGCATTAGTACATCAACCTAAGGAATGAGAAACAAATAAATCGGACCGCCGATGCGGTAACATTCTTACACGCCTTCTTTTTCCGTTATCCTGCCCAATTTTTTCATTAAAGAGCGTTGCTATTTGCAGAAAAAATTGA
>JANNEN010000117.1:0-3787 GCA_031378715.1 Emticicia sp.
CCAATTTTCACCTTTTTTCAACCATCTATGCGAAAAATCGACCGAAAAGTACGTAGTTGATAAACTTGTAATGTTTTTTTTCTAAAATTGTCATTACATTAGCCAACGAAAATAATTGAGCATCTTCGTTTGAATGTAAAATCATAAAATGCGTAACCCAACTATACTATTTGCCTGTTTGCTTTGGTTTTGCCATACGCTTTGCTTGGCACAAGGCTACCCGATTCAGAAATATACCGACCACCAAGGTTTGGCACAAATGCAGGTTTATACCGTCTGTCGAGATAGTCGTGGCATCGTCTGGGCGGGTACGGGCTTTGGGCTGAGTCGCTTTAATGGCGAAACTTTCACTAACTATACAACCACCGACGGCTTGCTCGGTAACTTTATCTCAAACATTCAGGAAGATAACAAAGGTTATATCTGGATTTCGTGCGGCACAAAAGGCCTCGTTCGATTTGATGGAAAAACTTTCAAACCTTACCCTTTTCCGAAAGGAACGAGAAACGGAGCAAACCCCGTTATTGATGATAAGGACGAGATTTTTGTATTTCCTGACGGCAAAATACATCAAGTAGTCGGCGATACACTTTTGCCAATTATCTTGAAAAATATGCCTTCATCTATAAGAGAAGCAAAGTTAAACGCCGTTTTTTTTATCCCCACTAAAAGTTTAATTATCAACACCGAAAATCAATTTTATAGTTATAAATCGGGGAATTGGCAATTATTAAATTTTCCTGAAAATTCTCGAATTTTGGTGGTTTTCAAGGATAAAATCATTCTTAAATTCTTCAATAAGGCATTGGAGGAAGTTTACTCCGAATACAATGGTATTGATATTTCGTCTTTTATGAAAATTAAAGACGAAAAAATTGAAGTCATAAAACCGCTCAACCATGACTTTGTGTTCTCGGCAGGAAAGAACCTTTATTTCCTTAAAAAAAATACTGACAAAGCCGATTTTATTGCCCCCAATCCCCCCGTGACTAACGATTTTTCTTATCTCAATCAACCCGATGGGGCCACACTTTGGATTCCGACCGAAAAAGGACTTTGGCAACTAACACGCAATGGATTTAGACAGTTTTCGGAAGATCAAGTACCTTACTGCTGGGGTGTGGTAGAAGATAAAAACAAGCAGCTTTACTTTCTAAATTACGATGTTTCGCTCCAGAAATTTGACGGTAAAAATCTAACGACTATACCGAACAGTATTTTTAAATTTGGCTCCGAAACTATCCATAAACAAATTGACTGGCGGTCGAATGCTTGGTATTATAAGCCCCTACGTGATAAATACGATAATCTTTGGCTGCCGCACGTAGCGGGGGTTTTGCAATACGATTATAAAAAATGGGGGTTTTACTCGCCTATGCAAGACAACCGTTTGGCTTTCACGATTGCCGAAGACACAAGGCGTGATAAAATCGTTGCTTGCGGCAATGACCAACTTTATACAATACAAAGTAAGGCTCCGCATAGCATTGAATTTATCAAAGATACGACCACCATTTTTGATGCTTTGATATTGTCAGTTGTGGTTGCACCCGACAAAGATTACTGGTTTTCGGGTAGGGGTATTGGGCGGTATAACCCCGATACTAAAACTTTTAAATATTACAATATTGACCCCAAAAGCCCTTTTAGAAGAGTATTAGGGCTATATTTTGACTGGAAAGGCACGCTTTGGGCAATGTCTTGGGATAGTGGACTGTACCGTTTTAATGATAAAAAAGATATTTTTGAACGAGTATTGGACGAGTATTTCGGTGATGTTATTACGCTCATGGAACAAATTGACGATGAGCATTTGCTACTCGGAAACCTCCAAGGTATCTATGTGCTGAACCTCAAAGTTTTTAATCAGACTGGAAAAATCGAACTAAAAGCCTACAACCAACACAACGGTTTTATGGGTTTAGAACCTGGACAATTAGGCACTTTTCGAGATTCCAATGGCTACGTTTGGATAACGTCCAGCTCGGTATTAACCCGAATGAACCCCCGAGAATTAGACCTCCAAAAACGACCAATCAGTACTTACATCACTAAAATAGGTACGCAATTTGTGCCTTTTGTGGGTAAAAGTGAAATGATTATGTTATCTAATGGACAAAATACCGCCTCCTTTACCGTCGAATCTATCGGTGAAGATAAACCCTTTCGTTCACAGTATAGTTTCCGAATCAAAGGCTTTTTGGACAAATGGAGCGACTGGCAAGAACAAAACTTGTTGATGGTCAATAACCTGCCCAACGGCACGCACACCATCGAAGTTCGCTCACGAACGGGTACGCTCGAAACAACTGAATCTAATATCGTTTCTCACAAATTCTATGTGGCGGCACCGTTCTATCGCTCACCCAATTTTTATAAATATGCTTCGTTTTTGGGGCTTTTTTTATTATTGGGAATGCTATATTTGTGGCAGCGAGAACGCCTACAATCCAAAAAACTAAACGATCAACGAAAACACATCGAAGAGCAAGAAACCAAGGTGAGGTTTTTGCAGGTACAAACAATTCAGGCACAGATGAATCCGCACTTTACGTTCAATGTTTTGGGTACGCTTCAACACCTGATTTTGAATAACGACACCCAAAAAGCCAACGAAAATCTGATAAAACTTTCATCACTCATCAGAAATTATTTGGAGGCTTCGCTGCTCGGCGATGAGCAAGTTGGCTCGCTTTTCAAGCACGAAATTGTTCTTTCTCGGGAGGTCGAACTACTCGAAATGTACATTGAGTTTGAGCAACTACAATACGAAAATCGGTTTGATTTTGAGATTGTTTTAGACAAGAAACTCAACCCGAACAACTATCGAGTGCCGCCGCTCATCATTCAGCCTTTTATCGAAAATGCGATAAAACACGGACTTTTGTATAAAAATCCCGAAGAAAAAGGGCATTTAAGGGTTCATTTTTTGAGTTTAGACGAAGACACCCTTATTTGTACCATCGAAGATGATGGCGTAGGACGGGCAAAAGCGGCCGAGTTGCAGCAAGCATCTTTCAAAAAATATAAGTCACGGGGAACGGAATTGGTTAAGCGTAGAGTGAATATTTTAAATGAAATGGGCTATGATATTGTTATAAAAACCGACGACGGCTTGAAGGGCGGAACGGTCGTGACGATAAAAATTGGCTATAAATAATGAACGCATGAGAACAATAATAATTGAAGACATTGTTTCGGAATTAGCTTTGATAAAATCATTATTGAAGCAGTATTTTCCAACGATTGAAGTAGTCGGGCAAGCCGATAATGTGGCGGAGGGAGTGCGGCTAATTTCGACACTCAAACCCGACTTTCTGTTGATGGACATTGAAATAATGGGTGGCACGAGCTACGACGTGCTGAATCAACTGCAAGAACGCCATATTCCGATGGATTTTGAAATAATTTTCCTGACGGGTAACCGAAAGTTTGATTACGCAACAATGGCTTTTGCTTATTCGGCCCTTGATTTCTTGACAAAACCTATCGAACCCGATGCGTTTGTGAAGGCTATCGAGAAAGCCATTCAACGCAACAATCCGCAACAATACCTCAACCAAATTCAACTTTTTATGGACTTGGTTCGCTCACCCGACAACCAAAACGCCAAATTGGCCGTTCATAAAGTTGGCGGTGTAATTGAGTTTGTGGTGATTGACCAACTTGCTTATTTGGAGGCTGACCGTGAGGTAACGACCTTTATTTTTAAAGATGGAAAAGAAATAAAAGCCGCCCGAAATCTTGGGCAATATGAGCAGCTTTTGGTCGATAATCATCGTTTTTT
>JANNEN010000120.1:0-1647 GCA_031378715.1 Emticicia sp.
GGCACACTGACACTTTCTCATTATAAACTTTCGTTTTTTTATTTGTCTCAAAATCAAACATTTATTCTGTACATAAAATCAACAAAAATACCATGAACCAAAATAGACGAGATTTCGTAAAAAGCACCTCCCTCATCGCAGGAGGTTTATTCGCTACTCCGTTTTTATCGGAGGCTTCGACAATGTTCAATAATAGTACGGATGACACCATCAAAATCGCACTAATTGGTTGCGGTGGACGAGGTACGGGTGCTATTGTTCAAGCACTTAGCACAAAACAAAACGTGAAATTAGTAGCAATGGCAGATGCCTTCAAAGACCGTTTGGATTCTTGTTATCAAGAAATAACAAGTGATGAACAAGCATCTTTGAAACCAAAAATTACCGTCAAAGAAGAACACAAATTCACGGGTTTTGACGGTTATTTGAAAGCAATGGCATTGGCAGATGTAGTGATTCTGACAACACCTCCTGGTTTTCGTCCGATGCACTTTGAGGCGGCGGTGAATGCTGGAAAGCATATTTTCATGGAAAAACCATGTGCAACTGACCCCGCAGGTGTGCAACGAGTGCTGGCGGCGGCTAAAATTGCCAAAGATAAGAAATTGAACGTGGTAGTAGGCTTACAAAGGCATTATCAAACTTCTTACCGTGAACTGATGAAACGCTTGCAAGATGGAATGGTAGGCGATATTGTATCGGCTTCGGCTTGGTGGAATAATGATGGGGTGTGGACAAAACCACGGACGGCGGGACAAACTGAAATGGAATATCAAATGCGAAATTGGTATTATTTCAACTGGATTTGTGGTGATCATATTACCGAACAACACATCCATAATATTGACGTAATCAACTGGGCGAAAGGCGGTTATCCTGTGAAAGCTCGTGGTACGGGTGGACGTGAAACTCGTATCGGTAAAGACACAGGCGAGATTTTTGACCATCATATCGTAGAGTTTGAATACGCCGATGGCACGATTCTAAACTCGCAATGTCGCCATCAAAAAGGCACTTGGGCGAAGGTGGACGAAATGGTGATTGGCACGAAAGGAAAAATTATGTTTGATGCAGGTAAAATCACGGATTATAAAGGTAATCCTTTGTATTCATTTGATAAAAAATTAGAAAATCAGCCTTACCAAACGGAACACGATGAATTATTTGCCGCAATTGCCAAAGGAGAATACAAATTTGCCGATGCAGAAAACGGAGCAAAAGCAACCATGACATCTATTTTGGGAAGAATGGCAACCTATTCTGGACAAATTATTGAGTGGGATAAAGCCATCAATTCAGGTATCAGCATCATGCCAACAGAGTTTGATTGGAATGCTAAAATGCCCCTTTTACCTGATGCTGATGGTATGTATGCTGCCGCAATTCCGGGCAAAACGAAATATTTTATCTAAAAACAGAAATCATCAATGGAACGCAGACATTTTTTGAAAAATAGCCTTTTTGCCGCGGGCGCAACGGGTGTTTTCAATAGTAATTTGAAAGCAGAAAACAAAATGCCCCCCCTCAGTAAAAACACCTTCAAACTTAAATACGCGCCTCATTTTGGCATGTTTAAAAACAGCGCAGGCGATGACCCGATTGGCCAACTCAAATTCATGGCTGACCAAGGTTTTACGGCTATGGAGG
>JANNEN010000175.1:0-3933 GCA_031378715.1 Emticicia sp.
GTTGGCGACACACAATTCACCACCACATTCGTCGTAGCCGTTGCGGTACAAGTGCCATTTCCTGCTACGGTAACGGTATAAATTCCCGCCATTGCCAGCGTTGATGCCGCAATACTCGGATTTTGTGTTGTTGAGGTAAATCCGTTTGGTCCAGTCCAGTTATAAGTTTTACCGCCCGTACTTGTAGCGGTAAAATTAATCGGCGAACCTTCCGCCACGGGCGAATTACTGCCGATAATGACATTTGTTGGCGATACACAATTTACGACTACATTCGTCGTAGCCGTTGTGGTACAAGTGCCATTTCCCGCCACGGTAACGGTATAAATTCCCGCCATTGCCAGCGTTGATGCCGCAATACTCGGGTTTTGTGTTGTTGAGGTAAATCCGTTTGGTCCAGTCCAGCTATAAGTTTTACCGCCCGTACTTGTAGCGGTAAAATTAATCGGTGAGGCTTCCGCCACGGGCGAATTACTGCCAATAATGACATTCGTTGGCGACACACAATTCACCACCACATTCGTCGTAGCCGTTGCGGTACAAGTGCCATTTCCTGCTACGGTAACGGTATAAATTCCCGCCATTGCCAGCGTTGATGCCGCAATACTCGGGTTTTGTAGCGTTGAGATAAATCCATTTGGCCCTGCCCAAGTGTAGGAAATTGCTTCAACTGCCGATGCTGTCAGATTTATCGCTTGATTTTCAATTACAGGTGAATTACTTCCAGCTAAAACCTCAGTTGGTGGCACACAAGCGGTCAAACCAATATCTAAACTATGATTTGAAAGCGTTGTTTCGCCCGTTTTGAAGTCAATAATTGCAAAACCTGCATCGGCAGCCACCGCTCTTCCACCACTGAGTGGTTGTGAGGGTAATACCTGAAAAAATTTTGCATCAGAATCTCTCATCTCATCAGGATTTTCGGGAGCATCTGGCAAAATTGGTTCTCCCCCTGGCGAGACCCGCACCAGATCATTAGACTGAACCCCACCTTGGCTCATATTTAACCTAATCTGATATTTGCGGTCATACCTTATCGTATCTGATACATTTGTATTATTGAAACTATATTCTCCATTAGTCGATGTCATAGTACTTCCAACTTGTAGCCCTCCTTTTTCCATATCATGGAGAGTCAGTTCTAAGCCCTCTATACCAGTTTCCTCGGGATCTTGCACACCATTGATATTATTATCAATCCAAACCCGATTGCCCAACTCAATGAATCCCACCCCACAACTTGCTTTCATATCACCCACCCCACCCGATTTACCAAGTGTACCTTTCTTCCCTGCATATACCGCAAAGCTACGCAACAATGAGCCATCTGTATTGCTGTATATATGGAAGCCACCAGCGTGATAGACCTCATCAACGGGATCCATGGCCGACGCCAAAACTTCCCCAGTCCCGGGCAGAAGCATCAGTCCACCGTTAGTAACTTCACTGTGGGCAGGCTTATTAAAAAAAACCCAGTAATCTCTACCATAGAATTCTCCCCCACCAAATCCCTCGCCATTACCAACACCACTTCCAGTAAACGGCCCTGCTGAACCGTTACTCTCCATTTCATATACCCCATTATTATTATACACTCTCAGGATATCTCCACTCACAAAGCCGTCGTAGAGTTTTCCATCATCAACGGGAGCCATTGCTTTGAAGCCAGTGGCAAGTCCAAACCTATCCATCAAACCAATAATCATCGTACCGTCTGCGTCAAACTCTATATCCGAAATAATTGGTTGAGGATTAATCGCTGAACCTACTATCTTTCCGTATTCAGGAGAAAAAACCGATGAACAAGCAATCGGAAATGTATTGCTCCACGCTCTCCAATATCTTATATTCTTGCAAGCATCTGAGGCATCTGCTTCACCTCTCCTGTAGTTTAAAGGAAACTGATAGAAAACACTAAACTGCTCTGTCTTTGGGTCAAATTTATAAATAGTCCCCGAAATAGTAGTCGAATCTTGTGAAGTTTCATTAGTGCAAACAACGCCCAAATAAAGATTTCCTTGGTATTCTTTCACGCCCCACGGACGGTAATCACCGTTGCCACAAGGGTTCGGAATCGCATAAGATTTTACTGAACTCGCACTCGGCGTATTTGCTGGTATTCCAACGAAAATACTATATAACTTTCGGTCATAAAGATTAACCATGTACAATGTTTTTTCATTGCCTGATAATGCAATCGCACCAATACCCACTTTTCCTGCGGCTGCCACACTTGCGGCATCTTCACTGCTCAACAGCTTGTCGGCTGGCAAGTCAGTGTGTGGGTCGGGGCCAGTATCAATACCAATCGTTTTTACATCAATCAATGGTTCAATAATATTTTTTGTAGTGTTAAACTTATAGATTCCTCCCGTACCCAGCGGCCCTAAGCCAACGTGGCGTCGTACAATCGAACTCATCAAAACCATTTTTCCTCTCGCCTGATAATCCATACCCCATAGTGAGCCAACCTCTGATGCCTTGGCAATATGTGTAGGCATTGGCCCAGTGTCCCCGCCTACACCCGATGCACTATACGGAAATGACACAACGGCATCGTCAGCCCCAGCCGAACCTCCACCCAAAGCATCACCACTTACATAGCAAGGTGTAAAAATTAAGGAGCCGTCTATTTGGCAATAATCACTATTCGTCAGAATCCCCAAATTAATATTATCAAAGCCACCAGCAGGAATAGTCAAAAACTGGACATTCGTATTACTATTACCCGATTTTTTTCCGTCGTTATTTGCTCCAAGTCCAGTAAACTCTACTCTCACCTTTGAACCGACTGGCACTTGACTTGCCGAAAAAGTATAGCGTCCATTCATGTCAGTCTGAGTAACTACCGTAGATGCCGATGAACTGTAAACGTTCACGGTAATATTTTTCATGCCAATCTCATGTGGCGGATTTTGCGTACCATCATTATTAAAGTCCTTAAATACTACTCCCGAAAGTTGAGCAAAACAATTCGAAGAAAACAAAAGCCAGCAGGCTGTGATCAGAAGTATAAATCTGATTATACGACTATTTTGTAAAAATGCGTGTTTCATAATACTATATCATTGTTTTTCAAGATTTTAATCGCAGTAAACTAAAATCTTGCGGAAAGCAAAAGGCCATAACATTAGTTGCCATGTTCGGGTTTGTATTTGCAAAGCCTGTGCCACAACCATAAAAAAAAAGACCTTTTTCGTCACCGTTTGGTAAGTTTTTGCCTCAAAAAGGCACTTTTCCCCCCTGTCAGTACATTATTCTCTGATTCTAAACTTAGAAAAGTTAAAAAATACCCAAGTTTTCGCTACCCAAGTTTGTCCTTATTTAGAGCTTAGAAAAAGTATTTTCTATAAATTAGAAAAAAAATACCGCTAACTATTTGACATAATAAAAAAAGGATATAATTTTGCACTCCAATTCAGCAACTAAATAATGTTTGGTTCAGTTTTTGGATAAAGTAGCGTACTAATAAGGGGGTGTACCAGAGTGGCCAAATGGGGCAGACTGTAAATCTGCTAGCTTACGCTTACGGTGGTTCGAATCCATCCGCCCCCACAAATTAATCCAAGGTAGCTCGCTACCAATAATGTTTTTTGATAGTCAAGTTTTTTTTATAAGCGAAAGTAGCTCATTTGGTAGAGCGGTAGCCTTCCAAGCTTCAGGTGGCGGGTTCGAGCCCCGTCTTTCGCTCAAAAGTGAGCATAGTTGGTTCAAGATTCAAGTGGTGGCGGTTCGGTCGTCACCAATTCGAGTCCCGTCTTTCGCCCAACTTGATTATCATCAATGTATGATAATTCAAATTGAGTTGCCTTCATAGCTCAGTGGTAGAGCACTTCCTTGGTAAGGAAGAGGTCGGCAGTCCGATTCTGCTTGAAGGCTCATTGCTTAAAGCACTTCCTTGGTAAGGAAGAGGTCGGTAGCGGTAGTCGCACT
>JANNEN010000201.1:0-9862 GCA_031378715.1 Emticicia sp.
AATAAAATGCGTATTCTGCTGGTTTTCAATAAGTTGAGTTCTTACAAAAAGATTATTTATTACGCATTCCTGAAAGTACTCGGGAACAAAGCCACCGTCGATTTGCAGATTCATCATTATGATGCCAAGATTTTTGCCGAAATCATCGAACGAAATTTGGGGAAATATAATTACTACGTCATCATGCCGCATTTTTTTCCAGAGTCCGAAAAAGCATTGGCTTTGAAGACATTAGAAAAAATCCCATCGGAAGAATTAGTTTTGTTAGACAAATATCTTCCCGAGTATATAAAACCGTGTTTGAGCGTTTATCAAGATTTTGAAAAAGATATTTTTGATGCCCTCAGCGAACTGCAAGATTTACTCGTAAAATACCACCGAATGGTGCTGGTTTTTCCGAGTGATGCCAATTATCCGAGTGAAATCGTACGGGGATTTCGGCAGTTTTGTGTCAATTTCAACAAAGAATTTTTTATCAAAGAAAATGCCTTTGATGAAGTTCTGACCGCAGGCACGGCATATTTGGTGGTAGAAGAAACCGATTTAGCCGAATTAATAAAGCAAACCCGCCAGTCGAATTTTACCTTGGGGAGCGAAATCGGCATTATTTCATTCAACGAAACCACGCTCAAAGAGCTTTTGGAAATAACGGTCATTACGACTGATTTTGAAACGATGGGTCGGACGGCAGCGGCTTTGTTACTTGATAAAAAACAAATTAAAATCAAAAATCCGTTTTATGCCATTCGGAGAGGGAGTTTGTGAAAAAGGTGATAAACCTGCTCAATCCTTCAAAAGCTCATTTAATTTAGATTGATATTCCTTAAATTTTTCCAAACCTCTGTGCTGCCCTCCTTGCAAGAACGTGAGCGTTTGGTCGAGGTTTCGATTTGCGGATTTGAGTAGTTTTAGGCTTTGGCTAAACGGCACTGTTTCGTCAGCCGTGCCATGAAAAACGTGCATTTCGCAGCGAACTTTCTTGAGCCACTCGTGGGCTGGCACTTTAAACTCCGAAACATATTCGTACGGAAACGCAGGAAAATGACTCCATGCCACATCGGGCAAACTGTAATAGGGTGTTTCGAGAATGAGCTTTTTTACGGCATTATCGGCCGCCACACTGATAGCCGCCCCGCAGCCCAACGATCGCCCATAAAGTATGACTTGGTTGGGGTTATATCGCCTAATCAAATCATTATAGACATGGTGGGCATCACTCAGAAAATTTTTCTCATCTAAACGACCATTACTTTTGCCAAAACCACGAAAATCGTACATCACCACATCGTAGCCTCGCTCCGTAAACTCGCTGGCGTGCTGCCCCCAACGGGCAATATTATCGGCATTTCCGTGAAAATACAGCACTACCCCCTTAGAAACGCTGTCTTTTGAGGTAAATCGCAGGGCATTTAATTTTATTTCGGGCGAAACAATGACGTAAAACTCCTCCGCTTTCGGAAAATCAAAGCGGTAATCTTTCTCTAATTTGACGGGGTGCAGCAAAATAAATCGCTGAAAAAGCACCAATCCTGCAAGCAAAATGCAGTAAACCGTGAGGGCGATTTGTAAATATTTCAATTTGAACACGGGGAATTAGTTATGGAGTTATGAATGATGAGTTGTGCGTTTTGCTTGTAAAAACATCATTGATGAATATAAAAACTGGTACGCCAGTCCAAATTTTTAGCGGCTGTTATTTTAAGTTTCCGATAATATAGTCAATTATAGTCCCACCTGATATTGCTAAAAAAACAAATGTAATCATTCCCAATAAGTAGGAAGCAAGTGCTTTAATGTAACTGGCTGCTTTCTTTTTATCAAAGAATTGCCCAATAGCCCAGGAGCAATAGCCAATTCCTATTATTCCTCCAATAGCCCCTAATTTTATTTTGATCAAACCTTGAAGTAAAGCAAATAGTGAGTAAATCAACATTGCTATTCCCATCACAAAGCAAAGTAAAATCAATATTTCAAAGAAATTATAGTGGTATTTTCTAAAAAAAAGTTTTAGCCAAAATGCGATAAAAATTCCCATAATAATATTTGCATAACCATAATGCCCTTGTATCCATTTAAAAATTTTAATCGGTGTTGCTAATTTTCCTCCTTCAAATTTTACATATCCATCTTCAATATGAAAAAAATTGATAGCCAGCGAATAGATTAATGAAGTGATGATAATGAAAACGATTGGCTTCACGAGTCGGTTTCTGTTTTCAAAAATAAAGTATTTTACCGTATCGCCTGGCCTTATTAAAAGTTCTTTTATTGTGTATAAAATTCCTTTTTCAAAGTGCAAAACGTGTTCGATTTCGTGTAAAATATAACTACCATCAATTCTTTTAAGCTCCGAGGACTGTCTTTCGTGGGAGCTAATATTTTGATTGATTTCTAAATCTTTATCCTTTTCGTTTGCCATTTTATTTAGTAATATCTGTTGTTTTATAATTATCGCCGACCAATGCTTCAAATTCAGTTTTTCTACAAAAGATGCTTATCAAAAATTAGGTCAAATCGGTCAAGTAATATTTCTTCAAGATGCTTGTGATATTCTGGAAATGAGGGTAAATTATTATGCCCGCCGCCATAAATTGGCACTAATCGGGTTTTTTGTGGGGCAAGTTTTGATAAATGCACGCTCGACCTAAACGGAATAAGCATATCCTTTGTACCATGAATGATATAAACGGGGCATTTGACAAACTTAATGTACTGGTCAGTACGAATCGAAAATCGTAAAATCATTGTAACGGGCAGAAAGGGCAAAAATCGGTTCATCAACTGCGAAAAACTATAATACGGAGCATCAAGAATGAGTGTCTTGGGGTGATTTTTGGAGGCTAATTTACAGGCAAAACCCGAACCCAGCGAGCGACCATAAATTACGATATTTTTTTCGTCATATCCTTTCGTAAGCATCTGATGATAAACCACTTGCGAATCTTCGTACATTCGTTCCTCGTTTCGCTTGCCCGTACTTTTGCCAAAACCTCGGTAATCAATCATCAACACATCATAGTCGTGCGAGATAAAATCTTTGGCGTATTTTGCCCAGCCTTTGATGCTACGGGTATTACCATGAAAATAAATAACCAAGCCACGGGTGTCTTCACCGACATCATAAAACAACAAACCGTTGATCTTTGCCCCATCGGGCATATCAAAGAATAATTCTTCAAAATGGTCATCATAACGAAACTCAAAATCTTGTGAGAGTTTTTCGGGCTTAAAAATAAAAAACTCCTGCACTTTATAAGCTATTATGCAAATAACAACGTACAAAACGATTACTAAAATAATAATTTCGGTGACGGACATTCTTAGGGTATTAGGTTAAATACGTTGCGATTTATTGATTTCTGGGAAATATTGAAGCACAATTTTCTAAATTGTTCGATTGGCGTAGCAATTTAAAAAAATTTACTACAACTTACTCAATACAACATTCTAAACCTTATCGTTTCGTCAATATCTCGGATTTCCTGCACAAATTCATCGGTATAGCCCTTACTAATATCCATGATTACGTAGCCGATGGTTTCGTTGGTTTTTAGGTATTGACCGATAATATTGATGTGGTGTTTGGCAAAAATATTATTGATTTTGGCCAAAATCCCAGGAACGTTTTGGTGAATATGCAGCAATCGGTGCGAATCAACGAGTAATGGTAGCTGCACTTCGGGAAAGTTTACGCTGCCTGTTGTGCTGCCGTTATTCATGTATTCGAGGAGCCGCTCAGGCACATAATGCCCGATTCCCTCTTGGGCTTCTTCGGTGCTGCCGCCGATATGCGGAGTCAAGATCACATTTGGCAAACCACGCAGTTCGTTCTCGAAAGGCTCGCTGTTGGTCTTGGGTTCGTACGGAAAAACATCAATACCTGCACCCGCTACCTTGCCTTCTTTCAAGGCTTCGACCAAGGCCGCTACCTCGACGACGTGTCCACGGGCGAGATTCATGAATATTACACCATCTTTCATCAGTTCAAACTCACGCTTGCCAAAGGCATTGGCGTTTTCCTTGCGTCCGTCGATGTGCATACTCACCACATCGGCCACCCGCAAAACCTCTTCCAGCGTGCGGCATTTCTTGGCATTTCCGATGGGCATTTTATCCACGATATCATAAAAATATATCTCCATGCCCAATGCTTCTCCAATGACCGAAAGCTGCGTTCCGATGTGTCCGTAGCCAATTAGTCCAAGTTTTTTGCCCCGAACCTCAAAACTATTATTGGCCGATTTATCCCATTTGCCCGCGTGCATTTGGTTGCTTTTCGTGAATACATTCCGAATCAGCATAATCATTTCGCCGATGGCAAGCTCAACCACCGAGCGGGTATTGCTGTACGGAGCATTAAAAATCGCAATGCCTTTTTCGGTACAAGTGCGGAGGTCAATTTGATTTGTGCCAATACAAAACGCTCCGATTGTGATGAGTTTATCGGCATTTTCAAGAACTTTCTTCGTTACGTTTGTCTTGGAGCGAAGCCCCAAAATTGATACACCTTTAATCTTTTCGGCGAGTTCGTCTTCGTCCATTGCACCCTTGTAGGTTTCGACATCAAACCCTTCGTGATTGAAGGCTTCGATAGCCACCGAATGAACATTTTCCAACAACAAAACCTTGATTCGACTCTTCGGATAGGACTGACTGCGGGGCAATTTATTCAAATACAAAAACTCATCAAGCGATGGTACGATGTGGTCGGCGTGTGCCGTGACTTTCTCCCGCTCGACGTTTTCGGTGAAGGCATAAAAACGATTGGCCAGCCCCGAAGCCCGAAGTTCGTAGTCGGTATAGCCATCGCCAATGGCGTAAATATCCCCGTCCAGATTGAGCGAACCGAGTAGTTTTACTTTGCCTTTTTCGTGAGCAAGAACATTGTTTTCATCAACGCCAATGATATTGCCCTCGGCATCGAACACAAAAGTATTGGCATAAACATTGGCTTCTTTGATGCCCATTGCGGTAACAATCGGCACGATAAACTCCTTGAAGCCGCCCGAAATAATGAGAATATTGTCGGCATATTCTCGCAGAAATTTTTCGTTTCGCTGGAACGATTCCGACACTTGGGTATGCAGAAAATCGACTAATTTATCAATATGCGTGCGATTTGCCTTCAAAAGTGCAATTCTTTGGCTGAGTGCTTCCGAAAATGTTATCTCGCCGTTCATGCCTTGCTCGGTCAGGCTTCTGATTTGCTGCACGATTTTTTCTTGGTTGGCACTTCCTGCCAAAGCAATATTAGCCAGTTCGTCGAGTCCTTCAACTTTCGTAAAGGTACTATCGAAATCTATGATATAATAGGTGTTGTTCATTGAAATCTTTGGCTCTTGAAAAAGAGTTATTTTTAAGTTTTTTTAGAATCCTGTTATTTCTACTGAGGAACGGAAATTAAAATCATGCCGCTTGTAAAATAGGATGATTGAGTTTTGCAGACGCAAACGCAAGACAAGCATAGACATCTTCTATTTCCAAATCGGGAAACTCTTCGGTTAATATTTGTTCGATAGAAATGCCATTTGCTAACAAATCCAATACATCAGAAACTCTTATCCGCATATTTCTGATGCAAGGTTTTCCTCCGCATTGCTCAATATTTGTTGTAATTCTATTAAATAAATTGATGTTCATGTTTTTAAATTTTTACATTGACAACGCAATCTTAATATGTTCAAAATGATGTTTGGTATGCCAAGCCGCCACACTCAGGGCTTGTGCCAATGTTTGGTTTACTTGGCGGAGTGGGTGAAAAAAAGTTTTATTAAAATCGCTTTCGGGCATATTTTTCATCAAAAATACCCATCTTCGGTGCGTTGCTTCTATCAAAAGTAGCGAATCGGCAGTTGGCGTGCTGCATATTTCAACGGTATTATTCCAAGCATTGATGTTGGCTGCAAAACCGACGGGATTTTCGTCACAAAGGGCCTGTTTGAAGCGGGCATAGTGCAAGATGTGCATATCCGAAACATGGGTCAATAGCTGACGCACCGTCCAGGAGCCTTCACGGTATGTTTTGTTCAAATCCTCGTCCGAAAGTTGCTTCGTGAGGCGTTTGTATTTGGCTGGATATGCTTCAAGAATAGCCATATTTTTTTCGATTTCTTTTACAGAATAGTTTTCTTTGGCCGTCCACTTTCCGATGGGGTATTGGCGTTGTTCGGTGGACATTGTAGGGGTCGTTGTCGAGGGCATAGACGAATAGATTTTGTTGTAAAACCAAATTTACGGACTATTTCAGAAGAACAAGTCAGAAAACGATTGATTTTAAGGAATTAAATCAAAAATGAAGAAAATTCTTTAAATAATTCTATAAAAATGTCAAAATTTGAGATAAATTGACTCTATTTTAATGAATAGTACGAAAGCAAAACCATCATGTAAGATATTTTAAAAACCATCAATACTTACCCAAAGCAATGAAAACCCAAACATTTGAAATCATTAATCAGCCTTTTGAACTCACGCAAGCCCAGATTGATTTTTACAAAGAAAATAAATTTATCAAAATCAAAAATGTCTTCAAAGGCGATGAACTGGCATACTTTGCCGAAGTTATCAAGCAAAAAGTACTGGAATTTAATACCGAAACTAAGCCCTTGGAAGAGCGTGACACCTATTCAAAAGCGTTTTTGCAAATCATGAATCTCTGGACACATTCGGACGACGTGAAACAATTTTCGTTTGGCAAGCGACTGGCCTCCATTGCCACGCAACTCATGGAAGTTGAAGGCGTAAGAATGTACCACGATCAAGCCCTTTTCAAAGAGCCAGGCGGAGGCTTTACGCCGTGGCACGCCGACCAGTATTATTGGCCACTCGACACCGACAAAACCATTACGGCTTGGGTGCCTTTGCAGGCAACGCCCTTAGAAATGGGACCGTTGGAGTTTTCAGCAAAAAGTCATTTATTGCAGGAAGGTCGCCAACTGAAAATATCCGACGATAGCGAGCAGGTTATTTCTCAGAAACTCCGTTTGGGCGATTTCAAAACCGTAGTCGAGGGCTTTGACTTGGGCGAAGTGAGCTTTCATTCGGGCTGGGTTTTTCACCGTGCGGGGGCAAACTCGACCGATAAAATGCGACAGGTAATGACCGTTATCTATATGGATAAAGATATAAAACTGATGCAACCCAAAAACGAAAACCAACAAGCCGACTGGCATACGTGGTGTCCTGGGGCCGAAATTGGTAAAGTCGTGGCCACGCATTTGAATCCAGTTTTGTATCCGTGAGGATACCATGACCATCAAGTGATATTTCCCGCCGTTGTCAGTGTCCCCCACTGACGACACAGACAACATAAGTATATCAAGGTACGGGATCGTAGCCGTGCGAGTGACTCCAAGGGCCGCAGCGGGCGATGCGTTTGGCACTTAGCCAAAAACCTTTAAAAAAACCGTATTTTTGAAAAGCCTCGACCGAATATTGTGAGCAAGTGGGCGTGTAGCGGCACGAAGCAGGAAACCACGGCGAAACACCCGCTTGGTAGAGTCTGACGAGGAAAATAGCGAGATATTTCATTCAAACAGCACAAAAAGCGTGATAGTATGGGTGTTTAATCTGGCAACACCAGCGAGTGGAGTATTGCGGTTATTGACGGGATCAACCAAATTGTTGAGTCCGTGCGAGAAGTGTATTTCGGGAGCAAACTTAAAATATTCTCTAAAAAACTCAATGCCCGTGCCGTATTCGACACTAAAATCGCTGCCTTTGGTGACAAATTGTTGCTTTTTCTTTCGGTTTACTGCATTGGTTTCTACGCCATAGCGAAGCCCCCCAAAAACATACATTCGGACATTGCCCCGACGCTCCGATTTGTACTTGACCATCAACGGTATCTCGAACCAAGCCGTTTCTCGAAGTTCGGATTTTTCACCAAATCTTTTTGGATCGACATCTGGTAAAGTCGTATCAATGAATTTATACTCCAACTTTCGGCTGTAAATCGCCACCGTGGGCAGTACTCTAAAATCAAAATAATCATTGATTCTGAAATTGACCAAGCCGCCCATTTTCAAACCAAAAACACTGGGCGAAGTGATGCTATAATAGTTGTCTTTATTAACAAAATAATTATTATGTTTTACTTTGAAATTACTGTTAGTCAAGCCCAAAAAATACCCAAACTTCATGGCTTTGGCATCATAATCTCCCTGAAAAATACGGCGGGTTTGTTGGGCGAAAATATTTTGAGCGAGCATCAATAAAATAAACGCTTGGAGGCAAACTCGTACAAAGGGACTGTTTCTCATAATTGAAAATTGACTTTTGGCTGTCGGCAATCGGCTGGTAATTTGCACATTTATCACATTTGCCTATTTAACGCATTGACCTACGCTTTCTTGCCAATGTATATCGAGCAAGTACCAAAGGTAAGCGGAACACACTTTGTTTGGCTAAATCCTGCTTTTTCAAAAACCCGTAAAAAATCATCGCCCTCGGGAAATGCCTTCACTGATTCGGGCAAATAACTGTACGCCGAACTATCGGGCGAAATTAATTTTCCGATAAATGGTAGTATCGTGCTGCTGTAAAAACCGTATAATTGCTTGATAACGGGTGTTTTGGGGTTTGAAAACTCCATCACGACGCACGTACCGCCCGATTTGGTCACTCGACACATATCGGTAAGGCCTTTTTCGAGGTTTTCAAAATTACGTACTCCAAAAGAAACGATGACAGCATCAAAAGTATTGTTATCGAAGAGTAATTTCTCCGAATCGCCCGTTTGCAGTTCGATGGTTTTTTCCAAACCCAGCTTCTTCATTTTCTCTCGGCCAAACGACAACATTCCCTCCGAAATATCTACACCGATTACTTTTTGGGGTTTTAGTTGCTTTACGGCTTCGATGGCAAGGTCGCCCGTGCCAGTGGCAATGTCGAGAATCAACTGCGGCTTTTCGGCACGCAAGTACGAAATGGCTTTTTTTCGCCACCAAAAATCAATGCCCCCACTGAGCAAATGATTAAGGAAATCATATTTGGGCGAAACGTTATCAAACATTTCAGCGATTTGCTCCCGCTTGCTGCTATCTTTTTCTTTGTAAGGTACAACCATCTTTGTAGAGCAACTCTCCCGAGTTGCTTGTTAAATTGTTGAGTAACGCTCAACGTTGCTCATTTGTGTAAAAAGTTCGCAAAATTACGAAACTACTAACTTATAACTGATTGATTGTCAGAAAAGTTTTTGGCGTAAGACTTTTGTATATTTGCAAATCAAAGCGAAATGAGCCATTTATGCAACACATCAAACATTATACTTCTCCGATTGGCGTATTGGAAATCGTAGCCAACGAAACGCACCTTACACACGTGCTGTTTCGGGAAGCTCAGAAAAAACCAAGCCGACAGTTGGACGAAACGCCTGAAAGTTCGCTTATCATCGAAGAAACCATCAAGCAATTTGAAGCATATTTTGAGAAAAAGCTACAAAACTTTGACTTACCGATACTCACCGAAGGCACTGATTTTCAGCGAAATGTGTGGGAGTATTTGAAAACGATTCCGTACGGAAAAACGATTTCTTACCTCGAATTTTCTCGCCGAATCGGCAACGAAAAAGCAATCAGAGCCGTGGGTACGACGAATGGCAAAAACCCACTAACCATCATTTTGCCCTGTCACCGAGTAATCGGCTCGGACGGTAGCTTGGTCGGCTACGGCGGTGACTTGTGGCGAAAAGAATGGCTACTTCACCACGAAGGGAGTTTACCGAGGCAGGGGCAGTTGGGGTTGTTTTGAGCGAAATGAAGGCAGTACGAACAAATAGCCCTAAAAAAATCAATAAATAATTAACTCATGTTACGCAGGGTTAATTTCCTCCGTGCGACGGTCGCCCCTTTTTTCAAGGGGA
>JANNEN010000217.1:0-2748 GCA_031378715.1 Emticicia sp.
GATAAAAGTTTTGGGTATCATTCAGCCTATCACCGTAAAGGAGTCAAGTCCAGGTCGATACACGCTGATTTCGGGAGAAAGGCGTTTGCAGGCATCGAAATTAGCGGGTTTTACAAAAATTCCTGCCTACATTCGTACGGCCAACGACCAGCAAATGCTCGAAATGGCACTCATCGAAAACATTCAGCGTGAAAACCTCAATGCCATCGAAATTGCCCTTAGTTATCATAGATTACTAAGCGAGTTTCAGTTGAAGCAAGAAGAATTGGGCGACCGTGTAGGAAAAAACCGTACGACGGTCAATAATTATTTGCGACTGCTCAAACTCCCCGATGTGATTCAAGCGGCAGTGCGTGACAGCGAGATTTCGATGGGACACGCCCGTGCTTTAATTAATATTGATAACCACGAAACGCAAATCAGACTTTTCAACAAAATTGTACAAGAAAACTGGTCAGTTCGGAAAGTTGAAGATGAGGTAAGACGACTAACGCTAAGTATTCCCGAAGAAGGAAAAAGTACTCGTCAGGTGACAATAAAGCAGGAAATCTCGTCATTGCAGTTTCGCTTACAGGGTTATTTTGGTACAAAAGTTTTGGTAAAAGCCGATGATAAACACAAGGGCGAAATCAAGATTCCGTTCACTTCAAAAGAGGAATTAGACAAAATCCTGAACGCCATAAAAGTAACGGATTAAGTTCGTTAAGGAATGTTAAATACTTGGTTATTAGATACTTACAGAAGATATTGTTCGTTATTTAACCAAAAATTTAAAAATAATTATGAGAACTTTTATCGTTTTAATATTCATTTCGAGTGCGGTTTTTTCCCAAAAAATTGATTCGGCAAAGGTTATAAACACCAAAAAAATAGTTCTCGACTCGGTTAAGAAAAAAGCATTTTTCAAGAATATCATAAAAACTGACTCTGCCAATAAACGCAATATTCCCAAAACGGTGTTAATTCGCTCATTAATATTGCCAGGCTGGGGACAAGCCACCAACAAACAATACTGGGTGATTCCGATTGTGTATGGAGCAGCAGCGGCGGGACTTTTTTCGACCCACTGGAACAATTATCGGTACTTTTATTACAAAAATGCCCTTCGAGTATTATTAAATTCAAAAGCCGAAACTATAAAAGTGCGTCAGTTTGAAACTGGGGGTTTTTTGGGGTATAAAACCTTGCTAAATAATCCGATTGATACTGACACCCGAACACTTACTAAGGCACAAATTGAGCCAGGTATTCGGGCGTTTCATCGCCAACGAGATTTGTCTTATATTATCTTTGGAGCGGGTTGGGCTTTGCAGGCTATTCAGGCAAATGTCACGGCTCACTTGAAAGGTTTTGATATGAATGAAGATATTTCGCTGAAACTCGAACCCGATTTTCAATCTACATCATTTGGCAATGCCGCTGGTGTAAAACTTAGACTAAATTTTTGAAAATAAAAATAAATTGCAGAGAGAAGTATGCGAATTGCACTTTTAGGGTATGGCAAAATGGGCAAAGTAATTGAACAGATTGCGGTGCAACGTGGACACGAAATTTCGGCAAAAATTGATGTCGGTAACCGAACCGAAATGCTATCACTCAGCCGAGAAAATACCGATGTTGTGATTGAGTTTAGTTCACCCGAAGCTGCTTACGGAAACCTCAAATATTGCATGGAGTTTGGGCTTCCAACGGTTTGCGGAACTACGGGCTGGCTACAACACAAACCCGAAATCGAAAAACTTTGTGGTCAAAATAAAGCTGCTTTCTTTTATGCCTCTAATTATAGTATTGGCGTAAATCTTTTTTTCGAGCTAAATAAAACATTGGCTCGACTCATGAACCCGCACCGAGAGTTTAAGGTTTCGACCAACGAGATTCACCACACCGAAAAAAAAGATGCACCGAGCGGAACGGCCATCACGCTCGCCGAGGGAATTATTGAAAACATAGCCCAGAAAAACACGTGGGTAAACAATCAAATTCCTGACGAAAACGAAGTATCAATCTGGTCGTCGAGAGAAGGAAAAGTACCTGGCACGCATACCGTAAAGTATATTTCAGACGTTGATCAAATCGAAATTACGCACATTGCCCATAGCCGAAGCGGTTTCGCACTCGGAGCGGTGATTGCCGCCGAATGGCTTCAAAACAAAGAGGGCGTTTTCGGTATGAAAGACTTGATGGGATTTTGATAGAAATTTTGGCAATTTACCATTCAAAATAAACTTATAAATTAATCGCTAAAAGCAAATAACTCTTAGCAAAATTCCAGAATCAATGGCAGAAGTAACAACAGAACCAACAAAGGTAATTAAGAAAAAATCGGCAATCAGAGAGTGGTGGGACTCGGTGCTTTTTGCCGTCGTGGCCGCAACGCTTATCAGATGGATGTTTTTGGAGGCATATACCATTCCGACGCCTTCAATGGAGAAAAGTTTATTAGTAAACGATTTTTTATTTGTGAGCAAACTGCACTATGGCTCACGGACACCGAAGACCATTTTACAAGTGCCACTTACGCACCAGAAAATTTGGTTTACCGAAATCCCTTCGTTCTCGACGTTGATTCAATTACCACAATTTCGTTTGCCAGGATTTACGAGCGTAAAAAACAATGATGTGGTGGTTTTCAACTATCCAGGCTGCCCCGAGCGTCCCGATGAATACGGTGGTTTTGACAAATACCCCGTTGATTTACGTACCAATTATATCAAACGTTGTGTCGGTATTGCGGGCGATGTGCTGGAA
>JANNEN010000133.1:0-16498 GCA_031378715.1 Emticicia sp.
ACTTTGCAGAAATGACCTCACCCCCGACCCCTCTCCAAAAGAGAGGGGGGAGCTTTTCAAGGGGTAGAAAGCCCCCTCTCCAGTGGAGAGGGGGTTGGGGACGGTCGGCCGCAGCCGTGAGGTTAAAATCGGCAAAGTTTCGTACACCCTATGCGTCTCGACTAAAATCCACTTGAATCACCTTTGAGCGGTTCGTGCTTACCTTCTTTCAATAATTCATTGATACGTTTGACTATTTTCTTGTCTATTTACTGCCAAGAAATATACTCTTCCCAAGCATGAATTGTCCAAATCAAATTCATACTTCAATTAAATTATGTTGAACCGTTTGTCCACTATTTAGCTGTTCGATAGATTCCATCAATCTCTTTTTGTTGGCGGGATTACCCAAAAGATATTGAGTAGTATCGTCCAAACTTGGATTCTTCAAGCGATAATTTACACCAAAAGCAACTAAGAAGTTCTTCAAAGCTTCTATTTTATCGTTTTCTGCCTCAATAATTAATGTCTGCATTTTATTTCTGAAATTTGATAAACAAATATAAAGTTATTTGAAAGAATCACAAAATAGTTTTATGTAATTCACAAAACTAATAATACCACCACAAATGCTACTTTTTCTCCAAAGCTTCCTTATAAGTTTTCAGTACTCGATCACGGGCGAAAGTATGCTCAACAATCGGGCGTGGATAATCGAAACTATTCAGTTCGGGAATCCATTTTTTGATATATTTTAGGTCAGGATCAAACTTTTGGGTTTGGGAAGTTGGGTTGAAAATTCTAAAATACGGAGCGGCATCACAGCCACTGCTCGATGCCCACTGCCAACCACCATTATTAGCCGAAAAATCAAAATCCAATAATTTTTGTGCAAAATAGGCTTCGCCCCAACGCCAGTCGATGAGCAAATGTTTTATCAAAAAACTCGCAGTAATCATTCTAACCCGATTGTGCATAAAACCCGTAGCGTTCAGTTCCCTCATTCCTGCATCAACAATCGGGTAGCCCGTTCGGCCTTCGCACCACTTCGCAAATTCGGTTTCGTTGTTTCGCCAAACGATATTATCGTACTCTTTTCTGAAAGCCTTACCTTCGCTGATGTGCGGAAAATGATGCAGGATATTCATATAAAAATCTCGCCAAATGAGTTCATTAAGCCATTTTTCATTCAAAACGAGTGCTTTTTGGGTTAGTTTCCTGATACTCACCGTTCCAAATCGCAGATGCACACTCAACCGAGTAGTTCCCAATATTGACGGAATATCACGCACTTCGTCATACTTACGAATCAACTCCTCCCGTATTTCGCTTTTTGGAAAAACGCTTCCCGTTTCTTCAAAACCTATTGCCCGCAATGTTGGCATAGTGTAAGCCTCGGTCTGAACAAAATTCTGAAAAAATTCTTCGTTCGGGTAAGACTTCAAATAGAAATCATTGAGCGTAGCTTTCCACTTTCGGCTATACGGCGTAAAAACTGTGTAAGGCGTACCCGCACCGCTCAAAACCTCGCTTTTTTCAAAAATTGTTTGGTCTTTATATGTGTAAAATGCGATACCTTTTGCGTTGAGCATTGCCGCAATTTCCTTGTCCCGCTCAATACCGTATTTCTCGTAATCATGGTTAGTATGCACTTCGGCAATATCAAATTCGGTTAATAATTGCTGCCAAATTTCGTTTGGTCGGCCATTTTTCACCAATAAAGTTGAGCCTAATTCTGTTAATTTTTCTTGTATTTTACCCAAATTTGCATGAATAAACTCGACTCGCTGGTCTTTTTTATCGCTTAGTTTATCTAAAATATTTGTGTCAAAAATAAAAATCGGTAAAACTTTATAGTCAGATTTAAGGGCATGATACAACCCAGCGTTATCGTCCAATCTTAAATCTCGGCGGTGCCAAAAAATGGCAATTTTTTCTTTAATTTTCATAAATCAAATTTAATACTTAAATCACATTTTTTGTTGATGATTGAAATAAAAACTTTAAATTTGGGTTAAATGTTCACCCGTATTCAAACTACCCCCCCAAAACGATGAAAAAAACACTTGTTTCTCTTTTTGTACTTTGCAATATCAACACTTTTGCTCAGGAAACGCCTACCGCCGATGCCATCATTGAAAAGTATATTACTGCCATTGGTGGCAAAGAGGCAATCGCCAAAATCCAAGATTTGACCATCAGCAGCACCAGCGAAAATCCCCGTGGTACGGCCGAAACCGAAATAAAACTTAAGTTTCCTGACCGATACTCAATGTCGGTTTACTCAAATGGAAACGAAATAATGAGTTCGATTTATGACGGAAATAAACTAAAAAATGGTGGTTTTATGGGCGGAAATCGCCCGCCGATGGAAGGAAAAGAAGCCCAAGTTGCGGCCATGCGAAGCAATCCATTTTCGGAATTGCTTTATGACAAAATGGGTATTACTCGTACGGTTTTGGGAAAAGAGAAAGTGGGCGATAAAGATGCCTATAAATTGGAAATGACAACGTCTGATGGAAAAAAATGGAATGATTATTATGATGTTGAGTCAGGACTAAAAGTAAAAACCTACTCGTTGAGCGAAACTCCAAGGGGGAAATTTGAAAATAATGTTTTGTATCTAAACTATAAGAAATTTAAGGGCGTTGAGGTGATGTTTCCGTCACAAACCAAACGCAGCGGCGGTCAAATGGGCGAAATTATTTCTGATATTCAATCGGTAAAAATCAACAAGGGATTGAAGGATTCGGAATTTGTAATAAAGGAATAAAGTGTTTGTTGTACCCAATTCTCACGGCAGATAACCTAAAAATTATCTGCTTTTTTTATTAATTTTGGTAAAAAAACAAAAATGAGTCATCGAAAAATCAGAGAAAACGAACGGCAATTAATCATTTTTTTGTTAGAAAAACTTGATTTAGACCTTGAAAAATACCCAATTAATGAAGACGTTGAAGAGTATGAAAACGGAAAAATGGGAAGTATCAGTATGGGAAATCCCGAAATATCGCCTTACAAAAACGATTTAATTCAAGCGAATTACATTGATTCTGATGGGATAGTGGTTGTCATTTCCCTTACCCAAGATACTGATAATCAACTACTTGACTTAGATTTTTGGAAAGTTGATTTTTCTAAACTACTAACTTATCCTACGCCCGAGGGTTTATTTTTTGTTGAATAAAAAAACGGCACAACTGTATTTTATTACAGTTGTGCCGCACAAAAAATTTCATCAAAACCTTAATTTGCCTGCGAACTCGAAAACTTGGTAGGCTTCCAACTATTATTTTTGGTATTTGTATCGGGCAATTTATTATCGGGGTCAATCACAATCGTTTCGATGGCCGACTTTGAATCGTACTTAAAACTCCAAGTGCCACCCCGTTGCCATATTTCGTAGGGAAGTTCTACTCGTTTTTTCGTACCATTAACTTCTTTGATTTCGAGTGTAACGGGCATCGGCATTTTTTCGAGATTTTCAATCGTAATCACCGAGCCTTTGGTAGCATCTTGTTGTATGTAAGTCACGTCTTTTACGCCTTGGTCAATCTTCCAATCGTTGAGATACCAGCCTTTCCAGTACCAGCCGAGGTCTTCACCCGCAGCATCTTCCATGGTTCGGAAAAAATCCAGTGGTGTTGGATGCTTAAACGCCCACCGATTGACGTATTCCTTGAAAGCATAATCGAAACGCTTTTCTCCCAAAATCAATTCTCGCAGCATCGTCAAGCCGTAGCCAGGTTTGGCATAAGCCGCAATTCCCAAATTATTCGCCTGAATCACTTCGGGCATATTCGAAATCGGGTCACGGTCGTAATAATAAGGAGTCATTTGTCGCACATTTTCTTTGCTATAATATTCGCCATTATTAAAGTTTTTGGTCGAAAGCGTGTTTATAAACGTATTAAAACCTTCGTCCATCCAAGCGTATTTTCGTTCATTGCTTCCGACAATCATCGGAAACCAGTTGTGTCCAAATTCGTGGTCAGTTACTCCCCAAAGGTCTTCGGTTTTACCTTTATAGTCACAAAACACAATGCCAGGGTATTCCATTCCGCCCACAACTCCCGCTACGTTTACGGCATTGGGGTAGCTGTATTCATAAACATATTTTGAGTAAAACTCAATGCACCCTTTTACATATTCCGACGAACGCCCCCAAGCATCATTGCCATTGCTTTCGGTAGGATAAACCGACTGGGCTAATGAAGTTTTTCCACTCGGGAGATTAATTTTGCAAGCGTCCCAAATAAATGCTTTTGAGGTTGCCCAAGCAATATCACGGGCTTGCTTGCAGCGAAATTTCCAAGTCAATGTGCCGTCAGTTCGGGGGCGAGATTTGGCATCGTTTACTTCATCTTTCCCTCTGATGATGACCGTTTTATCACTATTTCGAGCTTCGGCCAAGCGTTTAATTTGTTCGGCAGTAAGCACTTCGGTTGGGTTTAGCAACTCGCCCGAAGCTACTACGATATGATTATATGGCACGGTAATATCATACTCAAAATCACCATAATCCAAGTAAAACTCTCCCGCACCTAAGTAGGGCAAAGTATTCCAGCCTTCTACATCGTCATAAACCGCCATGCGGGGATACCACTGAGCCATTTCATAAATTGTCCCATCTTGGGTTTCTTGCTTGCCCATGCGGTCGGAACCGTAACGAGGAATTTTGAATGAATACGTAATTTTTATTTTAACCTCCTCCCCTGCCAACATTGGCTCCGACAAGCGTATTTGCATTCGAGTATCGTCCGTCAAATGCTCGGCATAAACCGAACGTATGTTTGACTTTTTCCCAGAAAGGGCCATTTTTTCGACACTCACAAACTGTACGGTATAGCCTCCTTCAAAGCCCGTATTTCCAAATCGTCCGCCCGCAATAGTTGTTGTTTTTGCTCCTCTTGAACTTTCGATGTATTGATTTTGGTCTAATTGCAACCACAAAAACGGTAGCTTATCGGGACTATTATTTTTGTAAGTTATGAGTACTTCCCCCGCAAGGGTATTGGCTGGTTCATCAAGTTTTACATTGATTTTGTAGTCGGCTCTGTTTTGCCAGTACATCGGCCCAGGTGCTCCCGTGCCGCTTCGGTAAGCCGTTCCTGGCATGACATTGAAGAACGGATTGAAGGCCTCTCGGTGGTCATACTTCGAGTTGGCGGGAGTCTGTGCTACTATTTGCTGAAAAGCTAAGGCACAAAACAGGAGTGTTTTTTGAAATTTCATCGAAAAATTTGGTAAAAATGGGTTTAAAGTTATTAAGCGAATAATTTACTTTCAGAAACGGAGAAGTGAATACATTAGTTTACAAAGTACGGAAAAATTTTACAAGTTTCGATTATCGATGTAGTCAGATGGTTAATTTTTAGTCATAATTAAACGAAGAAAATAAAATGTCAAAGTATCAAAAAAACTATTGATACAATTTTGGAACAGCGGAGAATTATGTAAAAAATTTCTACTACCAATATGCACGTAATAATTTTTATAGGATTTTGTCTTGTTAAAAGGTATTTTTTTTCTAAATTGGCACAAAATTTTAGTATTTACTACTCCGTAAACTTTATTTAGAACCTGATTGAAACCTTTTTTCAGACAGCAATCTTTAACATTTAACAAAATGAAATCTAAACTAATTTCCGTGCTAACTTTAGCAACTCTCTTACCTCTAATGGGAGTTGCCCAAGTACGTGACCTACGATGCGATATACTGCCTTACTCGGTATTCAAAGGAGCATCAAAGAAAAAACCTGTTGAACTGCGAGTGCTTGGCACAAGCCCACAGTTTGGCGAAATACCCGAACACACTGGCGAGTCCGCTTACGAACATTTGAGAAATATTCACAGCAATAACATCAAAAATAGCCGCACCGAAATTGACCGATTACTACGGGCCTTAGGCTATAAGGGATTTACTGACCCTGCATTTACAAGCAATAGCCTCATTCCAGAGATTTTTCCTGCGGGAACTTACGGCTGGATGGGTGCCTATTCAAAAGGACACAAATACGCATGGTCGGTACTGGGAAGCGATTTTCCAACATTTAAGGTATTTGCCAAAGGTAGCGAATGTTTTATTTACATCATGAAAAAATGTGGTAATGCCTTTTATGTTCCTGCCAAATACGGTGTGCCAGTATCTTCTTATCGCCAGCCTGTTGCGGCTTTACCAGTGCTGGTAGCTCCTACAATGCTTTGCAAAACCCAAACTATCAACATTACGGGTAGCGGTCAAGTAAGTAGTGGTGATGTAATGAATACCAACAAAACAATGGAGTTGGTTGCAGTAAACACAAGCACAAAAGGAACAAAGGGTTTACTATTAGGTTCGTATCCTGTTGCTATTCGTTCGACTTATGACTTTAATGTGAAGGGTGAAACGCAATATTCAAAAACCGTTGAGGTTTGTATGGAAGGAAATACAGCACCCGCAGCCATGAATTTGTCCTTACCGATGAATCTGAACTACAAAATTACCAGAAATGATGTAAACGTGGGTGACGGTGACAAACTATACTTAAATGTGACAGACGCTCAATATAAAGCAATGAGCAAAGCCTACAAAGAAGTTAACGTCGTGACGACTGCCACACCAAACATGGAAGTTGCCGCTAAAAAAGTAACGGGAAGCACCACAACCGAAACCCCCGCAACGTCGTTTGGCTCGGGAGAAACCAAATGTGCCGACCAGAAAATCAACTTCACGGGCAAAACCGAAATCAAAGATGGTAGCGTGAAGAGCATGAACAATGACGTAACGATTATAGGTGTTTATAAGAAAACAGGTAAGTTGGACAAAGGTGAAAAACCTGAAAAATACCTTTGTTTGGGTAGTTTCCAAGTACCTGTAAAATCGGCTTATGAATTCACGACAATGGGCGGAAGTGATGTATCAAAAATCTTGCGTGTTTGCACAAAAGATGGCATGGCACCTGCCGATCAAAACATCAACGTACCAGTCAAGATGACTTATAATTTCACAAAGCAAGATGTATCACTCGGTGATTATAACAAGTTATACGTAACCCTGACCGAAAAACAGTATAAGGCTTTGAGCAAAAATTACAACCGTTGCTGCACTGGCGGTGGGGAAGGAAAATGTAAATGATATTGTGGGGCGAACATTCTGTTCGGTCTGAAAAATAATAGCTTATAAAAAAGGCTCATTTGCACTGCAAATGAGCCTTTTTTTATTCATAACTTTTTGACTACGTCTTCAATTTCTTTTTCTTGGCGGCAGGAAATAACACATTATTAAGAATCAAACGATAACCCGCCGAATTTGGGTGAAGATTCAAATCAGTTGGTTCTTCGGCCACATAATGCTGATAATCTTCGGGATCATGTCCACCGTAAAATGTCCAAAAACCCTTGCCTGCCGTACCATGAATATACCGAGCCTCACCGATGGAGCGATTTTCGGCCAACGTGATAACATCGGCTTTGATGTATTGCTTCTTGAAAGCCGTAGTTTGTCCCATGAAACCCTTGATTAAATTTGCGTGATTCTGCGTAAGCATCGTTGGCACGGGATCCCATTTTGCCGAAAACTGAAACAGCGAAAAATAATCATTTGTTTCGGTTACGCCTCGCTCTTCTTGCTGGTTATCAATACTCGAAAATTCCATTTCGTAAGGGTTCGTGATGAGCCTGAAATCTTTGAATGCGAAGCAATTTTCATAGTTGAGTTTCTTCTCGGCATTTGGGTCGGCTCCATCACCATCATAAGGAGCTTCCACAATATCAACACCATCGGCCGCTAATGCAATATCAAATGTATCAGTAGCATTGCACATGGCAAACATATACCCACCACCAAAAACAAAATCACGAATTTTGCGAGAAACCGCCAATTTTAAGTCAGGAATCTTGGTAAAATTATATTTTTTGGCAATAATCTCGGCTTCTTGCTTCTGCTCTTGGTACCAGCCTTGCCCCCGCATACGAAGAAATTTGCCGAACTGCCCCGTAAAGTCCTCATGGTGAAGGTGCAACCAATCGTACTGCGGAAGTTTGGTATCCAGCACTTCTTCATCAAAAATCTTGTCGTAAGGAATCTCAGCATAACTAAGTACGAGCGTTACGGCATCGTCCCAAGGTTGTTGGCTTTTGGGCGAATAAACCGCAATTTTGGGAGCTTTATTGAGCTTAACTGCGTCCATATTGGCATCATTCGAGGCAATTAAGCTCAAAATTGACTGGGCTTCGGCCTCAGAAATAACTTCATAACTCACACCCCGAATCACACATTCATTGATGTAAGTTTGCGAAGCCTCAAACAAAAAACTGCCACCTTTGTAGTTTAGCAGCCATTCTACTTCCGTTCCGTGGGTTTTCAGTAACCAGAAAGTTATACCGTAGGCTTTCAGGTGGTTGCGTTGGGTATCGTCCATCGGAATCAGGATTCGATTGCCAAGCAATCTTGTTGCCAATAAACTTGACGAAAGCGAAAGCATCAAAAGTAGCAGAAGTGTTGTTTTTTTCATTATTTTTTATAAAAAAGTGTTCGTACAAATATAGCAATCTTTATACCAAACATCAACGAAGCGTTGGTTTGAATATTGATAAATAAGCCTATTTTTTTGATTTTTGGAGCAAAAAAAGTACTTCAAAAATGAAATATTCAGCAAATAGTACCAAAAAAATGATAAACGGTGTTTGGATACTTTCAGAAGTTTGTGGTTTTGAAAACTCTTGGGCAATTTTGTGCTTCAAAAATACCAGTTAAGTTATTGAAAAAATAACCATTTATACCAATGCAAAATCTTTCCCGCCGAACATTCTTAGAAAAAGTCGGATTAAATATTGGGGCTTCGACTGTTGTTGCGTCATTACCTGCCTTTGCTGCTAATGATAAAATAAATGCTGGGATTTTTGAAGAAAAAAAACTCAATATTGCCCTTTGTGGTTTGGGGCGGTATGCCGAATACTTAGCAGAGGGCTTACTGGAATCGAAGTATTGCAAACTCACAGGAATCATTACAGGCACGCCCGCAAAAGCCGAAAAGTGGCAAAAACAGTACAATATTCCGCAAAAAAATACCTATAACTACCAAAATTTTGACGAAATAATTGACAACAAAGACATTGATTTGGTTTATGTTGTGCTACCAAATGCGATGCACAAAGAATACGTAATTCGTGCGGCTAAGGCAAGTAAGCACGTAATTGTAGAAAAGCCAATGGCCATTACGGCTAAGGATTGCCAAGAAATGATTGATGCCTGCAAACGAGCAAATGTGCAGTTGGCAGTTGGTTATCGCTTACACTTTGAACCGTACAATTTAGAATTGAAACGACTCGGACAAGAAAAAATCTTTGGGCAAGTGCGTTTGGTGGAAGCCTCGCTTGGCTACAATACAGGTGACGGCATTGATTGGCACGTCAAAAAAGCACTTTCGGGTGGTGGGCCACTCACAAACCTCGGCGTTTATTGTGTACAAGCAGCCCGCTATATTTTGGGGGAAGAACCGATTTCGGTGACGGCACAGTTTGGGGCAATTACGAATAAAATCAAATATGTCGAAGTTGAAGAGTCTATCACGTTTCAATTAAATTTTCCAAGTGGGGCCGTCAGTACTCACGCAACCTCTTACAGTTATGGAATTGATAGGGTTTATGCAACTGCCGAAAATGGCTCATTTGAACTCAGTCCAGCCATTAGCTACGGGCCTTTCGTTGGCAAAAGTAGTGCTGGACCAATGAGTTTTCCTCAAATAAATCAACAAGCTACGCAATGCGATGAAATAGCAAAAGTAATCTTGGCAAATAAATTATTACCAAACCACATCACGGGCGAGGAAGGGCAACGTGACATAAAGGTTTTAGAGGCTATCTATAAAGCAGCAAAAACAGGCAAAAAAGTAATAATTGTTTAATTAAAAAGTATCATGGGCAATGTCTATTGACAATCGTCTAAAAACTATTGACTAACATGAATTTTAAAGAAAATATCAGCGAAGGGCTGCGTTCGATCAAAGGCAATATGCTCCGTACTGTTCTTACGGCCTTGATTATTGCTATTGGCATCACATCGTTGGTCGGAATCCTGACGGCAATCGACGGAATGCAAAGCTCGGTCGATAATAGTTTTGCGGGTTTGGGAGCAAACTCTTTCGACATCAAAGGCCCCCGCCTGTGGCGGCGACGCAATGGGGGCGTAAACGACAAGGATTATCCGCCCATTGAGTACCGTGAAGCCAAACTTTACAAAGAGCTTTTTCAAGGAAAAACTTCGGCCAAAATCAGCATTTTTACAAGCGTAACGGGAGCCGCCCAACTGAAATACAAATCGGTGAAGACTAATCCCAACAGTTTGATTCGGGGAATCGACGAGGGCTATCTCGACATGAAAGGCTATAAACTTACCGCAGGGAGAAATATAACCGAAAATGACATCAACTTTACGAATAATGTAGTGATATTAGCCAACGAATTGGCCGTGATGCTTTTTCCAAAAGAAAGCCCGATTGATAAAGATATTACGCTCTTGGGTATTCGCTTCAAGGTTATTGGCGTACTCGAAAAGAAGGGTAGCATCACGGGCGGAGGAGATGATCGAGTGGCAATGGTTCCGCTCGAAACGGGACGACAAATTGCAGGAAATCGAAAACTAACTTTTGATATCACTACCTCCGTCAGTAATGTATCAGACATGGATTATATCTTGGGCGAAGCCGAGGCCGTTATGCGGAGAGAACGAAAAGACCCCGTTGCCCAAGCTAAATCATTTGAAATCGAACGCTCCGATGCACTCGCCAAAGATTTTGAGGAAGTTACGGGTTTTCTACGGGTTGGTGGCTTCGGTATCGGCATCATCACACTTTTGGGAGCAGCCATTGCTCTGATGAATATTATGATGGTATCCGTTACGGAGCGTACCCGTGAAATCGGTATCCGTAAAGCCATCGGAGCTACACCTTTCAAAATCAGGTTACAGTTCTTGATGGAAGCCATCGTCATTTGTATCATGGGTGGCATTGCAGGAATCATCATGGGTATCGGCATTGGCAATGTTATAGCCAAGCTCATCAGCGAAAAAAGTAGCTTTATCATTCCGTGGGCATGGATACTGATGGGTTTCGTGGTTTGTGTAGTAGTTGGTATTTTATCAGGATTTTATCCTGCCTATAAAGCATCAAAGCTCGACCCGATTGAGTCGCTGAGGTACGAATAAAATTCTATTTATTCACCAAAATCCCCGCAGAAAATGATTCTGTGGGGATTTTTGCTTTAAATATGATTAAACGGATATGTTTGGCATAGTCTTTGGCAATAGTACAAATATTATGTAATCTCAAAGACAGTTTAAGACGGGATATGTCGAATGGATTTTAACAAAATGATAATGAAAACAACTACATTATTTACCCTCATATTAAGTCTAATATTTTTAAATTTCAATAATTCTTTTTCCCAAGATCAGACCGAAGAAACCGTCATTCCTAAACGAGAAAGTATCGGACTCTTCTTTTATGATGGAATGGCCAAAGTTAATATTGCAGGTAAATACGGTTTTATTAATCGGCAAGGAATATTACAGATTCCGTGTCAGTTTGATATGGCCACCGAATTTAAAGATGGCCTATCCATCGTAAAAGAAAATGACCGATATAGCTTCGTTCGATTAGATGGCTCATTACTCACACCGATTATTTTTGATGCTTGCGAGCCATTTTATGATGGATACGCATTGGTAAAGTTTCAGAACAAATACGGATTTATTAATAGACAAGGAAAAATAGTTGTTTATCCTCGCCATGATTTTGGAATGGGGTTTAGTGATGGATTAGGCTTGGTCGGAAAAGACGGGCATAATGGGTACATTGATAATAAAGGAAAATTAGTGATTGATTATCAATTTGAGTTTTCGTTGCCATTTTCGGAGGAATATGCCTTGTTCATGAAAAATGGCAAGTTTGGATACATCAATAAGAAAGGTAAAGTGATTATTCAACCAAAGTATGACTTGGCAAGTTCGTTTCGGGAAGGCCTTGCATCAGTTAAAATAGATAATCTTTCTGGTTTGATTAACAAAAAAGGTAAGTTCATTGTCACGCCCGCCTATCAAAATATTAGGAGCTTTGCGGAAGGGCTTGCGGTGGTGATTAAAGACAACAAATTTGGGGCAATTAATCACGATGGAAAAGAAATAATCTCACCAAAATACGACCTCTTAGATAATTTTGAAGATGGAATTGCTGCTTTCAAACAGAATAAAAAATACGGTTTTGTTAATAATCAAGGTGTAGAGTTTATTCCAGCTACATTCGACAAAGTTAGTGCGTTCGACCAAGGTTTAGCTTCGGTAAAACTAAACGGTAATTTTCATTACATTGACCTACAAGGACGCATCGTCTATACATCTCCTTTTGACCCAAAGTATGAAACCGAAACCAATATAGTATTAGCAAAGTTAGATAAGAAAAAAGGGTATATTGATGGTAAAGAAAAAATCATGGTAACGCTCGACGATTCGTTTTCACCTGCCCGAGTTGTTTTGCTCATCAACAGCAACGAATATATAATTAATAGAGAGGGCACACTTACCTCAAAATAATATTGAACTTATAAAAATCCCCTAAAACTCATCTGAGTTTATAATTTCAAGCCTCACAGTGGTCGATACTTTGGTTATCGCCCGCTCCGAGGCTTTTTCTTTTATAATAAATCACATCTAAAAATCGTTTCAAAAAAGCTAATAACAACAAACACATCATTAAGCACATGGAAGAACAAACACTACCCGAAGTCCCAGTTTTTGAAATCCCCAAAGATGGGAAAGACTATTTCCAAATTGGAGAGCACAGTTTTACCATAAAAAAATGTAATTTTTCAATTGCTAAGATGTCACACGAGTTTTTTACAGAAATAAAAGCTCAACCAAAAAACCCGCAGCAAGCTATCGAAGCCGAATTATTAGATGACTATGATGAAAATGGTTCGATTTCGCTACAATTTACCTGTCTGGGTATTCATAAAAAAGGTATTCCTACGGGAGAGTTTACGCTTGAAGAAGATAAAACCAACGGGCCGTATTTCTATTTACGCAAAGAAGGGTTTCATTATTCAATGAGTTTTTATGGAAAAATCACTTTCCAAAATGGCTGGATAGGTTATCATGGCTACATGAAACCCACTTATGACGATTCGCCCATTTTTCCCGTTAAGATTTACAAACAATATGAATACCATAAACTCAACTGGCAAGAATACCAGTTTTCATCAATGACCGAAACCGAAGGCGTAGCCGATGATGCTATTCGTTATCTAAATTTAGAAAGAAATGAAACGGCGGATTTTCCTGCCAAGATTCTTAATTTTAAGCACCTCAAGAATCTGAATATTGGCAATTTTCAAGATTATTACAGCAAAACTCACGCTCCCCTGAACAATTTCCCAGATGGTATTGGTACACTAAGCGAACTTCAAGACCTGAGCATCATTAATTGTGCAATCACGAAACTTCCCGAAAGCATCGGAGATTTGAAAAATTTAGAAACCCTAAATGTTTCAAATTGTCAATTACAAAACTTTCCTGATAACCTTTTTGGGCTGCCCAAGCTAACCTATATTTTTGCCGATAATAACCAAATTTCCTACCTACCCGAAGTTATTGAAGCAAAAAAACTGACCACCATTTCATTGAACCAAAACCAACTCCAAACCTTGCCCGAGGCATTGGCAAGATTGCCCAAATTGAATAGCTTGAAAATAGCCAATAATCCACTTAAATCTCTTCCAGATGCTTTCAACAAGGTAATAGGTTTAGAAATGAGTATCGAAGACAAACGCCGACTGCTCGATTTTGAGTACCGTGGGGCTGACAAAAAAGGCATGGAAGTCTGGAATAATGACATATTTTATACCCCAGACGATAGCCCACTTTTGAAACCTATTGAAGAAATTATCCAAAAAAACAAACTAAATAATATTCAAACAGACTTACTGGCTTTGGGCAAAAAAACGGTCGGTTTCACACTTGCGGGCGAAGAAGATTATCAAAAGATAGGCAATAGTCGCTTCGGAGGAATGCCCGATTTACCACTTAGCCTCGTTTATCCGACTTTCAAATACGAGAAAACCAACTATAAATATGAGTTTATTGCCCAAGTGAATTGCCAAGAAATTGCTCACCTCCAAGATTATATGCCCCGAACGGGAATGTTATATTTCTTTCTCAGTTCGCTGCATTTCTTTGGTTTTGAAGATAAATTCAAACTCGTACAAGTATTATATTTTGCGGGCGAAAAAGAAACACTTATTTCTGGAAAGAATCTACAATTCAGCAATGAAGATTATTACGAAATGACGGGAGATGGTTGCTATGCTGGGCTTAAAGTTACTGAAAAAGAAATGGTCACGTTTCCGTATTTCTATTCTTTTCAATCAAATTTACATATCCTCAAAGGCAGATCAGAGGAATTAGAAAAAGCATTGAATGCAAATAACAAACTCAGAAACAACATAGAAAACAAATTCAACGACCAAGTGGAGATGTTAAATAAAGCTGATTTTGAAATAAATGGGTACGTCTTTACCCAACACGAATCACCCGAATTGCAAGCCGCACTTAGCAAAAAAGGAGAACCACAAGATTGGATTACACTCCTAAAAGTAACATCACAAGGCGATTTTCAATGGGGCGATGCGGGAGATTTGGCTTTTGTGATTCATAAAAGCGACTTACTCAAAAAGAATTTTAGTAATGTATTCTGTACTATGGAGAGTAGTTAATCAAGGCTCCGAAATGGTCACTTTTGAGCGTTCACAAATGCCGCCTAACGGAGGATTGAATTTAGACACATTAACCGTAAGTGCCTCAATATGAGGGAATTGTCGCTTTACGGCCTCAATAATTTTGTAGGCAATATGCTCCAATAGTCGGTGTCGCTCTCGCATAACCTGAGCTATAATTTTATAAACCTCTTCGTAGTTTACTGTCAATTTGAGTTTATCTGCCTGAGCGGCACGACTTAAATCAACCGTAATGGCAATATCAATTGAGTATTTATTACCGATTTTTTGCTCTTCGTCATAGTAGCCATGATAGGCAAAAAACTCAATCCCTTCAAGCGAAATTACACCCATGTATAAATATGCAAATGTGAAAAATGTGAAAATAAACCAATTTGACTACATTATTTTCAGCGTTTGTGTATCAAGTAATGTTTAATTATAAATGTAATGTTGGATATTTAATGATATAAAATACTTATAATAAACAAGTTAGCTAAGTTTAAAATGTCGATTATTTCCATTCAACTACTTAAAACAGTAGGTTCAAGTTTGACTTGAACCTACTGTTTGGCGTTTATAAATTATCAAAAAACGAGCCGCCCGAAGAGCTTTCGTTCTTGGCAATAACATCATTTACTGTTGGTAAAGGCGAGGTATCTTTGCTCGGCGAATCATTTTTTTCGACCATTGCTTTCCTTATTGCCGCTTTCACTTTATTTACTTTTTCAAGCATTTCTTCCGTAATTGAATCCAAATTATTTTCTATCGGAGCAGGCAAGGACACAAAATCCGCAACGGCTTCTCGAACCACTGGTGCTGCTACTTGCTGCACAACAGCCACGGGAACAGAAATGTCTTCGACAACTGGTGCTACCTCCACGATTGGTGCAATGACTGTTTCCACCACAACTGGTGCAACGTATGTCGGCACTGCAACTGCTTCCACTATTGGCGGCACCACAACTGGTGCTATGTACGTTGGTACTGCAACTGCTTCTACTATTGGTTCTTCAACCACTTCTGGGGCTTGAACGATTGCTTCTACTTCATCTTTTTTGGGTTCTCGTCCGCCAACCAAATAAAATTTAAGGGCGTCCAAATCTTCCCAACGACCTTCGGCGGCGAGTTTTGCTTGTTGTGTCCAAGTACTTGGATCGTGGCGGGCAAACTGTGGCCCCGCTTGTTCTAAAATTTCTTGAATTTTATAAATCGGCGTAGTTGCCAAATCACGGAAAGTAAATATACCTGCATCAAACAGGAGCATGGCTATTTTTGGGCCGATTCCTTCGATAATTTCAAGTTCATCAGCTTTTGGGGCTTCTACTTTGATACTGACCTCTTGTAGCTCAGTTGGTTGTTCGACAAAGTTATTGACCGATGAAGCAAAGACAGTCGTAACAACTGCTGGTTCTTCAACGATTTGCTCCGCCTTTTCCACTTCAACTGCTGCAATGGGTTCATTAATTGGTGTTTCCTCAATCAAAATTTCATTGACAGGAATATCTTCCACGGTTGGCTCATCAACTAAAACTTTCGCTTCCTCCTGCGGAATACTCGGAATTTCGGCAAATATCTCTGGTTCATGGTCTTCAATAATTGCCTCAACTTCCGCTACTTCGACAGACAACTCAGCGGGGGCAGCTATGACTTCAACGGGCATCGGTGTAGCTTCTTCATCAGTAAGCATGGCAGTAGCTTCTTTAAACTGCACCTCCACACCCTCTTTGTCAAACTTGTCTTCAAAACGCTGCACGTGATCTAAGGTCGCATT
>JANNEN010000337.1:0-8326 GCA_031378715.1 Emticicia sp.
CAAAAAAGAAAAGGCCGCTGACAAAAAAGAAAAGGCCGCTGACAAAAAAGAAAAAGCCGCTGACAAAAAAGAAAAAGCCGACAAAAAAGAAAAAGCTACGGACAAAAAAGATGTAGCTGACAAAAAGGAGAAAGCCGACAAAAAAGAAAAAGCTACGGACAAAAAAGATGTAGCTGATAAAAAAGAAAAGGCCGACAAAAAAGAAAAAGCTACGGACAAAAAAGAAAAAGTAGCTGATAAAAAAGCAGCCGATAGAGATAACACCATAAAGCCTGCTCCGAAGACAAGCCAAAAAGACGATGATGGCAAAGAAGCCGACCAATCGACTCGTAAGAAAGTGGCTGGTGCTGATAAGCAAATCGGCAAAGATGACAAGGGGCGTACTATTTTTGAAGGCTCTCGTGGTGGACAATATTACATCAACTCAAACGGAAATAAAAGTTATTTGAAGGCTGAGAAGAAACTTTAAATTAGTCAATATTTATGTATTGATAATTTTTAAATTGTTTATGATTTTAGAAAACCCCCTCTACCAGTCAGGGAGAGGGGGGGGGGTAATGGAGCAGCAATGTTCCATTTTTTTTTGCTTAAAAGTAGCAAAAATTCTAATGCAACGTAAGTTTTCGGTTACTGATGAAAGTATAGATTTTTGTCATTTTTGTACTATTGTAAGGAAACCTATAAAGACTCGTCGGAATAGTGAAATTTTAACTACTATTTAGTCTATTAATTTAATAGGATAATTCATACTTTCTCTTGCAGTATTCCGAAAAACATGGTAATATTCCGTGATTATGCTAAAATTTTAGAATAATTTTAGCAAATTAACAATTTTTTAATTGACTTGTATTCAATTACTTACATACATTTGCGGCACAAAGGTTCTCGGCGGAGCGAGATAATTGATATAACTTTTTTAAGTTTTAATTTTAAATAAATACTCCAATGGAAACGAACACAAAGAAAATTATGAAGACATTAACAGTAGTATTGGCACTCGCTGCGGCGACAGTAACCGAAGGTTTTGCACAGGCAAAAACCACTTCGGGCGAGATTAGTTCATCGGCTAAAATAACCAATTTGGACGTGCAAGATTTAGGGAATCTGCGTTTTAAATTAGCTTTTGAAAATCCCTTGCGAAGCAAAACTCAGATAGCTTTATTTGATAAAAACAACGAAGTGTTTTTCAGCGATTATTCGGTCGGTGATGCGAAGTACTCAAAGGCATTTGACCTCTCAAATCTGACTGATGGCGAATATACCTTCGTAGTTGGGTCGGGAAAAGACAAACTCACGCAGACGTTTGTGATTAGCACAAAAACATTCCGTGGAATTTCGTTGGCTAAAAACCGTAAATGAAACCTGAGGTCTGCACCGAAGGTCTGACCGTTTTTCGAGAAACATCAGCCGAAAATAATTTCATCATTAACTTCGTTGCCTAAAAACCTTTGTATTTATTCGTCGAGCCGTTGCAGTGCAGCGGCTCGACTTTTTTATACCGCCACGGGGGCTTTTATGCCAGGGTAGGGGTCGTATTCTGACAAGGTAAAATCTTCAAAGGTAAAGTCAAAAATGCTACTTATGGCAGGATTTAGCGTCATTTTCGGCAATTTTCGTGGTTCACGGGCGAGTTGTTTGGCTACTTGTTCGAGATGGTTTGAGTAAATATGCGTATCGCCGCCCGTCCAGATAAATTCGTGGGCGATGAGGTCGCATTCCTGAGCCACCATCATCGTGAAGAGGGCATAAGAGGCAATATTGAATGGCACACCCAAGAACACATCGGCACTGCGTTGGTATAATTGGCACGAAAGTAATCCTTTTTCTCCCCCACTGGGGGCTGGGGGGCTTACATAAAACTGAAAAAAAGCATGGCATGGCATGAGTGCCATCTGTGATAATTCGCCCACATTCCAAGCCGAAACGATGATTCGGCGAGAATCGGGCGATTTTTTTAGTTGATTCAAAGCCTCTTTCAATTGGTCAATCACTTGTCCGTTTGGGGCTTCCCAACTTCGCCATTGTTTGCCATAAACTGGTCCCAAATCTCCATTTTCGTTCGCCCATTCGTCCCAAATCGAAACTCCATTTTCTTTCAAATAAGCAGTATTGGTTTCACCCTTGATAAACCAAAGTAACTCGTGAATAATAGATTTTGTATGCACTTTTTTGGTCGTAACGAGCGGAAACCCCTCTTGCAGATTAAACCGCATCTGGTAGCCAAAAACACTAATGGTGCCAGTGCCAGTGCGGTCGGTTTTCGGAGTGCCGTTTTCAAGGATATGTTTTAATAAATCGTGGTATTGCTTCATTGGGGGATTGATTTGGGAGTTTTTTGGCAAAGATAATGGATAAGGAATTGAAATTAAATAAATTAAACATTTAATACGTCACTTTTTCCGTTATGAAATTTTATTTTTTACTTGAATAGAACACCGCCATTCGCTTAAAAAATCAAATTACCTAACAAAAAAATTATCAGTCTAAAACGTCCAATTTATTTTTTTTCAATTCCTAATAGCAATTTTCCATACAAAAAAGAAAACCCTCCAAATCTTACAGAAACGAAGGGTTAGTTTTACATTTTGGGTTTATCAAAAAAACGATACGTCGGAACGTCTTTGTAAAACTTCAATTTTATCAATACAATCCTTCGCTCTTCGACGAGAAGCAGTGAAAGTTTTACCGTTCGACAAGCTCAATGTTAGTTTATTGTTTTCAAAACTATAAGACGCAATGTGTTCGACGTTCAAGATTGAACTTCGATTGACTCGTACAAAATTATCGTACGCAATCGACGAGTGTACGTTGCAAAGGGTTTGGGTGGCAATCGTTCGGAGCTGATTCGTGCTGTGAATTACGGTATAATTGCTATCACTTTGGAGATAAATAATGTCATTGATTTCGATTTGCTGGTGACGAGTAAGATAAAGAGTTTTCATGGTATAAAGTTTTAAACTTTCTTATAAATGGGTTGGGTTAATACGTGTTTTTGTTGCATGGATTTACTTTTTTTAAACAACATACAGTTAAGAGAGTAAAGCTCTTTAACTAAATTATAATCACAAATTTAGGGTGTTAAAAACTATCGTGTATGCGTAAAAATACCTGTTTTTGGTTTTTTGGAAAATGAAATGGAAAACTTGGCACTAAATCCCAAAATAAATACGCCATATTCCGTATTTCGGATGATTTCAAAATGTACGAACTTTGTCCAAACTTTTTGAAATCAAGTAACCATGAAAACTACCTGCACTTTTATTCTTTTATTTTTCTCTCTTCTAAATTTTTCTTGCAGTAAGTCAGCGTCCGATTCTGCTGCTACACCCGCAGAGAATTTTTCGGCGATGATTGATACCGAAAAGTATAGCGATAATACTGCTTATATTTCGCCCGCTTTGGGAGGAGCGATTGCTATTTTCTCAAAAGATGCCAAAGGGCGTACATTTACCGTGGCTATTTTTGAAAAAGATTTTCCTCTAAATAAAACCATAAATATTGCCTTTTCTCCTTCGATAAGTTTTGCTAATGAAAGCAAAGAAACTTTCATTGCCAAGTCGGGTACGATGACAATTTCGGCTTATGAAAAATCTTCTACGGGCGTTTTAAACAAAATCACAGGTACATTTGCATTTGTGGGTACGGGCGGCAAAAAAGATGTGAATATCACCGCTGGTAAATTTAGCGTTTCCAAAAAGTAAGCCGCTGTGCGTGTTTTCGTTAGTTACTTAATGCTGACTCTGGTTGAGTTATAAACATCAATCAAAACCAAATTGGCTCTTTCGGAGTTATCTAAGCAAAATTGCGTAATTTTGTGATATGATAGAAAGACCAATAACCGACTGGTTGCCGCTTACCAAAAAAGAAGTTGAGAAAAGAGGCTGGGACGAAGTAGATGTTGTACTGATTTCGGGCGATGCTTACGTCGATCACCCCGCTTTTGGCACGGCCGTTATTGGGCGAATCATCGAAAGTGAAGGCTTCCGAATTGCGGTGGTGGCTCAACCAAACTGGCAAGACGATTTGCGTGATTTTAAGAAATTTGGCAAGCCCAAATACTTCTTTGGCGTAACGGCGGGTTGCATGGATTCGATGGTAAATCATTATACTGCCAACAAGCGACTACGCTCAAACGACTCCTATACCCCAGGTGGAGAAGCAGGTTTTAGACCCGATTACGCGACAACTGTTTACTCAAAAATATTAAAGCAAATCTACCCCGATGTGCCAGTGCTTATCGGCGGAATTGAGGCATCATTGCGACGAGTAACGCACTACGATTATTGGAAAGATGAGCTTATGCCTACGATTTTGGCAGATTCTGAGGCCGATATGCTGGTTTATGGCATGGGGGAGCAGCCATTGCGTGAGATGCTCAATATGCTCAAAGCAGGCGTGCCTTTTAACGAGATAAAAGATGTAAATCAGATTGCGTACTTGCATGATGCGAGCGAAGCATTGCCCGATTACAAAAACTGGAATACCGTCGAATTGGCAAGCCATGAGGTCTGTTTGCAAGATAAAATCAAGTATGCTTCCAATTTTAAGATAGTAGAAGTAGAGTCGAACAAGTGGCAGGCAAATAGGATTATTCAAAGAGTAGGTACAAAAACTTTGGTCATAAATCCGCCCTTTAAAATCATGGACGAAAAGGAAATCGACCAATCTTTTGACCTGCCTTATACTCGATTGCCGCACCCAAAGTATAAAAATCGTGGGCCGATTCCTGCCTACGACATGATTAAGTTTTCGATAAATATGCACCGTGGTTGCTTTGGTGGGTGCAGTTTTTGTACGATTTCGGCTCATCAAGGCAAGTTTATTGCTTCCCGAAGCGAAACTTCGATTATGAAAGAGGTGGAGCAAATCGTGAAGCACCCCGAATTTAAGGGTTACATTTCAGACTTGGGTGGCCCGTCGGCCAATATGTATAAAATGAAAGGCAAAGACGAAGATATTTGTAATCGTTGCCAAAGTCCGAGTTGTATTCACCCCGTTATTTGTTCAAATCTGGACACTTCACACAAGCCGCTGACCAAGATTTATCAACAAGTTGATGCCCACCCCGAGGTCAAAAAAGCCTTTGTGGGTTCGGGCGTTCGGTACGATTTATTGGTCGATGATTTCAACAAAAACAATAAAGACGGCAACCACGATGAGTACATGGAGCAACTCGTCACTCGCCACGTGTCGGGGCGTTTGAAAGTTGCACCCGAGCATACCTCCGATGCTACGCTGCGTGTGATGCGGAAGCCGTCGTTTAAGTATTTCAAGAAATTCAAGGAAAAATACGATACTATTCAAGATAAACACAACTTGAAGCAACCGCTGATTCCGTATTTTATCTCATCGCACCCTGGTTGTGAAGAGGCCGATATGGCAAACCTTGCTGCCGAAACCAAAGACTTGGGCTTCCAGTTGGAGCAGGTACAAGACTTTACGCCAACGCCCATGACGGTTGCTGAGGTGATATATTATTCGGGCGTACATCCTTATACGTTACAACCGATTGCTACTGCCAAAACCCGTGAGGAAAAACTGGCACAAAATCGTTTCTTTTTCTGGTACAAACCCGAGTTTCGCACTTGGATTCGGAGCCGTTTGCACAAACTCAATCGCCCCGATTTGGCCGAGCGATTGCTGGCAAGTCCGAAGAAAAAAGAGACTGATTCGGTGGTAATAGGTGATATGAAGAAAAAGAAGAAACTTAGGTGGTGAAGGAGAAATATTGCTCGACAAAATTCGTAAAATTTGGTGGCTTTGTAGTAGTAAACTCACGATAAATATATGATGACCTCAATAGATAGAACCTTACAACAGCTTGCACATTGTATCGCAACCGAAACCTATAAGGAGGTAGAAAATCAGCAATTAGAACTCAAAAATCTTGCTGGTGGTTGGGGGGACGATTTTTACCGAACAGTTTGTGCTTTTCTGAATACCAATGGAGGAATGATAATCATTGGTATTAATGATAAAAATAATGTCAAGCCTCCGAATTACAAATTTACAGGATATATTAATAGTAGTGATAACGAAAATCATTTAAAACAAGATTTACCAAGAAAGTTTACGGATAAAGATGGAAACCAAATTAATCTTTCAGCGTACCTTTCGAGAATTGAGATAAGTAGTTTTTTAGATGGGAATGTTGCAGTCGTATATGTTGAAGAGTTACCCGATGACGAGAAGTATGTGTATTACAAAGGTAGAGCTTATCAGCGAAAAATTACAGGAGACCACGAGCTTAGTCGAGCAGAAATTGAAGAATATGAAGAGTTAAAGCTGGAAGTCATAACATATCAAGAGTTGGAAGTAGTGAACGACGCAACTCTTAACGCATTAAATATAGACAAGTTAAATCAGTATATCATTAAGTTTAACAGAGGAAAAAAAAGTGGAGAAACCTTAAAAGCGGATTTAGAAACAGCATTACCTTTTTTGCATCGCAAAAGTTTTGTTCGTGAAAACAAGCCAACTTTACTTGGTATGTTAGTTTGTGGCGATTACGTGGAAGACTACATACAAGGAAAATGTGAAGTTGATTGTTATGTTACATCAACCATTAAAGTTGCCAATAACAAGCAGGCACTTAAAGATAATGTAATTGATTTGATAGAAGATAGTTTTTCGTTTATATATCGAAGTATCCAAGTTGGCGTAGGTTATACAAATGGAGGCACTGCCGAACCTGAATATCCCGAAAACTTGGTTCGTGAAAGCATAAACAATGCAATAGCTCATCGAAACTATAAAACTAATCGTTTTGTAGTTATAGAAATAAAACCCAGCGAAAGTTTAATGATTCAAAACCCAGGTACGTTTGGGCGTAGGCAAAGGCTACATATCGAAACAGCGTATGGGAAAGTTAGGCGTATCGTGCCAATTCAAGTTGCTCGAAATCCAAAATTAGCAGATTTATTAAAAAGTTTTGACCGTTGGGAAGGAATCGGTAAAGGTTTATCTTCGTTGATTGATGCTTGTTTAGAGAATATAATAGATGTGCCTTATTATATTTTGACTGAGAGTGAAATAAAATTGTTTATTCCAACAGGGAAAGTATTCGATGCTGAAATGGCGGCTTGGTTAGATAGCTTCTCGGGATATATTTTTGGTAAAAATGGCAGAGAACTCAATGAAGATGAACAAATTATGTTGAGTTTTTACCGAAAATCAGAGTTACTCAATCGGCTTGAAAGTTATACGATTTTGCTGACAATGGATAATAATCATAAAGCCGTCATTGCAAATTTAGAAGATAAAGGGTTGATTTTTAAAGACCCCGAAAGCCCCGAAATTTATCCCATTTACCGAGTAGATAGGAACTTGATGAAAAATGATTTTAGCGAGGAGCTTAGATCTATCTTTAAACAAGAATTTGATTTTTTAAAACTTGACTACCGAGAAGTATTAAATGCGATTTATTGGTGTAATACTTTTGCATCAAATTCATCGGCGGTTAGTGCAAACAGCATTGGTACCATCCTTTATATCAATCAAAACAAAAAGTTAAATGACATCAATGACTATGAAGGGTATAAACGAAAAATAAGAAATATTTTCAATCAATTAGAAAACAAAGGTTTTGTTGTTCGTAAAGATGGTAAAAAAATAGCCGAAGGTGGTAAACCAGATTTTAAGATAAATGCTGATTTTGAATCGTTTCCAAATTTGTTTGGTTAAGGAATCGAAACAGAATATTTTTTTATAAAAACGGGTAAAAATATGCTAAATTAGGTGATTATATTCACCTAATTTCACATATTTACGTGAATGTAATCACCTAATTTATGATTTTACGTAAAACACAAGCTATCTTATCAAAAACATTGTTCCAAAAAAAAATACTAATTATTCTTGGTGCAAGACAAACTGGTAAATCAACGATTGTAAAAGAGTTGTTGAGAAACTTTGCTGATAATGAAAAACAATACCTTGATTGTGATGATGTTACGGTGAGAGAATCTCTTGCCAACCATTCGATTAATGAACTCCGTAGGGTGACTGGCAACAGTAAAATCGTGGTAATTGACGAAGCCCAAAGAGTCAAAAATATTGGACTTTCGTTGAAAATTATGGCGGATAATTTCCCCCAATGTCAAATCGTAGTTACGGGATCATCTTCTCTCGAACTTTCCAACGAAATCCAAGAACCACTCACAGGACGAAAATTTGAGTATCAACTCTTTCCAATTTCATGGATTGAGTTTTCCGAACATTTGGGTTATTTGCCCGCAAAAGCACAATTAGATCAACGGCTAATTTATGGAATGTATCCCGATGTGATAAATAATGTAGGAAATGAGGAGAAAATCCTGCAAAACTT
>JANNEN010000344.1:0-6844 GCA_031378715.1 Emticicia sp.
GAGTTTTGAAACATAAAAATGAACTTTGAATTACTAAAAAATACCATTCTTGAAACGCATACTTCGCTCCAACAAAATGCAGTGAAGGCTGTCAATATGCACTTAACCATCAGGAATTGGTTGATTGGTTTTTATATTGTAGAGTTTGAACAGAAAGGCGAAGACAGAGCAAAGTATGGAGCAAAATTACTTCCCGAATTAGCGAAGAAAATAAAGATAAAAGGTTTGACTGCACCTGAACTTTCAAGATGTCGGCAATTCTACAATGTCTATGCTCACTTTCTTGGGTCACTGACCCAAAAATTCAATTATTTACTCCCTCCGTCAATTCTTGGGTCACTGACCCAAGAATTACAAGTAGTTGATAATCAGGGAGATAACTATTATTCTAAACAAATTTATGCGATTGTGGATAACTTTTTTGAAATTTTGTGCAAAAATCGTGATTCTGAGGATTAATATAGTTTTTACATATTCTCAAAAAAATAAATGGCAAAACTAAACACAATCAATCAATTATTAAACGAGATTCAGATAATTTCAGAATCTTACAAACGAGTAACCGAAGCAACTGGCGAGAATTTCAATATTTTCTCGGTTCTTCAAATGGAAAGAAACGAAGTTAAAACTCATTCAAGATTTATTGCTGAGTTATTAAATCCAAAAGGAAGTCATGAGCAAAAAGATGTCTTTTTGAAGAAATTTGTTGAATTAATTAAAATTGAAAATTTTGACACAACAAGTGCAATAGTAAAAGTAGAATTTTCTATTGGTAAAAAAATGGAAGACTCTGGAGGTAGACTTGATATTAAAATTAAGGATAGCAAAAACAAAATTATCTTGATTGAAAATAAAATTGACGCACCTGAACAAGTAAATCAACTAACAAGATACAATAATTATGCCCCTAATGATACTTTGCTATTTTTAACATTGGAAGGGCAAGAAAGTAAAGACATTAATATTCCTTCAGAAAAATATCGTTGTATCTCCTACAAATCAGATATTTTAAACTGGTTAGAAGAATGTAGAAAAGAAGCAACTAACATTCCTCTTTTAAGGGAATCAATTACTCAATATATGTATTTAATCAAAAAATTAACAGGGCAAAATATTAATACTAAAATGAGTGAAGAAATAGCAGAAAAGATAATAACTGATAAAGAGAAATTTGAAACGTTTATTACTCTTATTGGAGCAAGTGATGACATAAAAAAACGGATAATTCAGCAAATAGTTGAGCATACTTTAACCAGTTTGATAATAAAAATAGGGAAAGATTACACATTGGAAATCAATTATACAGAACTAAATATGTCAAATAATAATGTTATTTGGCGGTCTTTTTGGTTTACAAACAAAGCTCTTGAAGAATTGAATCTTAGCATTTGTTTTTCATTCAATGTAAAAAGTGGTTTTCAGAATTTAATATTTGGGTTTAGATATGTAGATGAAAAACAAAATGTAAATCCTAAATATGAGATGATTAAATCTAATTTTGGGAAAAGATTCCAAAAAATACTAACAAGCCACAACTGGCTTTGCTGGAGAGATTTTGCTGAATATAATGACTGGAGAGACTTTAATGTTTTAAATAAGATACAATTTGGTAATCATTTCAAATCAGATTTTGAAGAAAAAGTAGCAGAAATGCTCGACATTATCAATCCAAAGTCATGATTTTAAAACAACTTATACAAGCAAATCATTGGCTGAATATAAAATCTACCTTGTTTGAAATATTCCCAGAGGAGATAAGAAGCGTTTGTGCTTATGAGACGGTTTTTGAAAACCTTCGCTCAATGACGCCTATTGACTCTGAATTTGAGATTATTTTAGAAAACGAATATGATACTATAACTGAAGAATTTGATTATGTGGATGTATTTGGCAAAACGACCAACCCAGAAAGCAAAGATTATGGAACTCGATTTGCTATTTATTTCGACCCGTGGGCTGAATGGTTAGGAATGTCAATAAGTACCGAAACTCTTGAAACATTTAGTGAATTAGAAATCGTCAGTCATTGTCTTTTTGAGATGACTTTTGAAGGTTTTGATGAAGTTACAATTAAAGAAAGTGCGAATTATATAAATAAAGTTTCAGACGAATTTAAGAAAATGACTCCCGAAGAAAGGGAACTGAATGCTATCTCAACCAAAGAATTCCTTGATAGTCTTAAAGAATTTACAGAGACGGAATAAGTAATAAAAGAAACATCAAACATAACTATCTCATTATCAAGCCTCTATCAACTGAACTGAATAAGCACTAAATTCTGAATCGTCAGAAATCAAGCATAAATCATTATTTATTGCTTGCGAAATTATTAGTCGGTCGAAAGGGTCAGTATGATGGAAGGGAAGTTCTTTTAAAACAGATAAGTCAGCGAAATCAAAATCTAAAACAATAAAGTTTTTATCTGCCAAAAATTGAGATAAATTTTCAAAAAGAATACTCAAAGTAAGTTTTCCGATAGACATTTTAAGGGCTATTTCCCACAAACTCACTTTACTGACATAAATAATATTTTGAGGGTCATTGATAGGCGTAATAGTTTTTGTAGAAAGTCGAGTATTTCCTTGAATATAAGTAGTCCACAGTCAATAGTCGACAAGTCCACAGTAAGATAATGTGCTAATAATCAGTTACTTAGTCATTTTTAAAATTGTTGATTATATTTATCCCATTACTTACCACAAAAGTACGTGCGTATCAACTAAAAATTCATTCATGGTTGATACTCATTAAAATGGTCGAGAGGTTCATTAAAATCCTCGGCTATTTCCAAAACAATATCTTTCCCACAACCAAAAAAACGTTTTGGCTCTGTATTTTGTGAAGTAGTACGATTACGAATTTCAACAATTTCTTTCAATAATCGAACATTATCTAAATTGCTAATCCACTGAATCAACGCTAATTTTTGAGATGTAAGAGTCATAATTTGTCTTATTTTCACAATAAATCTTATTCCAAAATTAAAAGAAATAATTTCCAAAACCAATAAAAAATGAAAAAAGCCCTATTTTCAACCCTAATTATTCTTACAATTTTTGCTTCATTCCCCCTCTGGGGGCAAAGGGGCAGGCGTTTAGAAATCCTTTTCCTCGGTGATAATGGGCATCATAAACCCATCGAACGAGTGCCTACAATCATGGCAGCATTGGGCAAACGAGGTATTAATTTTACATATACTGATAAATTGGAAGACATTAACGCCCAAAATTTATCAAAATACGATGCCTTGATGATTTTTGCCAACTGGGACGACATCACACCCGCTGCCGAAAAAGCTTTGCTTGATTATGTAGCTTCGGGGAAAGGCATTTTGCCGATTCACTGTGCCTCTTATTGTTTTCGCAATTCGCCCGAATATGTAAAAATGGTCGGTGGACAGTTTTGGCGACACCGAATGGACACCATTCAGGTAAATACCGTGCAGCCAAATCATATCATTATGAAGGATTTAGGCACGATTAAGGCTTTTGACGAAACCTATTTGCACAGTCAATTACAAGCGGATAACAACGTTTTGCAAACTCGTGAAATCAAGTCCGACCAAACAAAAGACCGTCCCGAAGCAAAAACTGAGCCTTATACTTGGACTCGTAGCTACGGCAAAGGGCGTGTTTTTTATACCGCTTACGGACACGATGAAAGAACTTGGAGCAACGAAAACTTCCAAAAATTGATTGAAAATGGCATTATTTGGGCAGTAAACGATGAAGTTCGTGCAGCTCATGCGGCATTGAACCCAAAACCATTTGAGTATCGTGGAGCAAAATTGCCTAATTATGAAAAACGTGCGGGCGAACAGTTGCAGCAGTTGGCACTTTCGCCCGAAGAGTCGATGAAGCACATTCAAGTACCTGCCGATTTTACTTTGGATTTATTTGCCGCCGAGCCAAATGTGATGCACCCTATCGCAATGGATTGGGACGAAAAAGGGCGATTGTATGTCCTCATTACGAAAGACTACCCAAACGAACGCAAAGAATCGGGCGGAAGCGATTATATTTTGATTTGTGAAGACACCAATAAAGATGGAAAAGCCGATAAATTCACTCGTTTTGCCGAAGGTTTGAGTATTCCTACGGGAATGGTTTTTGCCAATGGCGGTCTGATTGTTTCGCAAGCTCCCGACATGGTTTTCTTGAAAGACACCAATGGTGATGACAAAGCCGACGAAAAGAAAATCTTATTCACGGGCTTCGGCACGGGCGATACGCACGCTGGACCTTCAAACTTACACTATGGTTTTGATAACTGGATTTGGGGTTGCGTTGGTTATTCTGGTTTCAAAGGAAAATTGGCGGAGGGCGATTCGCTGAAATTTGGTCAAGCGTTTTTTAGGTTTAAAAGTGATGGCTCAAAAATGGAATGGACAACCAGCACCTCAAATAATACTTGGGGCATGGCGTTCAACGAAACGGGCGATGTATTTGGCTCAACTGCCAACAATGCTCACGGTTGGTACATGGCAATTCCGAACCGTAATTTCTTGAATCCATCTTTCAATACCGATAACGGAAGCCGAAACATGGATACCCACAAAGACATGAAACCGATTACTGAAAAAGTGCGTCAGGTGGACGTTTTTGGGGGATTTACTGCCGCTTCGGGACATAATTTTTATACGGCGAGGGTTTTCCCAAAAAAATATTGGAACAAAATCGCTTTCGTTTGTGAGCCAACTGGACACATTGTTCACCAAAACGATATTGTAAAAAAAGGCACTGACTACGAGGACAAAGAATCTTTCAATCTCATGGCTGGGGCTGATGAATGGTTCTCGCCAGTTTTTGCCCAAACAGGTCCCGACGGTGCCGTTTGGATTGCCGATTGGTACAGTTATATTATTCAGCATAATCCAAAACCTGCGGGCTTCGATATGGGCGTGGGCAATGCCTACGAAACCGATTTGAGAGATTATACACATGGGCGTATTTACCGAGTTTCTTCAAAGCAATCGGCTGATTATCAAGCTATTATCCTTGATAAAAACCAACCAGCGGGCTTATTGGCAGCACTAAAAAACAGTAATATGTTTTGGCGAATGAATGCCCAAAGGCTGTTGGTTGAGCGTGGAAATAAGGACGTTGTTCCGCAATTAATCGAAATGCTGAAAGACCAAACTTTGGACGAAACGGGCATCAATCCGACTGTTATTCATGCCCTTCGCACACTTGAAGGTTTGGGGGCAGTTAATGAAAACTTGCCCGCAATTGCCGCTTGTTTGAAACACGCTTGTGCGGGCGTTCGTAAAAATGCCGTGCAGATTTTACCTCGAAATGCCGCCTCGGTCGAAACCTTATTGAACAATAATTCCTTAAATGATGCCGAGCCGTTGGTGGTTTTGAATACCATTTTGGCTTTGTCAGAGATGCCTTTGAGCGATGTTTCAGAGAAAGCAATTCTTGAAAAATTAGTACGCAGCAAAGACACCGACGACCTTTTTATGACTGATGCTTTTGCTTGTGCATTGAACGCCCAAGGGCAAACGCTACTCAAAAAGGCAATAGATTTGTCGGTAAAGAAGGCAGAAAATCAACCAAAAACCAAACCCGAAATACCAATGAATCATGCAGGGCATGATATGAGTTCGATGAAAACCGAAACAACATCGACAGCATCGGCTAAACCCGATTTGGTGGTAACAAATATTGTTTTTGAACCAAAAAATCCGATGGCGAGAGGTGGCGTTACGATGAAAATTGAGGTGAAAAACCAAGGTGCGGCTCTTGCAAAAGGCACGGTTATTCCTGTAAATCTGAAAATTGAAGGCATGGGTAGAAAAACCGAAATCGTTAGTCAAAATTTTGATGCGGGCGTTGCCACGGGCGAAACTGTTTTAATCACCAAAAACACCAACGGCCCGTGGAGTGGAAATATCGGCTACGGAACTGACGTGGCGGGCGAATATACATTTTCGGTTGAGATAGACAGAAACAACGAAATTGCGGAAGCAAACGAAACAAATAACCGTTTTTCAACAAAGTTAAATTTTACAAAACCCGACAATATGCTTAATTATGCTGTCAATCGGGCGGTGAAAAGCTACGCTTCGATTGCGGACTTTGATAACGTATTTGCTTTGTTGAAAGACGTAAAAAAATTAGACAATGAAGCCAGTGCAACGCTACTCCGAGGAATTGCCGATGGGTGGAGTTCGAGAAGAAAAACCGTGCCTACGGCTACGCAACAGGCATTTTTAGACGATTTGAGTAAAAATATTTCGTCGCAAAGCCAAGAATATTTGACCCGTTGGATAAATAATTTCACTGACCCGAAAAACGCAAAGAAAGATCCAAATCTGCAAGTTATTGTCTTGAAATCTATCCCCGAGGCAATGAAATACGATAAAAAGGAGTTTACCGTAAAGGCAGGTCAGCCCGTAGAAATTGTGTTTGAAAACCCCGATGCGATGCAGCATAATTTGGTAATTGGCAAGCCAAAAAGCCTCCAAATCATCGGAAATGCTGCCAACAAAATGATTACGCAAGCCGATGCCGTAGAGAAAAACTACGTTCCTGCTATTCCGCAAGTGCTTTTTGCGAGTTCGCTGGTTAATTCAAACCAAACAATTCGTTTGCAATTCATTGCTCCCGAGCAAGCAGGCGATTATCCTTATGTATGCACATTCCCTGGGCATTGGAGTATTATGAATGGCGTGATGAAGGTAGTGAAGTAAGTAAAACTCAGTAATTGTTTAGCACATCTAATGTCATTATTTTTTTCTATAAAAAAGATTACCTTTGTGTTATGCAAGATTTAGCCCTTCCAACGACTATCGAAGAATGTCACAGCCTGCTATATCACTTTATAGCCCTGACTCGACTTC
>JANNEN010000367.1:0-5004 GCA_031378715.1 Emticicia sp.
GGAATGTCCATTCACCAGCCTAAAGGCGTGGGGTTAATCATATTAAAAAGTACTAAAGTTAAGCAGTTTAAGTATTTGCATTAATAAGTATATACTTCCGAAAATAAAATAAATGCCCTAAATAAAAACATGACTACCAAAAACTTCCAACAAGCACTAAACGAAGAATTTTCTCAACAAACTTACGGCGAAAATCCAGTTGAATTATACGAACCCATCCGCTATTTGATGGCTCTTGGGGGCAAAAGAATGCGTCCGCTAATGACCTTGATGGCAACTGCATTGTTCACTGATGATTGGCAAAAAGCCGTGAAACCCGCCTCGGCGGTGGAGGTTTTCCATAATTTTACCTTGATGCACGATGACATTATGGACAATGCGCCGCTTCGTCGTGGCAAACCAACGGTTCACGAAAAATGGAACGCCAATATTGCGATTTTGTCGGGTGATGTGATGCTCGTTCAGGCTTATGAACTCTTGATGGAAGTGGAAGACAGTCGTTTCAAAAAAGCCATGAAACGCTTTAATCGCACGGCGGCAGAGGTTTGTGAAGGGCAACAATTAGACATGAATTTCGAAAGTCGTGAGCAAGTTACCGAAGCGGAATATCTCGAAATGATTAAACTCAAAACGTCTGTCCTCTTGGGTTTTGCCTTAGAATTAGGTGGAATTATTGCGGGGGCAAGCGATAAATCTTGTGAATTATTATACGAAATAGGCATCAATATCGGTTTAGGTTTTCAGTTGAAAGATGATTTATTGGATGTTTACGGCGACCCAGAAAAATTCGGCAAGCAAGTGGGCGGTGATATTATCTCCAACAAAAAAACATTCATGCTCATCGAAGCCATCGAAAAAGCATCGGGCGAAACCAAAGAAAACTTAGATAAGTGGCTGAATATCAAGACGTTTGACAATGCCGAAAAAGTAAAAGCCGTTACTGAAATTTATGATTCATTAGGTATCAGACAATTAGCAGAAGCCAAAATCAATGATTATTTTGACAAAGGGTTAAAATGTTTAGATGTTCTGAAAGTAGATGAAGAACGCAAAACCGAACTAAGAGCCTTCGCAGAAATGTTGATTGATAGAGAAGTTTAATCAGTGAACAATTAACAACTTTAACAGAAACCAATGTCATTAACTTTCATTTTTATAGGAATTACCGTTGCACTTTCCATATATGCTTGGAACAATCAGAGCATTATGAATAAATGGATTATGAACCCGTATTCCGCTCAAAAATACCAAGAATATTACCGTTTTCTTACGTCAGGATTTCTTCATGCCGATTATGGACATTTGTTCTTTAATATGTTTAGTTTGTACTTCTTCGGACGAAATGTAGAATATTATTTCTCTGCCCTTTTTGGCGGAACTACGGGAGGACTTTTATACGTAGCCTTATATTTATTCGGGATTGTGATTGCCAACATTCCATCGTATACCGACCATAAAAATAATAGCGGATATAATGCTCTGGGAGCTTCTGGTGGGGTTTCAGCGGTAATTTTTTCTGCCATCTTGTTTGCTCCAACGTCGAGTATGTACGTCTATTTTATACAAATGCCTGCCTTTGTTTTTGCTATTTTATACACGGCATATTCAATTTATATGTCAAAGAAAAATTTGGATAATATTGGGCATTCCGCCCACTTATACGGAGCCGCTTTTGGGGTAATTTTTACGCTAATTTTAAAACCAGATTTATTCACCAGTTGCATTGCTCAGATAACTGCTTATTTGCAGAGTTTTTTATAGAGAAATACTGAAAATGATTCTTCCAACTCTTTTCTTTGAATAAAAGCATCAGATTCTTTTTTGAAATAGTCCTAATCAAAAAATAATTTGATGCTTTTTGCATTAGAATTTACGGACATTTCACCTTTTGTCTAAAAATCTAATTCCAATCAATGAAAAACCTTACTCTTCTTTTTTCCCTCTTGTTTTTGGGTGTTTCAGCTTTTGCTCAACATTCGCAATTAGCCGCCAAAATGGCTGAAACCATCGTCAAAACCTATCCCGATTCGATGGTGGTAATGAAATACGCCAGCCACTTAGAGCAAGACAAACAAATTCCATCGGGAATGACTTCCGAACAAGCTGCCAAAAACCGCCCTGCTAATTGGAACTATGAAATCGGGGTCGTAATGATGGGCTTCGAGAGACTCTGGCGTACTACGGGTGACATTCGTTATCAGCAATACATTAAACATATTGTAGATAAATTCATCAACGAAGAGGGCAATATCAAGACTTATAAATTTGAAGAATATAATTCGGATAATATTCCCACAGGACGGCAATTACTGACTTTATATCAATTAAAAAATGAGCAAAAATACAAAAAAGCCGCTGACATTCTGCGTAATCAATTAGCCTGGCAACCTCGAAATCGAGTGGGTGGATTTTGGCATAAACTCAAATATCCAACCCAAATGTGGCTTGATGGCTTGTATATGATTGAGCCTTTTTATGCAGAATATGCCCAAATGACGGGCAACATACAAGATTTTGAAGACATTGCAAACCAATTTCTGTGGGTAGAAAAATACGCCCGAGACGACAAAACGGGCTTGCTTTATCACGGTTGGGATGAAAGCAAACTACAAAAATGGGCAAATCAACAAACTGGTAAATCTCCCGAATTTTGGAGTCGAGCAATGGGTTGGTACGTGATGGCAATTGTAGAAACCTTAGACTATTTTCCGAAAGACCACCCTCGCCGTACTGAGTTGATAGCCGCCCTCAATCGTTTTGCGACAGCCATCGTCAAATACCAAGACCCAACTTCGGGCGTGTGGTGGCAAGTAACCGATAAAGGCGGACAAGCGGGCAACTACTTAGAATCTTCGGGTTCGGATATGTTTGTGTTTGGTTTGGCAAAAGGCATCAGAATGGGCTATTTGCCCGAATCATATTTACCTGCCGTCAAAAAGGGCTTTGATGGCTTAATCAAAACCTTCGTAACCACAGACGCTGACGGAACTGTGCATTATACCAAAGCCGTGGGCGGAGCAGGATTGGGTGGTACGCCATACCGTGACGGCACTTACGACTATTACGTAAAAGAACCCACTCGCACCGACGACCTCAAAGCCATTGGACCTTTCATGCAAGCCTGCGTAGAGATGGATATGTTGGCTCAAATGTCCGTAGGAAATGGTAAAACGGTTATGTTAGACAATTTTTTCAATAATGAATACCAAAAAAATGGGGGTAAATACCACTATCTCTGGGAAGACCGTTTCGACTCAGGGTATTCTTTTTTAGGAACAATTTTCAATGACTTTGGAGCAAAAACCGCTACCCTTACGACTGAACCCACCAAAGAAAATCTCAAAAATGCTAACGTTTATATTATCGTAGATCCTGATACCAAAAAGGAAACAGAAAGTCCTAATATTTTAGAAATCAAGCATATACAAACACTAAAAGATTGGGTAATCAACGGAGGAACGTTGGTGCTACTCGCCAATGATACCGCCAATTGTGAAACACGGCATTTCAACGAACTCACCAAAGCCTTTGGCGTGAGTCTGACAGGGAAAAGTAGAAATATGGTACAAAATGATCAGTATGTGCAAGGGCAACTGATACTGTCGGGCAATGACCCTATTTTTAAAGATGCCAAGAAAATTTATGTCAAAGAATTGGTAACCTTATCCGTAAAAAGCCCCGCCAAAGCAGTACTGGAAGAAGGTGGAGACGTGATTATGGCAACCGCTAACGTTGGCAAAGGAAAGGTATTTGTATTGGGTGACCCCTGGATTTATAACGAATACCTCAACGGCAGAAAACTACCTGCCGATTTCGAGAACTACAAAGCCGCAAAGGCTTGGGTGGAGTGGTTATTGAAATAAAAAAGGGATTTCAGAATGCTACTAACTGTCATTGCGAGTGCAACGAAGCAATCTTTTGGATTGGTAAAAAGAACTTTAAACTCAATTACATTATTTTGACAGTGTAATGAGAATTGAAAACTCCTTTCATCATTCTTACAGTTTGCTTCACTGCGTTCGCAATGACAGCTATTTACAAACAATCCACCACCGCCCGAATTTTCTCATAATCTGAGTAAACTATCTCATATTCAGGCACTTCCGCAAGTCCACCCATGGCAATTCCTGCTTTTCGATAAGTCATTTCTGAATCACGGCTTGCCTTACCTGTGAGGTGTAAGGCATCCATGCCTGTGTGTATGAGCGTTTGTGCATTAGCTGCATTTATGCCACTTCCTGCCATGATTTCGATTCTGCCATTGGCTTGTTTTACTAATTTTTTGATATTTTCAATGCCTTCGGTTGCCGTATTTTTTTGTCCAGAGGTCAGGATTCTATTGCACCCCGTTTCGATAATATCTTCGAGGGCTTGTAGGTAATCGGGAGTCATGTCGATCGCTCGGTGGAAGGTTACTGCCATCGGTTTTGCTAAGGCTACCAATGCCTTAGTTTGGGCAATATTTACTCGACCATCTTTCTGTAAAATTCCCAAAACAATTCCCTCACATCCAAGTTCTTTTGCTATACGTATATCCGCTTGCATGACAGCTATTTCATTGTCAGAGTAACAAAAATCTCCCCCACGTGGGCGAATCATGGCATGGATTTCGATACTGACTCGTTGCTTGACGACATGAATTAAACCCGCCGAGGGCGTTGTGCCTCCTTCGTACATCGAACCACAAAGCTCAATGCGACTTGCACCGCCTTTTTCAGCCGCCAAACACGATTCGAGCGAGAAAGCACAGACTTCAACAACAGGGGATTTTGGGCTAAATATCATCGTTTAAAATAAATCTTGGATAATTTGTAATTTTTTCAAATAAATTTAGTTAATTCAACACAAGAATTTTCATTAAAAAAGTTTTTCGTAAACAAAAAAATGATACTTTTGCAATCCTGATGAAAAACGATGTAAAATTAGTCGTTAAGAAACTGATAATCAGGGTTTAAATATTAATTAAACGTAACCAAATCCATATATTATGTACTGGACACTCGA
>JANNEN010000422.1:0-3754 GCA_031378715.1 Emticicia sp.
TAGTTAAAAAAGAGTTCAAAATACCGAATTTATTCGGGTACTTAAATATAAATTCCGTTGATTATTACAGCAACCGAATTTATTCGGGTTAATCGGAAAAATTGAAATTACTAAACTGTCAATATTTTAGTTCTTGCACCAATAGTGATATTTTTCATCATAAATATTTAGTCCCAAGGCACTTCCAACAAATTCTTCAAATGTTCGGTTTGAAAAATCTAATACATAACCACCTCCCATTCCAAGGAATTTTTCGATTGTTTCTTTTTCTATATATGTCAGTTCTGCCATTAATTATTGTCTTGGAGGTTTTTTTAGGGTGACGCACAACTCCTCAAATATGCTGGAGATTGGGTCTATGTTTGGGAATAAATTTCCAAATTGGTTAAAGTCAAGCAAGTTTTTGAGCATTTGAGGTTTTTTAACAGCCAAAATTATAAAATTCCTTTGGTTTTGCAACTTTTCAAGGACAGAGAAATTTAAAATAGTCTTCTGCAAGCATAAAAATTTATAATTTTAAAACAAAAAACAAAAAAACGCAGCACATTTCTGTACCACGTTTCTTGTATTTATAGTTCAATCATGGCTTTCATGTTGATCGAATCCCCTTTTTGTTCGACATACTTTCGGGCATCAAACAATGCTTTTTGTAGCTGTTTGATGCGGTTTTCACGCATTTTTATATCCTCCTCGTTATCCTCGCCACTGATGCTATTTTCGTGAAATTTTATTTTGGTGTGAATCATCTGCGTAATCAAATCAATGGCTTCTTTACCACTAAACTGACCCTGTATGAGTTGAATATTCATGGTCTGATTGGTTTTTTTACTGTCCTTGTCCCAGCGAATAGCCCATTTTACCATCGAAAGTATAAAGGTTTTCGGTCTTGATGGCATCAATATTTATATCATTTGCCCGACTTAAAAGATTGATAATATGCTTTTTAGTCATCAAAACACCATCGGCTGGCTTGAATCTACAACGCCAGTGGTCGGTGCAAAAAGTTTCCTCAAAACCCTCGGGCCATACCTTGATACCACGATTGGTTATCATCGAAAGTTTTACCTCTTCGGTGTTTAACACCTGTATTGTTTTCGCCAATTCATCGGGAGTTTTGTTGGCACAATGGACAAATACATCAACGCCAACGAGTACTTTTTTGGCGGCTGGTTTTCGTTGGTATTTTGGTAAATTCAACTTTGCGTTTTCTGCATAACTCACTGATTTTAAGCGAGTTGGCTTCATTCCAAGGTTTAAAATTACGGCCTGAGCAAACTCCCGAGTACCCACTTTCTCTTGGCTGATTCCTACTTTAAAAATATCGTAGGTATGCGTACCGTCTTCGATTGTTTTGAGCCAAGCGTTCTGAATCTTTTCGGCTACTTTTGTTTGTCCAATATGATTAAGCATCATGATTGCCCCTTGCAAAAGCCCCGACGGATTGGCCAAGTTTTGTCCCGCTCTGCGAGGTGCCGACCCGTGAATTGCTTCAAACATGGCACATTCTTCACCAATATTGGCCGAACCTGCCAAGCCAACCGAACCCGCAATTTGTGCTGCTACGTCAGAAAGTACATCACCATAAAGGTTTGGCATCACGATAACGTCGAAGGCTTCGGGCGTATCGGCTAATTTTGCTGCCCCAATATCAATAATCCAATGTTCGTTTTCAATTTCGGGATATTCTACCGCAATTTCATCAAAAACTTGGTGAAACAAACCATCGGTTTGCTTCATAATATTGTCTTTGGTGAAGCACGTAACTTTTTTGCGGCCGTAATGTTTGGCATATTCAAAGGCGTAACGCACGATTTTTTCACACCCTGGACGACTGATGAGTTTTAGGCATTGCACGACCTCATCGGTTTGTTGGTGTTCGATGCCAGCGTACAAATCTTCTTCGTTTTCCCGCACAATCACTACGTCCATGATTGGGTGTTTGGTACGCACGAACGGGTGCAAACTCATGCACGGTCGTACGTTGGAGTACAGTCCCAAAAACTTGCGGGTCGTTACGTTCAAACTTTTATAACCTCCGCCTTGTGGAGTCGTGATGGGGGCTTTCAAGAAAACCTTGTTGCGTCGGATCACGTCCCATGATTCCTTGGCGATACCCGCCGTATTGCCCGCTAAATATACTTTTTCACCGACTTCTATCTCTTCAATTTCGATTTTTGCCCCTGCCGCCAGCAGTATATCAAGCGTTGCGGCCATGATTTCGGGCCCAATTCCATCGCCTTTTGCTACTGTTATTTTTATCATTGTGTATTGCTTTCATGTTTCGTGACACAAAATTCTTGAAAATAAATCATTTATTTTTATTTATATTTGTGATAATATATATAAATAAAATTTATGAATTATACGCTCCATCAGTTACAGGTTTTCCTGAAAATTACGCAAACACAGAGCATTACGAAGGCTGCCGAAGAGCTTTTTTTGAGCCAACCAGCGGTGTCGATTCAGCTCCGAAACTTGCAAGAACAATTTGAGATTCCACTCACCGAAATCGTTGGTAGAAAACTTTTTGTTACTGACTTTGGGAAAGAAATTGCCGTTGCGGCCGAAAGAATCTTGAATGAGGTTTATGCCATTAATTATAAAACTATGGCTTACAAAGGAAAGCTTACGGGGCGATTGAAAATTTCGGTGGTTTCGACGGGTAAGTACGTGATACCGTACTTTTTGGCGGATTTTATGCAACAAAACGAAGGCATTGAGCTGCTAATGGACGTGACGAACCGAACGAAAGTGGTTGAAAGTTTGGAGAAAAATGAGGTAGATTTTTCGTTAGTTTCGGTGCTACCCGATAATCTGAAAATAGCCAATATTGAACTTTTGCAAAATAAACTGTATTTGGTAACCAACACCAAGACGAGATTTGATAATAAACTTTACGATAAAAATATCCTTGAAACATTGCCGCTCATCTATCGGGAGCAAGGCTCAGGCACGAGAATTATTATGGAGCGATTTATTGAAGAAAACGAATTACCCGTTCGTAAAAAGATGGAATTAACTTCCAATGAAGCCGTCAAGCAGGCCGTTATTGCGGGTTTGGGCTGCTCAATTATGCCCTTAATTGGCATAAAAAACGAACTTTTGCACGGTGATTTGCAGATTATCCCAGTCAAGGGCTTTCCGATTACGTCAGTTTGGAACTTGGTTTGGATGAAAAATAAAAAGTTTTCGCCCGTTGCAGCGGCTTTTCTAACCTATATACATGAGCAAAAAGAGGCAATTATCAGGGAGCGATTTGAGTGGTTTGAAAAATTTTAAAATAAATTCAAATCATAGGCAACGCCCGCCCCACTTCTTGGATTATTATCATTGAAATGAATCTACAATTTCTCATCGAATCTTGTAAAACTGCTGACCGAAAAGCACAGAAAACTTTGTTTGAGGGGTTTTCGAAGTCCTTTCTGCGGCTAAGTTTTCGGTATCTGAATGATCGTCAGCACGCCGAAGATGCTTGTTTGGAGGCATTTACCTTGATTTTTGAGCATTTGCCAAAGTTTGAGTACCAATCTGATGCCCAAACCGAAGCGTGGATGAAGCGAATTGTAGTGAACCAATCGTTGAAGATTTTGCGGAAAACCAAAACGCTTTTGTACCAAGAAATCACGGAAGATGATTTCACGGAATCGAACGAAATTGGCATTGAAGATGAACTTTCGGGACAAGAACTCATGGCATTGATTGGCAATTTGCCCGACGGCTACCGCACGGTTTTTAATATGTACGTAGTTGAGGG
>JANNEN010000426.1:0-5620 GCA_031378715.1 Emticicia sp.
GTCTGATGGACGAACGGACTTTGGTCACGATGGTTTTGAAAATCGAGCCGATAAACTGCTGGCACAAATTCAACAATCAAATGCCATTGCTGAGAATGTGGCCTACGGAAAATTTACGGCACAGGAGGTAGTCAATCGGTGGATTCAGAGTGCAGGACACCGAAAAAACATCGAAGGCAAGTTCACCCTCACGGGCGTGGGCATCGTGCGTAGAAAAGATGGTTATTTGTTTTTTACGCAGATATTTATTAATAAATAGGTGTCGCAATTACTTCACAAATTGCTTTTATCCGTGCCACGCATAGCGTGTCACGGAAATTTTTCTTTACAAGCTAAAATCTCTACATTTTCGTCAATTTTACCAAGTTTTTCAGGTCATCATTCGACAAATCGCCGAGCCAAGTTTCGCCCGTGGTGATGCTCATGTCGGCCAAATCTCGCTTCGAGCGAATCATGGCATCAATTTTTTCTTCCATCGTACCTTGATTGATGAGGCGATAAACCATCACGTTTTTTGTTTGTCCGATTCTGAACGCTCGGTCGGTTGCTTGATTTTCAACGGCAGGATTCCACCACAAATCATAATGTACCACGTGGTTTCCTTGGGTCAGGTTTAGGCCCGTTCCGCCCGCTTTTAGTGATAATATAAATACCGAATCGGCTCGATTTGTTTGGAATCTTTCTACCAAAGCGTCCCGTTGCTTGCGGTCGATTCCGCCGTGCAGAAAAAGCGGCTCGCTACCAAATCGAGCTTTGATAAACTCAACCAAGAGGTTACCCATTTCACGATATTGCGTAAAAATCAACACTTTTTCGTTGGCTTCTTGGATATTTTCCAAGAGTTCAATCAGCATTTGGGCTTTACCCGATTCTTCTAATACTTGCTTGCCTTTTTTTAAATATTGGTAGGGGTGATTGCCGATTTGCTTCAAAGCCGTCATTAGTTTTAACACCAAACCCTTGCGAGCGATGCCCTCGTTTTCTTCGATGTCTTTGAGGCTTTGTTGCACCACACTTTCGTACAAAGCAGCTTGCTCTTTGCTGAGATTGGTATAGTGATTGTTTTCGATTTTATCGGGCAAATCACTGATGATACGCTTGTCGGTTTTGATTCTTCGGAGTAGAAACGGTGCGGTTATTTTCTTGAAAACTTGCAGTTTTTCTTTGCTATGTTCGAGCTGAATGGGCTTCGTAAACTCGGTCGTAAATTTACTCAAATTACCCAAGTAGCCTTTATTCGTAAAATCCAAGATACTCCAAAATTCACTCAATCGGTTTTCGACGGGCGTACCGCTCATCGCAATTTTAATGTCTGATTTTAGGCTTTTTATTGCCTTAGTTTGCTCAGTATCAGGGTTTTTGATGTTTTGAGCCTCGTCGATAGCCACACAAAACCAACTATGTTTCTTAAAAATATCGGCATCGCTTCGCACAGTTCCGTAGGTTGTTATCACCAAATCAATCGGATTTTCGGCATCTTTCAAAGCCAGTTTTCGCTTCGTTCCGTGATAAATCTGGAAAGTCAGGTCAGGAGCAAAACGGTTGATTTCCTTCTGCCAGTTGGTCAGTAGCGTGGTAGGCACCACAACTAAGGCTTTGTTTTTTTGGAAAGCTCCTTCTTGCTTAAATTTCAACAAAAGTGTGATTACTTGCAGGGTTTTGCCCAGCCCCATATCGTCAGCGATGAGGCTACCGAAGCCCAATTTGGTGTTTTTCATCATCCATTCGTAGCCCCGCAACTGATACGGACGCAACTCCGCTTGTAAATTATCGGGTAGCTTCACGGTACTCGGACTCGTAAGATCTTTGAGTAGCTCAATTACCTCGGGCGAAAGCCCAACTTTCGAGCCTTGGTATTCTTCGGAGAGGGCGGTTTTTAGTAAATCTGCCCCCGTGAGCTTCGGTGGATTTTCGAGGCGTTTTTTGAGTTTTTCGAGTTCTTCTTGCTCAATCAGCACGTACCGATCTTTGATTTTGACCAAGCCCTTCATGCCCTTGATGAGGCCTTCGAACTCATTCCAAGAAAGCAATTCTTCGCCCACCGCAATTTGCCAGTTAAACGACAGCATATCGTCGAGGTGCATGAAACTACCTACTTGGACGACCGTTTTTGATTTAATTGTGCCAGAAATTTGGGGTTTTATCCAATGTTTGAGTGATTTTGGTAGTAAAATTTGAATACCGAAAAGCTGCAAAGTTGGCAAGATTTCGAGCAAAATACCCACAAACTCCTCTCCGTCAAATTCCATTTTCCGTTTACCTTGGGTTTGCAAATAACCATCTAAGGCCGAAAAATGATTGGCCAGCAGCAGTAAATCTTGCAGTACTTCAAAGCGGATATTTTCGTGTTGTTTTTGTTGTAAAATCTGTTGAAATTCGATGGGAGCGGTCTGCTCTCGGCGGTCTTCGACCAGCACATCAACGCCGAAATTCCCACGCTCTTCGTTTTCTTCTACCCGCAATATCGGCACAAAATCTTTTTGGGTGATGTAATAATTATTGAGCCAAGATTGAATCGCAATGGGGGTTTCTTTGTCACGAAAACCCTTAAATTCGTACGGAAGACCTTGAAAAAAGAAGCCGTCCCACATTCCAAACGTAACTTTTGACCGACTACTTTCTCCCATCGGAGTCGTAAACAATGCCACGTAATAGTTAAGCATCAGCGAGCAGAGAGTCAATATTTGCTCATCGGGGGCTTGGTAAAGCGTTGTTTTTTTGTTTTTTATCGAAATCAAATCGGACGGAATCGCCAGCGAAAGTGTGTTCAGGATAGCCTTAATTTCGGCATTATTGAGGGCGGGTAGCCACCTAACGAAATACTCATCGTCCGTATTTTTGAGTAATTGGGGGATAATTGCCCCATTTTCGAGTAGTTTCAAGCAAAACTGATGCGTTATCTTCAAAATCCGCAAGCTGTCCGACATTCGGTCGAAGTGTTTTTCGTCACTCAAATACAAGGTGTTTTTGAGTTTTTCGAGCGAAATATCCTTGTATCCACGCACCTCGCCATCGCTCGACACAAAGGAAAATTCTTTGACTTTACCAGTTTCCGAAATCTGTAGCGTGACTTTATCGCCCCAATGAAAATCAGCAAGTGTATTTCGGGGATCAACCCACCATTTTGAGGCAGCTTTGGTGATGTGTTTGTGGGCTTTTTCAAGATTATTCTTGAAATCTTTTTCCGAAAAAATTGGGTTTGGCAAGATGATTTTCAGCAACTTATCGGACAACAGCTCAATGTGCGAGAAATCAATGCTATCAAAAGCTCGCTCATCTATTTGCACATTTTTAGGTGGTTTTTCTTCAAAAAAATCACCCAACGTATTTACTTTTATGCCCGATTTCTTGCCCACCGAATAACGGCTACTGACCTCACCCAACACATCGAACCCGTGGAGTTGAAAAACCAAAAACGGATTTTTGTCGATTTCGTTGGCAATGATATAAATTACGGCCGCCAAGTGTTTGCAAGGTACGGCATAGTCGGGGCAGGAGCAGCTCATCGGAAAATCTCGCCACGACTTCGGGAAAAGCGGAATATTACTCTGCTCCGCATATTTGGCCAACTCTTGGGGAAGCTCTCGGTTGAGCAACTTGGCCAACGAAGACGGATTGCTGAGGATTTCTTGCAGCAGGTTTTGTTTTTGTTGGTCGGTAAAAATCGGCACATCGACCCGCACTTTGTAGGGGCGTGGTGCCGACCCTTGCACTTTTGCGGCAATGGCATTGGTCTCAATTTCGATGTTTTTTACCGCTCCTTTGTTGGCGTAGGTGCGTCCACGGGGTAAGCGATTGCTGTTATCAATTTTTGAGAGGGAGTTGAGCCATTGCTGCCCCCACCAAGTTTTGCCGTATTGGGTTGCCATTTTTATTTTCTTTGGTAAAATATAAAGTTTATATCATTTCCCCGCCCTACGCTCCAACTCGGCACGCTTCAAGGTTATCAAATGTCCGATTGGTTTTCCTGCACGGTACGTAATCACCCGAAGCGTGATTGGCCCATCGGGTAAGGCTATTGGAGTTGTGTATTTGGGAGAAAACCTATCGGGCATCGAATCATCGGTTGTGTAGAAAACATCTAAATCGGCTATTTCGCTGCCCAATTCAAGCATTAACTGCTCATTTTTGTAGCTTGGCTTGATGATAGCGTCATAAACGGATTTAGAGAAACCCAACTCGGCCACATCGGCACGGTCGAAATGAACTTCCATACGCTTGCTAAAATTATCCCAGTTTTTGGCTGATTTTGGCGACCAGTACACCTCCGATAACGCCCACGCACGGGGGTAAGTCATGTACTCGGCGTAGTGCATATTGGGCAGTTGTTCGCTCCAAAGATTGCCCTGCCCACCCAAAATATACTTGGCATCAACGCCTTCGGGTACAGGCTCAAAACTGTACGATTTGCTCACCCGCAAGCCCGCATAAATCGGTGGGTCGATGCTGGCATCGCCTTGGTTATAATCTAAATAGGCAAAGGTCGTTGGAGTCATCACGACATCATGCCCAAGCTGTGCGGCCTCAATACCGCCCTTCACTCCTCGCCAACTCATTACGGTTGCGTTGGGCGAAATCCCTCCTTCCAAAATCTCGTCCCAGCCGAGGAGTTTCTTGCCTTTTGCGGCTAATATTTTTTCCAAACGACCCATAAAATAACCCTGCAAATCTTCCACGTGGCGAATATTCAGTTTTTTCATCAAAGCCTGACAGCCCGCATCGGCCGACCAGTAACCTTTGTAACATTCATCGCCGCCGACGTGGATATATTGACTCGGGAAAAGTGCCGCTACTTCGGTCATTACTTTCTCCAAAAACGCATATACTTTTTCGTCAGATGGATTCAAGGCATTCTCATAATTCATTCTGAAAGTGCCGTTTCCGTACCAGTCAGATAGCTTTGCCCCAGGGTTCACAAACGAGGCGGGGTCTTTCTTGGTGCTGAGTTCGGGATAGGCCGCAATAGCCGCCAAGCTATGCCCAGGCACGTCGATTTCGGGTACGATGGTGACGTTGCGTTCTTGGGCGTATCGCACTATTTCTTTGATGTCGTCGTGGGTATAAAAACCGCCCACAGTTGCTTTCTCGCCTGTTTTTGGTAATTCTCGGTCGCCAAAATGCCCCGCCCGAGGCACTCGCCACGCCCCGATTTCGGTGAGTTTCGGGAGTGATTTTATTTCTATTCGCCAACCTTCATCGTCGGTCAAGTGCCAGTGAAAAACGTTATATTTTGAGCGAGCAATATCATCAATGTATTTTTTTACTTCGGTTTTTGTGAAGAAATTTCGGCTCACATCAAGCATGATTCCCCGCCAACCGAAGCGTGGATAATCGGTGATTTTCACGGCAGGAATTACCCAGTTTGCACTGACGAGTGTCTTACTTTCAATCTCTTTTGGCAATAGTTGCAGTAGCGTTTGTAGGCCATAAAACAAGCCCGCCGTTTGGTTGGCCGAAATAACAATACCCTTAGAGTTAGACTCAAAAACATAGCCTTCTTTGCCGAGTTGAGCATTGGGTGTATCGGTTAGGTTTAGCTGAATCATGGCCGTTTTGCCCGCCTGAGCTTTGAGGCCGAACCCCGTTGGAATGTTCAGTTTCTGCACCAATATTTCGGCCA
>JANNEN010000031.1:0-7088 GCA_031378715.1 Emticicia sp.
CAGTTGTGTTAACTACAGAACCCGTTAAGGTAATGCCATTGGCAAAATTATCATTATAAATGCGATGAACCAATATGTACCTTGCAAGACTCTGTGAGCAAGATTGAGGAAGAAATGGAGCTAAATTGGTCACTTATTGACTATTTTAAATACTTAAATTCGGACATATCTTTAAAAAGAAATTATGGTGGATATTTCAATGGGGAATATTTTACGGAGGGGAAATACCGAGGTGCTGATGCCTTAGCGATGGACTGGTACGATCGAAATCTAAGAATTTTCAGGAATATTCAAACCATCACGACATCGCCAAACGACCGAATTTTGGTGCTTTTTGGCACTGGACACGTGTCTATTTTGAAGCAGTTATTTGAGTGCGACCCTAACTTTAAGCTTATAAAATTTAATGATTTGAAATAGAAAAACAAAAAATAACCACAAAATTATGATACTCAAACTAACCCCCAAATTCGTCATTGCCTTCTTAGCCCTAACATTTGTGATGCACGAAGCCCACGAAATTGTGCATACCACCGTCGGACGCTTCATTTGCGGCTGTTGGGGCGAGCGAGATTTCAACGTTTGGGGCTTGTGCGAAGGTTGCGATGCGAACCCGTACTCACTGATTTCAACATTCGTCGGTCCGCTTTTTACCTTTATTATGATTTGGGTTGGAGCAAATTTATTGAGCCAAAACAACTCCAAAAATCAAAAATCGCTGGGTTTTGCCTTGATATTTGCCAATATGCCCTTTGCACGCTTGCTAAACCCAATTTTGGGTGGCGGTGATGAAGCCACGGTTTTGAATCACTTCTTGCACAACCGAAACCAATCGAACCTCATCACGGGCATTTTGGTAACGCTCATCATCGCCTATCCCCTCTATCGGGCATTTATGACTATCAAAAACAAATACCGAATCGGATTCTTTTTGCTATTCTTACTTGCACCTGTAATCATAGATTTATTGCTGGTGTTGGGCGTAATGAACACCCTTTTGGAGAAAGGCGTTTTGAGCCAATATTGGATTCTCGGCTCGCCGATACTCGTAACGGTTTGGACGTTTTCGGTGGCACTTATCTTTATTATTTTCAGAAAAAACATCTATAATCTCGCAAAAATGTAGTCCATGGTCAATAGTCCACAAGTCAATAGTTAGTCAAATCGCTTAAATCAAACGTTGATATATTCAATCTTTCAAACAAAAAATTATGAAAAAGCTATTATTAATGCTCTTAATTACTACTACCCAAGTAGCCTTCTCGCAGACACCCACGCAAGATTTTGAAGTACTAATGATTGGTGCATCGCACAGCTACGACCCAAAAACTAAGCAAGATTTGACGGCTATTCACGCCAAAATCCGAGCTTTCAAACCCAATGCTATTTTCGGTGAATGGCTTTCGTCCGAAGATGAAAAAGCCCTTAAAAACTATTGGAACAAAGAAGGCGTGATGAAACGTTACGACCGTTTGAAAACTCGTAAAAGCATTCCAGAAAGTGAATTAAGTGCCGAAATTGCTCGTTTGGAGGCAATTTTAGACAAAAAACCGAACGATATGAAGGCTCGCATTGATTTGGGCGTAACGCATTATTTGAATTTTGACTCGGGAAATGGCTATTTTCAGATGTGGCACGTAGCCAAACATTTGCAGAAAAATCCGAGCGATTCGGCGGTTTTCAGGTACGCCCAAAAAATGTTTTTCACCGCCGCCATCGACTCGGTGCATAAAGCAACGCTGCCCTACATTGATGACGAATACGACTACATCGCCCACCCAATGATGGTCGAGTTGGGCATCAAAAAGATGTACCCCATGGACTCCCAACGCTGGGACGAGCAATGGAGCATAGCGTGGGGAACCGCCGACTCGGTATTTTACGAAAAATTAGACAAATACAAAACCGACTCATTGAGCGAAATAGGTAAAAAAGTAAAGGCACTACGCAAAACCGTTAAAAACAGAATGGCATATTTGGAAACTGATGCGGGCAAAGTTTATGGCGAAAACCATGTTACGGAAACTCTAAATGGCCCACAAATGGCGGAATGGCTCTTTAAAATCAACTTTTTTGCTGACGAATATCGGGTTTTAGACTTTTTCCCTGCCGATTTGTACGGATTGATGACCCACTACTGGTGGCACCGCAACAACGATATGTGCGACAATACAATCTCCCGAGCAAAAGCCAATGGTTTCAAGCGAGTGGTGATTGTGGTTGGGGCGAACCACACGGCAGCCATGACAAAAAACTTTATCGAAAGAGGCATAAAAATTATCAATATTAATGATGCACCGATGAAATAATATTATTTGTGATGAAGTGTTTTATTTTGACAAAACCCTATATTTGTAAAAAAAAACGAAGAAATGGTCAGAGAAGTTGAACTTACCAAACGACAAGCCAAGAAGATTCCCGAGATATTGATTCGGGAGGTTTTGAGGGGTGAACCTTTATACTATGAAGGTTACCGAGATGTATTGTCAGGCTTAAAAAAACCAGAAGAAATCATGGGATGTAGTTCATTGCAGTCAATTTTACTTTCAATTTTAGACTTTTATATTCAATCAAGAATCAACCGAAAAAAATATTGGCTGGGTGGCAATGAGGCGGGGCTGCATTTGGGATATAAAAATAATCTTTCGACCGATTTGGGTATTTTCTTGAAAGAAAAAGTTATACTAACGACCAATTATTTTGAAGTTGCCCCCGAAGTTTCTATTGAGGTTGATGTGAAGATTGACGTGACAACCCTCGGCGAGAAATTAGAATATATCTTCGGAAAATCGGAGGAGATGATCACTTTCGGTAGCCAAAAAATTATTTGGATTTTGACCAAACCCAAGAAAATATTTGTTATTGCCAAAGACGAAACCACCAGAGTTTTTGACTGGCACCAAGAAATCGAAATCATTGATGGTATCGTTTTAAACCTCAAAAACCTACTCAACGAAGAGGGCGTAGCTTATTGATGTGTCCCTTTAAAACATTTATTCTTACAAAAAAGCCTTCAATCGAAGGCTTTTTTTTGTATATTTACTACTCAAAATCAATCCAAATCTCTATAATTATTATGAAAAAACACTTAAAAGTACTTGCCCTTTTGTGCATTATTAGTACAAATTGCTTTGCCCAGTCCGACAAAAACCTCAATGGGAAGTGGACATTGGAATTCACAAACAAAGACATCGGAAAAGAAAATCTTATCATGGAGTTTGAAGCAACCGACTCTACTTTTATTGCCTTTACTCGAAAAAAGGCCGATAAAATCATTCTCGGTGGATTAACTTCTGTCTTAGGAAGAACCTTCACGAGTAGCTTTAAGGAAGGTTCACTGCTCCGTATCATCAACGGAAAAATAAAAACCAGCAATGATACCACTAAATTGGCAGGGCTATTTACCTCCCCAATGGGAAATTATTACTTTGAAGCAAACCTCAACAACGACCAACTCAATGGTGTACTGCTGAACCGAACTCGAGCCAATAGAGGTTCATTGATTGGCAAAAAAGGCGTACAAAAACTACCATTAGAAGATTATCCGACGCTGATAAAAAGTGCATTAACAATAGCCAAAGAGAAAATTTTTAAGCCAAATATTATCCAAACGAAAGACTGGACTACTTTTGAAGAAAAAATAACTGATGTCGCCACCAAAGTTGAAGATGATTTGGAGATGGTATTTGCGTTTTTTTACTACGCAGGAAAACTTCCCATTTCGCACTTTGCGTTCTTGAAAACCGATGACATTGATACCGACCGAAGTAACAAAAACGGACAAGTGATTCTCGAAGAAAAATCAGTCGATACGGCTTTGCTAACCATTAATTCATTTGGCGGATCGGCTACCGAAATCAACGAAAAATTCAATTTGATTTATCAAAAAGGCTATAAAAATCTGATTGTTGATTTGCGAGAAAACAGCGGCGGCACCATTGAGGCAGGTATGGCTTTTGCTTCAAATATTGCCGATAGCGTATTTTATGGCGGAGTGTTTCTGACAAATAAATGGTTTGGAAAACACTCCGAAATGCCCTCTATGGTCGATTATGCTACATTTTCGAGTTTTTCGGAGGCAAACTTCGAATTAATCATCAAGGGTATTCATCAAACCGATGGTATGATGCTTAAAGTTATTCCTAATCAAAATACCTACAAGGGTAAAATATATATACTGACAAGCAAAACAACTGGAAGCACCTGTGAGCCAATCGTTTATGCTTTAAAGCAACGAAAATTAGCCACTATCGTTGGCGAAACAACGGCTGGTGCAATGCTCAATGGTGAGTATTTTGCGTTGGAAAAAGGATTTAAAATAATCGTGCCAACGGCAGATTACTATACTGCTGACGGCTACCGAATCGACCAAAAGGGAGTAAAACCTGACATTGAAACCAAAAAAGAAAAAGCATTATCTCATGTTTTAACTGAATTGATAAAATAAAACTCCCACAAAAAAAGCCTTCAATCGAAGGCTTTTTTTGTAAAATAAATCTCCCGATTTGTTTCTAAATAATACATAAATCTCTAATAATCAAATATTTATAATATTCAAACTGAAAAATAAATAAAATAACTTAAAAAACAGTTGTAAAACTTAAAATTTAGTTTTTACTTTGCTTCATCATGGAAGAACTCACAAAAACCGAAGAACGTATCATGCAAATCATCTGGGATTTAGACCGATGTTTGGTGCGAGATATTATTGAAAAACTGCCCGACGAACCCAAGCCGCCCTACAACACGATTTCGTCGGTGGTGCGGCTACTCGAAAGCAAGGGCTACCTGAGCTACAAGGCGTACGGCAAAACCTACGAATATTTTCCCGTTATATCGAAAGACGAATACGGACAGCGAAGTTTTAGAAAGGTATTTGCCAATTATTTCGATAATTCGGTCGAAAACCTGCTCTCGTTTATGGCAAAAGAGGAAAATCTGACAGCGGAGGAAGTTGAAAAAATAAAGAAACTAATACCTGCTAACAAAACCTTATAGGTTTATAAAACCTATAAGGTTTAAACGACAATCTTATGGACTATCTACTCAAATCTTCGGTTTGCCTTGCGGCATTTTACGGGCTATATTTTTTCGGTTTTCGCCGACTAACTTTTCACGCCCTCAATCGGTATTATTTATTGGCTTCGTTGGCACTTAGCCTCACGATTCCGCTGTTGAATTATGAACGTAAGGAGGTGATTTTTTTGGCAGAAAATCCAGTTTCTGAAATGGATTTTTTGGAAGAAAATACCCTTCAAATACCTAATAATCAGATTGTTACGAGCAATGTTTCGCCAGAAAAAACAAAATCTATTCGGGTAGATTGGTTGCAGGTTTCGATGGATATTTATTGGACTGGAATGGCAATCATGCTGATGATTTTCTTGCGAAATATTGTATCAATTATTAAAGTTTTAGCTTTGAACGAACCTAAAAATAATGTTTTTTACATAAAATCTCATTTTTCAAATGCCTCCTTTTTCAACTACATTTTCATCAATCCCGATAATCTAAATCCACACGAACAAGCCCTAATTATTGCCCACGAAGCGTGCCACGCCCAACGGCTACACACACTCGATTTGCTGCTCGTGAGTATCCTAAAATCCGTTTTTTGGTTCAACCCAATTATTTATTTTTATCAAAAATCATTGAAACAAATCCACGAGTACGAGGTCGATGCCTTGATGTCGGCTTCGCACGATAGCCGAGATTACGCTCACTTACTTTTAAAGTTGAGTGTAGCTCCTAACTCCCTAACTATCAATCATTTTAGCACAAAACCGCTCACCGAACGGATCAAGTTTTTATTCATAAAACCAACAAAAAACATGAAAAAGCTATTGTATTTTTTATCATTACCGATACTTGCAATCAGTGTTATGGCCTTTGCTGAAGAGCAGGTCGTTAGGGTTTATCAAGAAAAAAATACGGGTAAAACCGTTGCCATTGATGAAGTAAAACCTTATCCATTGGTCATAAACGATGACCGAAACTATGCTACTTGGACGAGCGGGATAAGTGATTTTGATTTTACTCCAAAGAACATATCCCTCAACCGAATTATCACCAAAAACTACAACGGATTTCACTACACAGTTAATCCTAATTCTCTGACTATCAGCATGATAACCGAAGTAAACCGATACATCGGCAAGCGTTCGTTGGCTTTGGTTATCACCGAAAAAGCGACTGATGCGGCTGGAAACCTCACGAAATTAGGTTTGGCTATCAAGCATTTACGCACCAACCAGACTACACAAGTCGAAGTTTTTGACATGGCAGATTTGCGTGATAAAGGTAAAAATGGGGCGTTTATTTTCATCGAAGCCTACGACCGAAACTTCAAGGAATCACAGATGAGTATTAATTACGGCACTAAAAATTTATCTATCACGAAGGTTTCGGTTCCGTTCAAAAACCTTCATTCGTTTGTATCTGTTGATGTTCAATCAGAAGGAATTTCTGCCATCAGTCACAGCAGTGACATGATTTCGTACCGAGTTTATCCTGGAAGAATAAACACACAAACCTTGGGCGAAGCACAGGCGTATTTTGCAAAAAATGGCTTTGAATTGAAAGTAAATAGCAGCACGAAAGACAAAAAAGGTAACATAGAAAATATCACGCTATCGTTCGGAAACGAAACTAAAACGTTTATAATCAACGACTTAAAGCACTTAGTAAAACTCAAAACTGAGAAAAACGGCAAGTTTTACCGACAAGACGAATCAATAATTCTGGAAGCCAATACCCAATCGCTCGAAACCAAGATTTTCGTTGAAAACGGAATGTTTAAGGGCATTGAAAAATCAAAAGATTGGGAAGTGAAAAATGTTGTAGCCAATGAAGTTCGCAGCCCGATTGATTCTTCAAAGTTTACTCTTCATTTTCCAGTATTCCCCAAAAACGGAAATATTGATAGCTTCAAAGTAAGTGTAAATAACAAATTAATAGTCGAAGGACGAGATTTTATTGTTAAAAATAACACCGTTTATTTAGACAAAATATACGATGGTTTGAAAATTGTGTACTACATTTATTCCACCTCGGGAGCAATTATTTATCCTGAATTAACCAAATTGGAT
>JANNEN010000091.1:0-1620 GCA_031378715.1 Emticicia sp.
ACAACATTTAGTACTAGTACTACAAGATGTGATGATGAATGTGATTTTACGTCCTGTAGTACTACTACAACTAACAAAAAGCGGGAAGAAGAAGAAATAACAGAACCAACGTCTACATCATCAAGATTGGATCGAAAGAATAATAATAACCAAAGGCGATAGTATAAGATGGATGATGCTATAAAATATTAGAGGGGTTCGTGACTTTTTATGAAATAAAAATAAAACACTGGGAAATAGATACTCCGCGTATACAGTATATTTTAAAAATATCCATTGCATCATATAAGGTTTATGATATAATTTATCTTCCCTCTTATTGGTTGGTACTATTATTATTTGGCTAACGTAGGCTTTTTAGAACTGTTTGGCTATCCAACAACAATAATTAATAATGGCTCCCAACACCATGCATTATTGTATTAAGAAACACGTTTGTTCATTTAACACATAATATAATTACTTATATAAAAATACTGAATACATGTAGAATCGTTTACGATATAATATACCGGTAGATGTTTTCCCTCCGGTTTTTTTTCTTCGGCTATGTATTTTATAACTTTATTTATTTATTGTTGACGATGTAACATAAAACAATTATTTTTCGTATCTCATGTTGACCACCAAGCATGCATCATCCATGTTAATTATTTCCCTTAGTAGATTAGAACTGAGAAGAAAAAATCCACCTATCAAAAAATAAAATTCCAAATCCTCCTAATAGTCTAAAGTAATGCAACTTCCTTCTCTTCGCAAAACAACGAAGTTTTACATCCAATCAGGAAACATTGTAAGTTAGAAGGTTTTTCAGTTTTACAGTGAACAATAAAGAATATCTCGTTGTCGCCGCAGATAATAGGACCAGAGCAATCGAAATACTTATTCGTTACTCGAGCTTTGATTCGTATCCTTTCAAACGCGTCTAGAGCCAGACATGTCACAAAAGCAATTGAAACGATTGTATTCCTTTGTTTCATATGGATTCTTACGAATCCATTCCAAAGAAAGAGTTTCAGCGCTGACGATCCGGTGCGTATCAAGTCCCATTCTAATTTTTTACAGGAAATCCAGTTCATCGATTCCACGATGTGTTTTTTCCTAAAGTGTAATAGCTGTTGGATGTTTCGTATCGATCTCGTCCGGGGTCCACTAAACCAGCTGCTGCATCATCCTCGCTATAGTTTTCACCATTTCTCTCATCATCATTAGAGGTTGACGTGTTGTCGTCATCAGAATCGTTATCGGCTACTTTACGACGACGGGGGGATGTAGTAGTACCACGATGATTTCTATCACTTCGGAATACAAATCCGGTGTCAGTCAATCTCTTGACCTTTTCAGCAGTTAGTGAAGATTTCTTGCCGTTCATGAATCTCGTATACTCAACGCGCTGGTAATGAATCCAGCCACCTAAACCACCCTGGTTGCTAGTTAACTGCTTATAGTTGATTGTTATCTTTGTTGAATCCACTAATCACCAAATCTCTTGTTGTTGTTGTTGTTGCTATGCTGCTGCTGCTGCTGCTGCTGCTGTTGTTGTTGTTGTTGTTGTTGTTGCTGTTGTTGTTGTTGTTGTTGTTGTTGTTGTTGTTGTTGCTGTTGCTGTTGTTGTTGTTG
>JANNEN010000248.1:0-31221 GCA_031378715.1 Emticicia sp.
TGCCAAGCGGGCGAGGCTACCTCAACGAAGCGGGTGGTGGTGGAGAAGTAAAAATCGTAAAATTGAAACCAAAAAAAATGCACGAGTCGCTTTCGTGCATTTTTTGGTTTTTTTGAGAAAATCACCTAACTTCAAACTCAAATCAAAATAGCCAAAGTCCATGCCTTCACGCCGCAATTTTCTGAATAAAACTGCCATGCTGGCTGGCACAACGTTATTGCCAAGTTTGAAAGCATTTTCGGCAGATAATCTATTGAAAATCAGTGCGTTATCCGCCCAAAAATCACCCCTCGAACTGGCAAACGATGAAGATTATTGGTGGCAAATTCAGCAGGCATACACGGTTTCGCCCCAAATAATCAACCTCAATAATGGTGGTGTAAGTCCTTCTCCATTGGTCGTGCAAAATGCGGTCGAACGCTACAATAAGCTCGCCAACGAAGCTCCAAGCTATTATATGTGGCGAATCATGGATCAAGGACGTGAGCCATTGCGAGAAAATTTAGCAAAATATGCGGGCGTTTTACCCGACGAAATAGCCATCAATCGCAACGCCACCGAAGCCCTCGATACCGTGATTATGGGCTTGCCTTTGCAGCGTGGCGACGAGGTAATAATGACCCGCTACGACTACCCAAATATGCTCCACGCATGGCGTCAGCGAGTATTACGAGAGGGCTTAAAGATAAACTACGTCGAACTCGACCTGCCCGTAGAAGACAACGATATGTTCGTAAAAAAGTTTGTTGAGCAAATGACCCCACGTACCAAAATTGTGCATATCACGCATATCATCAACTGGAATGGTCAGATTTTGCCCGCCCGCCGAATTGCCGACGAAGCCCACAAACGGGGCATTGAGGTTTTGGTCGATGGAGCTCATTCGTTTGCACATTTGGCCTATAAAATCCCCGATTTGGGCTGTGATTATTACGGTACGAGCCTGCACAAGTGGCTCTCCGCTCCGATTGGTTCGGGTATGCTTTGGATAAAAAAAGAAAAAATATCGAAGGTTTTTCCCTTGATTCCCAATGACAAACCCAACTCCGACAATATCCGCAAGTTTGAAAACCTCGGCACTCGCTCATTTATGATTGAGCAAGGCATCGGACAAGCCCTAAATTTTCAATTAGCCATCGGTGATGCACGAAAAGAAGCAAGATTACGTTTTCTAAAAGATTATTGGGCAAGCGAAGCGGTGAAACTCCCAAGAATCAAAATGAATACCTCGCTAAAACCCGAATTTTCGGGAGCATTAGCTCATTTTGGCGTGGAAGGACTCGAAGCGGGCAAGATAGAAAGTGAATTATTTGCGAAGTTTAAAATTCATACTTCGCCCATCAAATGGGAGAAATTGGACGGTGTGCGAGCAACGCCTCACGTATATACAAGCCTCCGAGATTTGGAACGATTATTGGACGGAATACAGTATTTGAGCAAGCTATAAAAATTAAAATTCACTAAATTTTAAAAATAATAGTATGCTTGCATACTGTTATTTTTATCTATAACTTTGTTACTAAGTACTTAGAGGTGTAATCGACAAATTCATAACTCATAAAATACTAATAATCAGTGCTTTACGTTGCTATGGTCTATCGTCTATTTGCCATTGACTACTTATCATCTACAACAAACTACAAAATTTAAAACAAACCATGACAGCAACAGCACTTGAAGGAATTAATTTTAACTTGACCGAAGAGCATTTGGCGGTGCAGGCGGCCGCCCGTGATTTTGCACAAAATGAACTTTTGCCAACCGCTATTGAGCGAGATACACATTCGGTGTTTCCGTACGAGCAAATCAAAAAAATGGGTGAGTTGGGCTTTATGGGCATGATGGTTTCGCCCGAATACGGTGGCGGTGGCATGGATACGCTTTCATACGTGTTGGCCATGGAAGAAATCTCGAAGGTTGATGCCTCGGCTTCGGTGGCGATGTCGGTCAATAACTCGTTGGTTTGTTGGGGATTAGAAACTTATGGTTCGGAAGAACAAAAACAAAAATATCTGCGACCATTAGCAATGGGGCAAATCATCGGGGCGTTTTGCTTATCCGAACCCGAAGCTGGCTCAGATGCTACTTCCCAAAAAACAACCGCCGAAGACATGGGCGACTATTATTTGGTAAATGGCACAAAAAACTGGATTACGAATGGCGGTACGTCGTCGGTCTGTTTGGTCATTGCCCAAACCCACCCCGAACTCAAACACAAAGGTATCAATGCCTTGATTATCGAAAAGGGAGCGGCGGGCTTCGTGGTTGGCAAAAAAGAGGATAAAATGGGCATTCGCTCGTCAGATACCCATTCTTTGATGTTTTCTGATGTAAAAGTACCCAAAGAAAACCGTATCGGTGTTGATGGTTTTGGGTTCAAGTTTGCCATGAGTACGCTCAACGGTGGGCGTATTGGCATTGCGGCACAGGCTTTGGGCATTGCGGCTGGGTCGTACGAATTGGCTCTAAAATATTCAAAAGAACGCAAGGCATTTGGCAAGGCAATTTGTGACCACCAAGCAATTCAGTTTAAATTGGCCGAAATGGCAACCAAAATCGAAGCCGCTCGGCTATTAGTTTATAAAGCCGCTCGCCAAAAAGACGAAGGCAAAGATTACGTAGAATCAGCAGCGATGGCCAAACTTTTTGCTTCGGACGTAGCCATGTGGGCAACCACCGAGGCCGTTCAGATTCATGGCGGTTATGGTTACGTAAAAGAATTTCATGTTGAACGCCTCATGCGAGATGCCAAAATCACGCAAATTTATGAAGGTACATCAGAAATCCAGAAATTAGTGATTGCACGGGAGATTTTGAAGTGATACCTTTGATAAAAATCAAATAACCACACCCAATGAATAGACTATTAATTGCATTGCTCATTTGCTTGGGCAATATTGCTTTCGCACAAGAAACCATTACGAGTACACAAGTCAAAGATTATTTAGGAAAAGAGGTCTATCTGACAGGAAAAGTTGTTGATTCAAAACAACTGATGAGTAAGGCTGATAAACCCGTACTTTTTCTAAATCTTGACAAAGCATATCCCCAAAACGATGTCGTGGTTGTGATATTCGATTCGGTGCTTGCAAAACTAAAATTTACGGAGGCTGATTTGCAAGGAAAAACAATCAAGGTGAAGGGAACTGTCAGTATTTACAAGGAAAAACACCAAATAAAACTTGAGAATGAGGCTAATTTGAGCATCGAAAAATAGGTGTTCTACTAAAATTTTACACAAACAAAAAGCGGCTGTTTCCTACGGAACAGTCGCTTTTTTGTGTAGTATATTTCCAAAAAATCAGTTTCTTTCGGGGCGTAGGCTACGAACAGTTTTGCCCGCTTGCCACATTTCCGACTCACGGAGTTCGGCTAATTCTACTTCAAGTTTCTCACGGTAATCAGGTTGAGAGTTACGCTCGATAGATTGCGTTGCTTCTTTCTGAGATTTTACGCTTTGGTATAATTTCTTGAAAACTGGCTTGGTGGCATCGTGGAACGGCTTCCACCAGTCTAAGGCACCACGTTGGGCGGTTGTTGAGCAGTTGGCGTACATCCAATCCATGCCGTTTTCGGCAACAAGTGGCATCAACGATTGTGTTAATTCTTCCACCGTTTCGTTGAATGCTTCCGACGGAGAGTGTCCGTTTTCACGCAAAACTTCATATTGTGCCGCAAAAATTCCTTGAATTGCTCCCATCAAAGTTCCACGCTCGCCCGTTAGGTCAGAGGTTACTTCACGGTAGAAATCGGTTTCAAACAAATAGCCCGAACCTACGCCAATGCCCATGGCGATTGCCGTTTCACGGGCGTGTCCCGAAGCATCTTGGAAAACTGCAAAAGATGAGTTGAGGCCTTTTCCTTCGACAAATAATCTGCGAAGCGAAGTTCCCGAACCTTTTGGAGCTACCAGCACCACATCAACATTTTTAGGTGGTTTGATGCCAGTTTTTTTGCTGTACGTAATACCAAATCCGTGCGAAAAATATAAAGTTTTACCTTTTTTAAGGTTTTGTTTTACAGTTGGCCAAAGAGCGATTTGGGCTGCATCAGACAAAAGGAAACAGATAATTGTTCCTTTTTTTAGGGCATCTTCAATACCAAAAAGTGTTTTGCCAGGAACCCAACCATCAGCCACTGCCTTATCGTAGGTTTTGCCTGGGCGTTGTCCGACGATAACGTTGAAGCCATTATCACGCATATTCATTGCCTGACCTGGGCCTTGTACACCGTAACCGATGACGGCGATGGTTTGTTTTTTCAAAAATTCTCTTGATTTTTCGAGAGGATACTCTTCACGGGTTACTACTTCTTCTTCAACGCCGCCGAAATTTAATTTTGCCATTTTCTTTGTTTTTGTTTTATTTACTTAAATATTTGATGCTATTGCTTTGTATAGATACCCTAATAATTTGTCTAATTCTGAAATTGCTATAATACCTGATTCGATAGAAACTTGGTTATCTTGCATTTTAATAAATTTCCAACTACTACCCGTCGAGACAACACCATAAATAATTTTCAGCGGATGTTCGTTTTTTTCATTGAAGATTTTTGCTGCTACCATTTCTGCTACACATTGTCCAAATCCTGTTGCCATATCCCCTTTTTTAGCTTCGACGATAGTTAGTATCGGGCAAGTTAAAAAAAACTGATTATCACTCAAACTAATCATAAAATCACATCGTCCCGCCAAGCCTCTATGTGCATCAATCGTAAAATCAATGCCAGAAAAAAGGCTAATTTTTTGGTGAGAAATTCTGATAAGTTCTGCTAAAACCGGAGCAATAATAAATTCAGAAAGGGCTTTTTCGGTGCCTATTGCCGTTGCTAAAGGTAAATATTCATCAATAAATTCTTTTAATAAACGACTTGGAGCAATTGGTGTAACAAATTCATCAAAGATGCTTCCCGAAATATTGGTAATTTTAAGGCCAAAATCCTGAGAAACTTTTTCAAGTGTAAATTTATTATATGCCATAATTAATGTTTTTTTCAAATTTACAGCTTAATTTTAATAAATTATTGATAGTGAGTCTATTAGGAATGAGAAATAAATAAGGTAACATTCTTAAACTGGCTATTTTTTTCGTTAGACAATCAATTTTTTCTGCAAATAGCAACGCTCTTTAATGAAAAAATTGGGTAGAATAACGGAAAAGGAAGGCGTGTAAGAATGTTACCTTATTTATTTCTCATTCCTTACACTTCAATCATCTTCAATAATACGCCCAAAATCTCGCTAAGTTTATCTAAACTCAATGTACGATTTTCGATATATACATTTTTACCTTCGAGGCTCATCATTTGCCATTCTAAGCCAGTTGTAACAATGCCGTAAATTTGTTTTTGAGGTGTCTTTTCCTTTTCATTAAAAATCTGAGCTGCCACCATTTCTGCCACACATTGCCCCAGTCCCAACGAAATATCGCTTTTTTTTGCTTCAATAATCGTAACAATCGGTGCGGTTAGAAAGTATTGATTACTGTTTAGACTAATAATAAAATCGCACCGCCCCGATAAACCTTGTTTGACATCAATCGTAAAATCTATTCCTGAAAAAAGGCTTATTTTTCCTTTTGAAATATTCAGTATTTCTGATAAAACTGGGGCCACAATGAACTCTGACAAGGCTTTCTCGGTGGCAATAGCTTTTGCCAGCGTGACATTCCGTTCTAATGTTTGCTTTAATAATTGACTGGGCTCTGGCAAGACAGTTTCTTCTGCCGAAAAAAGACTATCTTTTTGAATAACTTTCAATCCAAACTGCTCAGTTACTTGCTTGAATGTAAATTTATTATATGCCATAATGATTTTTGCAAATTTACAATTTGACTTTTAACTACTTTTACTCTGTAAAGTATTGATAATTAGATAATTGTCATTCTACCATTTTTAGTAACATTCCTAATATTTCTTCTACATCATCTAAGTCTAACTCTCGGCTCTCAATATTTACTGTTTTATTTTCAATACTTAGAAACTGCCAATGTAACCCGCTTGTAACGACGCCATAAATCTTCTTAAACTCAACGCCTTTTCTTTGATTAAAGATTTGAGCAGCAATCATCTCGGCAATACATTGTCCATAGCCATCTTCTATTAAACCTTTTTTTGCTTCTACGACTGTCAAAATAGGAGCATTTAGCACAAATTGACTATCATTTCCTGATATAATAAAATCGCATCTGCCATTCAATCCTTGTGAACTATCTACGTTAAATTCTATTCCCGAAAAAACACCGATAGTTTTCTTTATTTCTTTTAATTCGACTAAAATTGGTGAAATCAATAATTCAGACAAAGCTTTTTCTGTTGGAATTGCCTTAGACAGTGGCATATTTCTTTGTAATATTTTTTCTAAAATATCACTTTTTGCTACTTTTGGAATAGATTTGTCAAAAATATGGGGTACATATTTCACTTCAACCGAAAACTTATCTATTACTTTTTCTAAGGTAAATTTATTATAAGCCATAACTGATTTCTTGTAAATTTACGAATTTATTTTTGGCATTTTTGATTGCGTTTGTTCTGTAAAATACTGATAATGAGGGCATTATACTTCTATTATTTTTAGTAATACACCCAAAATCTCACTAAGTTTATCTAAACTTAATGTACGATTTTCGAGGCTAATAGTTTTATTTTCGAGGCTCATCATTTGCCATTCTAAGGCTGTTGTTACAATCCCATAAATTATTTTTTTGGGTGTATTTTCCTTTTCATTAAAAATCTTAGCTGCCATCATTTCTGCCACACATTGCCCCAACCCTAATGAAATATCGCTTTTTTTTGCTTCAATAATCGTAACAATCGGTATTGTATTAGCCAATCACAGGTTTATATATTGTCCAAAATTTCTTTAAATTCTAAAATTGAAATTACGTTGAATTTGGGAAAATCAATACTCTTTAAAATATCATAATGTTTATCATTTGTTACGATATAATTTGCATTTCCTGCAAAGGCACAATCTACAAATTTATTATCATCGGGGTCATTGTATATGAGTTGCAATCTAAATGAAACTTCTATTTTTTTCATGTTTGATGCGGTAGTTAAGACTTCATAAACTGGCTTAACCGTTTCGCTTGAAAAATAGCGGTTTATGATTTCTTCGTATTCATTTAAAATTTCAGTAGTTAAACACAATTCAAACTTTTTATCAATCAATGCTTGAAAAAGCCAGTTATATTTCGATTTCCTTGAAATAGAAACCAATAAGCAATTTGTATCAATAACTACCTTCATTTTCTCAAATCCGATTTAAGCCATTCATCCATTAAATCATCGGAATATTTTTTTTTATCCCAGATATTATCTGCTGAATCTTGGGCTTTTTTAGCAAAATAAGTAACAATTAAACTATTTATAGCCCCTAAGTCTTCATCCGAAACACCACTTCCATAGAGTTTTAACAATTCTAATTGAAGATTTGATAGTGGAGCTTGTATTGTTAAATTGCTCATAGTTTTTTGATATAATTGACTTTTTCTTGTTGCAACTTCAAAAAAACGTTCTGACTTTTCTAATTTTCAAGAAAAACTTTCACAAATCTACATAAAATGAATAGTTTTTTACAACAAATCCTCCCATTCCGTGATTTCTTCGGGCAGATATTCTATCAAGCCCTGCGGAGTTTTTCCGACGGCGATGCGTCCTGACCGCACAAATTCGATGATTCCGTGGGGTTTTATGTACCGAAAGAAATCGTGGATTTCGGCTTCGGTACCCGTTTTTTCAAAAACCAAATAGTCAAGCCCCCAATACACAACCCATGCTTTGTGGATTTTATTGATAGCTTCGACATCGACCGATTTTCCGTTGAGTGGCGTTGAAATCTTGAACAAAGCGATTTCGTTCGAAACAATATCTTCGTTGAGATAACCAAAAACGGCTAATACTTCGATGATTTTCCGAATCTGACGCACGAGTTTTTCTACTTCTTCACGTTTTTCGTGTTTGATAACAATCGTAAATCGAGAGATTCCCTTCCGCTCGGTTTCGGATACCGTCAGCGACTCAATATTGATTCTCCGACGGGTAAATATAATAGTAATTTTGTTGAGTAATCCGATGGTGTTTTCGGTAAATACGCAGATTGTGTATGTTGTCATTGTCGATGTTTGATGTTTGATGCTTGATGTTCGGTTTTATACAACCAAATCAATAAAAAACAAACAATAAATATACTATTATGTGTTAGGTAATCGGCTTTCAAAATACCTTATCAAACCATTTAACATTTGTTTACAAGTTGTTATTTTCTCTAAAAGATTTGTTAAATCATCGTTTGAGAAATAACCTAAATCATTTGATAAATAAAGTTGGGTTTCTAACTCATACAGCGAGCCTCTTGCAATAAAAAAAAATTGTAGTGAATCTTTAATATGATTCCTTCCATGCCCCTCCGCAATATTTGACGGCACTGATACCGAACATCTACGTATCTGACTTGAAAGTCCATATTGTTCCTCTTTTGGAAATTGTTTAGTCAGTTCATAAACTTGTTTTACTAATTGCCTACTTTGTTTCCAAACATCTAATTCAATATAAGATTTCATGTTTTATTTTTTATAGGTTCGATGCTTAATTTTCGAGGCTATTCATTTATATATTTGGCTAAATTGCTTTGTATTGAAGTTTTTTCAAAACATCGAACATCAAACATCGAACATCAATTATTCCAACCTAATCTCGCTCACGCTCGTTCCCGCAGGAACCATCGGGAAGACGTTTTCTTCTTTCTCGACAATCATTTCCAAAAGATAGGCTTTCTTTGAAGCCAGCATTTTATCAAGCGAATCGCTGAGGTTTTCTCGCTCCGAACAAGTATGCCCCTCAATGCCAAATCCTCGGGCGATTGTTATGAAATCTGGGTTTTGAAGCTCCACGAATGAGTAGCGGTTATCAAAAAATAATTGCTGCCACTGACGCACCATTCCCAAAAAATTATTATTCAATATAATCATCTTTACGGCCAAACCACTTTGGGCAATCGTACCCAATTCTTGAATTGTCATTTGAAAGCAACCATCACCAATGATGCCCACCACCTCACGGTCGGGAGCGGCCACTTTTGCCCCAAATGAAGCAGGAATCGCAAAGCCCATCGTGCCGAGTCCGCCCGATGCGATATAAGAATTTGGTTTTTTAAACTGGTAATAACGTGCCGTCACCATTTGGTGCTGCCCCACATCGACCACGATACAGGCCTCGCCGTTGGTTTTGTCGGAAAGCATCGCCACTACTTCCGCCATCTTTATCTTGCCCTCTTCCTTCAAATCACGAAGTGTTACTTTCTCGTGTTCTTTTATGTCGAGTTTTCTAAATTCATTTTTCCAGCCCGTAAAATCACCTTTTTTGACTAACGGAATTAGCATTTTCAAGGCTTCTTTGGCATCGCCCACCACGGGAGCTTCGGTTTTTTTGATTTTTTCGACTTCCGAAGGGTCAATTTCGATGTGAATAATGCGTGCTTGCGGAGCAAATTTGGTAGAATCGCCCGTAACTCGATCATCAAAACGCATACCGATTGCAATGAGTACATCACACTGGTCGGTCATTACGTTGGGGGCGTACATTCCGTGCATTCCGAGCCAGCCCATATAATTTGGGTGGTCGTTGGGCATTGCCGAAAGCCCCAGCAGGGTACTTGCACAAGGAATATCGGTTTTTTCGACAAATTCGAGTAATTCCTTCACAGCGTCGGCAATCAGAACACCGTGTCCAAATAAGATATACGGGCGTTTGGCTTTGTTGATTAGTTCGGCCGCTTTTTCGATTTGTTCCTGCTTTGGCACGACACGTGGATTATAACTGACCATTTTTTCTACTTTTTTGTAAGTAAAATCTTTGGTCATTTTTGCGGCTTGGGCATCACGGGTAAAGTCAATTACAATAGGCCCTGGCTTGCCTGATTTGGCAATAAAAAATGCCTTTGCCATGATTTCAGGCACTTCATCGGGGCTGGTGATTTGATAATTCCATTTGCAGATGGGTGTCGTTACGCCCATCATATCGGTTTCTTGAAAAGCATCGGTGCCGAGCAAGGTTGATTTTACTTGCCCCACAATGCAAACCAAAGGTGTGCAGTCGATGATAGCATCGGCGATTGGTGTGATGAGATTTGTACCGCCTGGCCCCGAAGTTACGAGGCAAACGCCCGTGCGTCCACTAACCCGAGCAAAACCTTGGGCGGCGTGTCCTGCACCTTGTTCGTGGCGAACCAAAATGTGATTGATTCTATCAATGTAGTCATAAAGAGCGTCATAAGTAGGCATAATTGCTCCGCCAGGATACCCAAAAATGGTATCAACGCTTTCTGCCAGCAGACATTCCATCATTGCTTGAGCTCCCGAAAGAAACTTTTTTTCGGCTTTTACTTCGGCAACTGCTACGAATGTTTCTTGTTTTAATTCTATTTCTAATAAATTTCCCATCTTATTTTTTGGGTGATAAATTTTCAATGTCGTTTATATCTCTTGCTCGCCCTGCGGCTTGCTTTGCTGTGAGTAAATCTTTTAGATGAATGAGTTTTACTGATAATGCTACTTCGTCATCTATTTGATAATCAAGAGCTTGTGCATAAGCATCTTGAAATTGTAAGCCTTTGATAGTGGTAATAATATCAATGGCTACTGGCGGTCGTCCAAAGGTAAAAACATCAAGTGATGGGTTGTCAAGAAAATTGGATTCTGTCATATCAAAAATGGACATTCCGAATACATAAAATGCTTTTTTGAGTGCCTCGTAATTTTCTCTTGTTTTATCAACCCAAATATCCATATCACCTGTTGTTCGTGAATATCCGTGCAAAATAACTGAATATCCACCAACTAATATGTACTTGACTTGTGCCTTATTGAGAGCATCAATAAACTCCTGAAAATCAACATTAAAAACATTAGTTCTCATGTTTTCTCATACTAAAAGCTGTTTTATCTATCCTAAGCGGGTTGTTTATATCAAAGTTATAAGCTACACTATTAAGATACATTGCTGCTTTCAGGCGTTCGTTCATTGATTGAGACTGCCAGTATGTTCTGTTATCTTCGGCTTCTTGGTGGTTTCCCATTCGGAATGCCGTACGGTCGAGGCTATACATATAGATTACTTGGTTTTGTGTTTTTATGTCTATTTCCCCTTTTTTACAAATCCGTAACACAACCCGTACTCGCCGAACTTACATTCTTGATATATTTTCTCAAAACTCCTCTCGTAAATGTCGAAGGAATTTGTTTCCAAGCGGCACGACGAACGGCCAATTCTTCGTCCGAAACATGAAGCGTGAGTTTATTATCAATGGCATCAATCGTGATTTTATCGCCATCGTGTACTAAGGCAATCGTGCCACCGTCGAAGGCTTCGGGTGTAATATGCCCAACTACAAAACCGTGCGTACCGCCCGAAAAACGACCATCGGTAATCATGGCTACACTATTTCCTAAGCCCGCACCCATTACGGCCGACGTTGGTTTGAGCATTTCGGGCATTCCCGGTCCGCCTTTTGGTCCTTCGTTTCTGATTACAATTACGTGTCCTGCTTGTATTTCGCCTTTGCTCAAAAATGCGATTACGTCTTCTTCACGCTCACAAACTTTGGCAATTCCTTCAAACATTTCGCCTTCTTTACCCGTGATTTTTGCCACCGAACCACCCTCGGCAAGGTTTCCGTAGAGAATCTGCAAATGTCCCGAAGGCTTGATTGGCTTTTCTAATGGGTGAATTAATTTTTGGGCATCAAAATCTAAATCGGGTACATTTTCCAAGTTTTCGGCAATCGTTTTTCCCGTAATTGTCATGCAATCGCCATGAAAAAGTCCTTTTCTGAGCAAATATTTCATCAAAGCAGGCACACCACCAATGGCGAGCATATCTTCCATATAATATTTGCCCGAAGGTTTCAAATCGCCAATGAAAGGCGTGCGGTCAGAAATCGCTTGAATATCATCAATGGTAAAGTCCACACCCGCAGCACTCGCAATGGCCAAATAATGCAAAACGGCATTGGTTGAGCCGCCCATAGCTACCACGACCGTCATGGCATTTTCAAAAGCCTTGCGAGTCATAATATCCCGTGGGCAAATATTAAGCTCCAGCATATTTTTCATGGCAGCACCAATCGCTACACATTCGGCTTTTTTGCCTTCGTGCGTAGCAGGATAACTCGCCGAATTGGGCAGTGTCAATCCCATTGCTTCCATCGACGATGCCATGGTGTTGGCGGTGTACATTCCGCCACAAGCACCCGCCCCAGGAATGGCATTTTTGATTACGCCATTATAGTCTTCGTCAGAGATGGTTCCTGCAAATTTTTTGCCCAACGCCTCAAATGCCGAAACAATATCTAATTTTTGTCCTTTATATTCTCCCGTGCGAATCGTGCCGCCATAAACCAACATAGCGGGACGGTTCAATCGGGCAATAGCCATCATTGCTCCTGGCATATTTTTATCGCAACCCACTACCGCAATCACGCCATCGTACCATTGAGCGGCTACGACATCTTCAATCGAATCGGCAATAATATCACGGCTTGGCAACGAATAACTCATGCCGTCGTTACCGTTCGTCATGCCGTCCGACACGCCGATTGTGTGAAAAATCAGACCAACCATACCATTTTCTTGAATACCCTTTTTGACATGAACCGAAAGGCCGTTGAGGTGCATATTGCAGGTATTGCCTTCGTAGCCCGTGCTGGCAATGCCAATTTGGGCTTTTTGCATATCTTCGTCAGTCAAGCCAACGCCGTAGAGCATTGCTTTGGCGGCTGGATTTTCGATTTCTTGGGTTAGTGTTCGGCTGAATTTGTTTAAGATTGCCATTGGGTATTTTGGATTTTATTGGTTTTGTTACGGGTTGTTATTCTTGTTATAGGTTGTAGATTTTGTTGCAGGTTGTTGTTGTTTTAGGTTGTTATTTTTCTAACCATTAAAGCAAAAACTTATAACTCTCAACCATTTGAAATCCTTTTAATTAAGAAAAAGCCTTCTCAACATAGTGTAAAGAAGGCTTTTGTATATACAATATTCTTCTCTACAAGTTTTTAGCCGAGTAGCAGCAGAATTGGGACGATTTGTGAGTTTTGAGTTTTCATTAAAATATATTCTCTAATAGCGAATATTCGCTAAGTGCGAATCATTTCTGAATACAAAGAAGTTAGATTTTATTTTAAATTCCAAATTTTTTTTCAAAAACTTACCAAGCGGGCTACTGTCTTTTAAAAAATCAAAGACGAAAACTAAAATTCTGCCCATTTTTGCTTAATATTGAACTCTAATAATTCTTGTTTATCCTCATGAAAATCTATAAAACGCTACAAGGCTTCGTTATCGAACACGAAAATCAATTTTATATTTCTCGCCATACCGACTGGGATTTATTCATCAATCGGGAAGATTTATTTTATGAACTCCAACGAGAAATTCAGCTTTTGCCAGCCGCATCGGAGTATAAATCGTTGATAGACAATGGTTTACAAGCACCCATTCAGTCGCAGGAAGTTTGGGCGGCGGGGGTTACGTATCTGCGTAGCCGTGATGCCCGCATGGAAGAATCGAAAAATTCGGGCGGAGATAATTTTTATGACCGAGTCTATGATGCCGAGCGGCCAGAGATTTTCTTCAAGGCAACTGCTCATAGAGTGGTCGGTTCGGGGCAGAATGTCCGCATCAGGCGTGATTCAAAATGGAATGTACCCGAGCCAGAACTGACACTTTTTATAAATTCAAAAGGGCAAATTTCGGGTTATACCGTAGGCAATGACATGAGTTCGAGAGATATTGAAGGCGAAAATCCTCTGTATTTGCCGCAAGCCAAAACCTATGATAAAAGTGCCGCTATTGGCCCTTGCGTAGCTATTCTTGATGAACCGATTTCACCCGAAACCAAAATATCAATCGAAATTCTTCGTTTTGAGATTCCCTTTTTCTCTAATTCAATCGCAATCAGTCAAATGAAACGAAAGCATACTGATTTGGTTGAATTTCTTTACCGAGAAGCCTCGTTCCCACACGGCTGCTTTCTGATGACAGGCACGGGACTCGTGCCAAATGATGATTTTACGCTCGAAGTCGGCGACGAAATACGCATTACTATTGAAGGCATTGGTACTTTGGTGAACTTTGTGGAGATGAAGTGAAAAGAGAAAACAATTTTAAAAACCACTATAAAAAATATTTTAATGAAACTTTGGACAGTTAGAGCAGGAAGATACGGAGAACAAGAACAAACTTGTATTGATAACTCGGTAATAACCATGGGTTGGAACGATTTGCCCGATTTGCGTAAATACAAAAATAGAGATGAGCTTTTTAAGGAATATCAGTTAGTTTATGAAGAACCAAATAATGCAAGGGTTGGTGGTAAAGTAGGGCAAATTTGGCGTTTTGCAAACGAAATAGCCATCGGAGACATTGTTGCGTTACCTTCAAAAACACAACCGTCTATCCATATTGGTAAAGTAATAGGAGAATACAAATTTGAAAAAATTACAGCCGAGACAATCCACGTTAGGCAAGTAAAGTGGTTAAAAACAGTTCCAAGAGCAGAATTTGATCAAGATTTACTTTATTCTTTTGGTTCATTACTGACCATAAGTCAAGTTTCTCGGTTGGAGGCTACTGAAAGGGTTTTGGCAGTTATCGAAGGCAAAAAATATACAACAAAAATAGGCTCACAGTTAGAAGAAGAATTTGAAGAACAGGAGTTTGATGTTGAACAATTTGCAAAAGACCAAATTATAAAGTTAATTGACAGAAAGTTCAAAGGGCATGGTTTTGCCACACTTGTTGATCAAATATTAACAGCACAGGGCTATATAACGCAAGTATCGCCACCTGGCCCAGATGGTGGAATGGATATTTTTGCAGCATCGGGTTCACTTGGATTTGACCATCCACGCATTTGTGTTCAAATAAAATCAACAGTAACGCAAGTGAATGTTCAAACACTAAGAGAACTTCAAGGTGTAATGAGAAAAGTAAAATCAGAATTGGGTCTATTAGTTTCTTGGAGTGGATTTAATAATAAAGTTATACAAGAAGCAAGAGAAGATTTCTTTTTTATTAGACTTTGGTCTGCTAATGATATTATCGAAAATATTTTTAAATATTACGATAAATTTAGTGATGAAATGAAAGCTGAATTACCATTAAAAAGATTTTGGATGCTCGTTGATAAATAAAGAATTGATTACGTTTAAAATTTCACAAAAAGCAAAAAATGCAAATCACAGGAAGAAATATCATAGGTTTTGAAACTTTTTCGACAGGAACGGTCGCCATTCAAGCCACAAACCCAGCCACGGGCGAAGCCTTAGCACCGCTATTTTATAAAGCAACGCTTGATGAACTTGACTATGCCGCCGATAAAGCAGCAAAAGCGTTTCAAATTTACCGCAAGAAATCGGGTGTTGAAAAAGCAGTTTTCTTGGAAAAAATTGCCGAAGAAATAGAAAATCTGGGCGAAACTCTCATTGAACGATACAAAGATGAATCGGGCTTACCGCAAGGCAGAGCAGTTGGCGAACGTGGCAGAACCACAGCACAACTCCGTCTTTTTGCTCAACTGCTGCGGGAAGGTTCGTGGGTAAATGCCCGAATTGACTCTGCTCTGCCCGAACGTCAGCCCGCCCCACGCCCCGATATTCGGGCAATGGAACGCCCACTTGGCTTAGTCGGAATTTTCGGTGCGAGCAATTTCCCTTTGGCATTTTCGGTAGCGGGTGGCGATACGGCTTCGGCATTGGCGGCGGGTTGTTGCGTAATTTTTAAGGCACACCCCGCCCATTTGGGTACGTCCGAATTGGTCGGAAAAGCTATCCAGCAAGCGGCTGAGGCTACAAATATGCCCGATGGCGTGTTTTCTTTGTTATTTGACGATAGCCACGAAATCGGCACGGCATTGGTAAAGCACCCAAGCGTAAAGGCTATCGGATTCACGGGTTCGTACAAAGGTGGCAAGGCAATATTCGATGCCGCAGCAACCCGCCCCGAGCCGATTCCCGTCTATGCCGAAATGGGTAGCACAAATCCTGTGTTTGTTTTGCCCAAAATTTTGGCAGAAAAAGGTACGGCAATCGCTCAAAACTTCGTTTCTTCCGTAACGATGGGCGTTGGGCAGTTTTGCACAAATCCTGGCATATTGTTCTTGCAAAAAAATGAAAACTTCATGCAGGAATTAGAAAAACAAGCACCAAATGCCCAAGGAGGCGTAATGCTGACTACGGGCATTCGTGATGCTTACATTAAGGGTACAGAAAACGCAAAGAATTTTACGCAAATCATCGGCGTTGGCAAAGCTCCCGTGGGATTTACGGCGGTTGAGCCGATTATTTTACGTACTGATATTGCTGGTTTGAACGAAAATACTCATTTGGCGGAAGAGATTTTTGGCCCAACGAGTTTGGTTGTTGAAGCAAATACAAGAGAGGAGATGCTGGAAGCAGCTCAAAACCTTTCGGGACATTTGACAGCAACCATTCACGGAACTGACGAAGACTTGGCCGAATATGCCGATTTGATAGAAATTTTAGAACAAAAAGTTGGCAGAATCTTACTCAACGGCTTCCCGACGGGCGTAGAAGTTTCTCACGCAATGGTGCATGGTGGGCCGTTTCCTGCCACGACCGATGCCCGAAGTACGTCCGTTGGTACGATGGCAATCACTCGATTCACTCGCCCGATTTGCTACCAAAATTTCCCCGATTCGCTTTTAGTTGATGAATTAAAAAGCAATAATCCCTTGAATATTTGGCGTTTAGTTGATGGAGAATTTAAAAAGTAAAATATGCTCTTTCGCAAGTCGAGTTTCAAGTTTTTTATGAAAAATATTAATTTCCAGCTAATGCAATGATGAGAAATGCGGCTGTAATATCTTCTTTGGAAAAGAAATAAAATGGCAGAAAAAACATTAATTTTAGTTCATACTTTTGATGGAAAATTTGATGATGTGTATGAGCATGTATCAAATCTTAAAAAATTTGGAGAAATTCACCCCTATATGAGTCAAGTGAATGTAATAACCGAAGCACCTGACATCTCCTGCATACTTTATCATATAAAAGAAACGGTTACTTTAATGGGGATATTGAAAATTAACCCTGAGTACGAAGCAGAAGTGCGTAGTATTAAAAGTAAAAAAAAGGTTTCTTATTTTAGTATTATCAAGTATCCATTTGCAAGTATTACGCTCAAAATCAATTTTGATTTTCTTGAAAATAATAGCAACGAGCCTCTTTTGGTTAAAGAACAAATAATCCTGCGTGGTAATGCGTTATTGATTGCTTATTTCGCATCAATTTTAGAGAAAGCTCATTTGAAAACGTTCGATAACTTGAAAAAGAAGCTAAAAACGAACAAATGAAAACCAACGGACTCAATACCGCTTGGCGAAAAACCGCCTCTACGATATATAAAAAACCAACGGACTCAAAAATCTTTGGCTCGGTCGAAATTGATATTACTGATTTAGAAAAATACATTACCGAACAGCGAAAATCAGGCGTGAAACTCACCCTGACGCATTTTTTTTTGGTAGCCACGGCTCGGGCAATTAGCGAACACCTCCCCGAATTTAATACTTACATCAAGCGGGGCAATGTTTATTCGCACCAGCAAGTTGATGCTACCGTAAGCGTACTTTTGCAGAGTGGCGAAATGGGTTCGGTAAAAATGCTGAATGTTGATAAACTGACTTTGGGAGAATCAGTAATAAAACTGCGAGATGAAATCCAGCAAACGTACAAAGGTCACGAAAACGCCACGATGAAGATGAAAGAGAAATTAGCCGCTATTCCGTGGCCCTTACGTGGCTGGGTTTATAATTTTATCAGATTCATGACCGTAAACTTGGGAATTTCTATACCTGCGTTGGGGCTTTCGGCCAATAATTTTGGTTCGTTTATTTTGTCAAATATCGGTAGTCTTGGTCTGGATATTGGTTATCCCGCTTTGATGCCATCGGCAAATGTTTCTTTTGTATTGATTTTGGGGGGAATCGCTAAAAAGCCTTGGGTCGTTAATGACACAATCGTACCTCGAACAATCCTGACGCTCGGAGCCGCTCTCGACCACCGAGTAATTGATGCCTCTCACGGCGGAAAATTATTCAAGTTCCTGAAAAAGTTTGTCAATAACCCTGCTCTTTTGGAAAGTATCGGAGAAAAACAGCAATAAAAAAGGAGAGAAATCAAACGATTCTCTCCTTTTTCAATATCAACTCAAATGATGATTAATACTCCCACAAATTGTGTTCAAATTCCATCAATTCATGCTCCAATTGCTCCGATTTCAACATTCCCTCACGTGGCGATTTGTAAATATCGTCCAAGAAGTTATCCAAGGCGTTCGATTTCTTGATGATTTTTCCGTGAAATAAACGCAATTCAAAAGCATCGGCTAAGTTTTTGTGCGATGCCACATTGGCGGCATTGTACCAAATACACTTAGGATTACTACGGAAATAACGCTCCAATTCTTTGTACTTAAATACACAAATCGGACGGTCAAAACCCAAAGTCGTTTGGTCGGCTGGGATAATCAGTTTCATCGTCAAAATATCAAAATACTGACGTGAACGCTGTTTATCAAAAATCCAGTCTTCTTTCAACTCCAAAGTAGTCAGTTGCGTTGGAAAAATCTCTATCCCCGCACCGAGGTCTGCCGCTGCCGCAGGGGCTGCACCAGCCGCTGGTTTTGCACCACCACTATCGCCACCCCAACCATCATCGCCACCTGCTGAAAACCCAGCCGCTGCCTCTTCTTTCGAGAGTCCGCCACCTTCTGATTTTAGCATCAAACGCTCCATAAACTGGTCTAACGTTAGCTTTGTTGTCAGCGAGTCGTTATCGTAAGTTTCAATCAAGCCCGCTTTTACGGCATCAATCAAGTGCCTCGTGATTTCGCTTCCTTTCGAGAAAAGCGGTTGATTTTGCTTTTCTTTTAAGTCAATTCTACGCCACAAAGTCGTCTTGTACATCACATTGGCCTCGTGTACTGGACGAAGCGACAAGGGATTTACATAATTGTTCGACTTTTCCTGAGCTACTGCAAACTGGCTGATACCTAATGCGATACCAAACGCCAAGCCTTGTAATTTCTTCATAATTTTGACAATTATTTATTTGTTAATTTAGCGGAATGTTAAAGAGAACTTCACCAACATCAACGGTTTCTACCTCTCCTTTGAAATTTTTACGCTCAACTCTTTTTACTACAATAACATAACGGTCACCCGCCTGTGCTTGTTGTGCGAGACTTGTTAAATTTGCTGTACCATTAAATGTTCCATTACCTATTCTTCTTAAACCACGTGCTAAATTTATTTCAAATTCGGCAACTCTAAAATTAGCATCTTCGGGATTTGTTGATTTGAATGATTCATCAGCAATAGCTTCAATTGTCAAAGACCTCAAACCAGTTGCCGAAGCACCTTTTCTTTCATCTATCCCACGCATTTTAATTGTCGGTTTCGGTACACGACGTACTGGAAAATTAAATGTTTGTAGCGTAATACCATCATTTACAACATTCATTGCAGCCTTGGCGGAATTTGGAACAATCGTTACTTTACCACTTCCGCCAGGGATAAACTCTCCCCCAGTACCACTAAACGATGGACTATACAAAGACCCTAAACCAGGCGAATACGTTACCAAACGATTCGCACACTTGAAGTACAAAGCAGGCATTGAGGCCGTTTCGATTTGTACCGATGGCTTCAAAACTGTGTAAGTTTCTTCTTTTTCTACTGATTTCATTGTACCATCGGGTGCAGGATACGCCACTACGGCACGGTACGAACGCTTCAATTGTCCGTTTTTATCAAAATCTCCACCCGAAGCCGTTACTTCGTACGTTCCTTTGCCGTCTTTCACGGGCAAAGCCGAACCGTTGATGCTGATTCTTGGTGTGATTGACTTTGAATATGCTCCAATGGCAACTTCGGCGTGGTATTTCTGACCTGCTACTACCGAGCGAGAATCTGGAATAACGACCGCAAAAATTTCATCAAATTTGATTTCTTTCAAACCCACTTGGCTGGCCAAATAATCTAATATTTCGCCTTCCAAACGACGAACCTCCGACTGGCTTTGGCTCAAAGTTGCCAAGCCCGCAGGCACGGGCGTTTGCTCAAAATTGAGTTGGGCAAAATCTTTCCCGACAATGGCCGCATTTCTTTTGGCAATCGGATCGTCTTTGGCATCAACTGCTAAAGATGGAATTTTTGTACCCTCTGCCCCAAATTTTGATAAAGCAGTTGTAAAATCGTCTAATTTTTTTCGCAATTCGTAGGCCTTACCAGTTTTGGCATTTCCTGCTCCAATCATCAAACTGGCTACTTTTTCTTCCTCTGAAAGATTTTTGGCTACACCAGTTTCGGGATCTCTTCCGCCACCCGCTTTGATAATTTCTTCTTTGAGGCCTTCGATATAAACGTTTACATCGTTGGTGAGTTTTCTTACGTCACCCGCTTTGCGAAGTACGTCATTGTATTTTTCACCACCAGGCTTTGCAATTTCCTTTCTGATGGCCTCAACAGTTTTGTTATTATTATCGTTGGCCGATAAATTGGCTTTTTCTAAACTATTATTCAATAGCTGAAACTTTTGTAAGAGAGCATTGCTTACTTGGAGTGCTAACATTGCCGTCAGAACGAGATACATCATATTGATCATCTTCTGACGTGGAGATTCTTTTCCACCTGCCATATATTCTATGTATTATACAATTTAGTAAATTTATTAAGAACGGTTCGCCGTAGCGATGTAGAATGTAGAATTAAGACGGAGCCGCCCGAGCGATGTAGAATTAAGAATTTAAAAGTTTGTAAGATAAAAACTCGAAATTCTAAACTCAGCACTCATAACTCAACACTCAGAACTATTTAGTTGCCTTTCATGGCCGATAGCATACTGCCGTAAACGTTGTTTAGCGAAGTAAGGTTATTGGTCAATTTCGACATTTCAGATTTGAACTGCTGGGCTTCTTTCGAGGCATCAGACATATCTTTCATGGCAGTTGTTAAGTTACCATAAAATGCGTTCATCGCCTTCAAGTGCTTGTTAGTGTCTTGTAGTTCGAGTTCATAAACGGCATTCAAAGCTCCCATATTTTGGGTAATTTTGCCAAACTGCGAACGATATTCTTGGGCATCTTTGGTGGCATCGCCCATGCTGTTCATGGCCGAAATCGCCGTTCCGTAGGCAGTATTCATGGCCGTAACTTGCCCCGAGGCAGTTTTTACATTCTTTGCGTAGTCACTCGTTGCAACGGTTGCGTCCGAAAGGTCAGTCATTTTAGAAACTTGTCCCGTTAGGCTTTGAATACCGTTTTTCAAACCATCAAGAATATCGGGTGTGATTTTGGCATTGGCGAGCATATCGTCCATTTTGGCGGTCAAACCTGCTCCCTGCGTAGCTACGCTTCTTTTTGGCAGTTCGCCTTGAAAATCGTCTGATAGTTCGGGATATACTTTTTCCCATTGATATTCGGCACTCGGGCGAATGATTGATTGAAAGGCATAAATCAAGAAAATCAATGCTTCGGTACCCAAACCGATTGGCAACATAAAGTTTGCCCAGTCGTAGTGCATGATTTTACCTAATGCTCCTAAGATTACAACTGATGCTCCCGCACCATAAAAAAACGGAATAATTTTGTCCCAGAATAAACTCGTACCGTTGCTGTTTGCTGCCATTTGTCTGAAAATTTAAGAATTATGCTTTAATTTAAAAGGGAATTTATTTGATTTATTATTTTATAAACATACGAATTGCGAAGTTAAAAGCCGATACTTGGTTAAATATCTACGTTTTTTACTTCGCAATTCGTAATTCTATTATTCTCTGCCTGGTACGCTACCCAAGCGATCCATCACGCAGCGGAAACCGATGTAAGAGCGGCGTTCATTACGGAACTCGTAAGTACGAGTACCCGTTTCCAAGAAATAAGCTACATCTTTCCACGAGCCGCCTTTAATGATTTTTCGAGGCTCGTTTTCGTCATTATACACAGGATTCAAGTCCCAGGTGACTGGCATATATGATTCTGCATAAGCATCTTGGCACCATTCGGCCACATTTCCTGCCATGTTATACAAGCCATAATCATTTGGCGTAAAAGCATTTGATGGGGCGGTATATGGATAGCCATCAGCTCGGTAATTGCCTCGATATGGCTTGAAGTTTGCCAAGAAGCAACCTTTCCCGTTGGCTACGTAGGGATTTCCCCACGGATACTTTGCTCCTTCCTTTCCGCCACGGGCTGCCCACTCCCACTCAGCCTCCGAAGGCAAGCGGTAACGTGGTGACTTGAAAAGACTTTTCTCGGCTCTGTTATCATTCAATAATTTAGTACGCCACTTGCAGAAATACACGGCAGCGTCCCAACTAATACCAACTACGGGATACATATCAAAGGCGGGTGACGAATAATAGTATTCAGTCATTTGGTCGCCATTGTGATACGTAAAGTCTTTGCTCCAAACCGAAGTGTCAGGGTAAAGCGTGGACATGATAAATTCTTCGCCCAAGACCGATACCGAGTCGGTGGTCATTGAGTTTACGAACTGGCGATATTCGTGGTTGGTCACTTCGGTATCGTCCATGTAAAACGGTACAATAGTCACACGTTTGTTCATAGATATACGAGCTGACATTACGTCTTCGTCTGCCTGACCCATCATCAATGAACCCGATGGTATCAACATCATTCCGTGCGGAGCGGTTTGTTTGTAGCCTTTGCGGGAAGTTGCCATGATTTCACCGTCACGGATTCCGTCCATGCCAATATCCTTGCCACCACCTTTACCTTTGCTACTTTTCTTTCCGCCGAAAATCTTGCCTAATGGATTCTTACTTGAAGAACCACAGCTCTGCATCATTACGATTGGGGCAATCAGTAAGAGGCTTTTCAAAAAGGTCTTTAATATTCTCTTGTTCATAGTTGAAAACAAGTTGGTTATCTGTTTTTTTGGTATTTTATTCTTGACAATATAGAAACGTGGCTATTGAAAACAATATTGCATTATGATACAAAGTTATGAAAAAAAATAACTTTTCCCGATAGCTATATACCGTTTGAGCAATTATTAAGCCAAAATATACATTTATGGGGTATTTGGCTTACTATTTTGATGATTTATTAACAATTATTTGTTGATAAATCAAATTTTAAGGATTGTTGAGGCAGATAGGTTAAGTGGCTGAAATATTATTAAGCGGCACAAACTGTGCCAAAGAATTAACATATATACTTTTTTTGTGTAAAATTGTTTAAAAAAACAATTACAAATTTTAGAGGCTATCAGCTTGCGTTGGCTTTTACTGACAGAAATATTTTGCAAATTTTTCTGTAGCTATATTCACAAAAAAGTACTTCAATGAATATCAGTAACGATACCGTGGCGTTCGGACGATTGATTTTTTTCCTGCTCTCAATGCTGCCAGCGAATAGCTCAAAAGTACCTCGTGGGAAGTAGGGCTTTTGGCGTTTTGCCCGCCCACAGTTACATCAATGGCATAGCCCACTCGTAAGTTTCCGTTTAAAAGATTTGCCCCAATCAGACCCGACACGGCATCGCCAATTCGGTAGCTTGCCCCTACCCAATATTGGGTATCGTAAGTAAGAATCGCCCCTGCTTCGGCCGAAACTGAACTCAAATCAGATTTTATGATGAGCATCGGACTCACATCAAGTGTGTATGAAACGCCTATCAGCAAGCTACCCGTAAGGTAAGCACTGCGTTTGAGTGGGTTCTTGGCTGATGCTGTACCCAAACCAAATTTCGGCTCGTTGATATGGTTCATCGAAAGTCCGATTGTGTAGGCGGGATTGTTGAGGTAAAGTCCCGCTCCAATATCGATTGCTCCTTGTGAAACTCGCCCTGTTGGCAAGAGTAAGGGGTCATTATCTTCCCGTGGGCGAAGACGACCGTAGTCGATTCCTCTCGAATAATACCCACCACTTACACCAATACCTAATTGGCTATTACCCAAGGGCATTTGATAAGCGTACGAAAGTTTGAAGTCTTGCTGTGTGCTTGCTCCAATTTTATCATTGACGAATGTTATTCCAATGCCACTTTTTATCATTTTCAAGGGAATATTAGCCGATATTACTTGTGTTACTGGAGCTCCACCATCATCGAATGTACTTTGATAGCCCGCATACTGCGTACGATATATTACCTGAAAGCGAGTTACGTTTTCGGAGCCTGCCGTAGCTGGATTGACGAATAGTTGATTAAAAATATAATGACTAAACTGGGCATCTTGCTGGGCATTGGCAGCAAAAGATGCAAGAATAAGTGCTATGGAGTAGATTTTTTTCATAATGGTCGCGATAGTCGATAAACGATATTTTATGGGTATTGGGTTGAAAAAAGCGGTTATTTTGAAAAATGCCTCTTTCTATCGGCAATTTAATTAAATATTTGTTTCCTTGATACCATAACGAAAAAAAATAGGCTAAACTTGTGGTTTAGCCTATTAACTTATTTTTAAATATTGTTTACCTTCTTGATGTAGAGTTCTAAGGCTCCCGTCATTGATGGGGCGTTGGGTAGCGGGGCCTCAATATCCAGAATGTAACCTGCATCTCGAATGGCTTTGGCGGTTGTGGGGCCAAAAGCCGCCAGACGAGTATTGTTTTGTTGCCATTCGGGGAAATTGGCATCTAATGATGTAATGCCCGATGGACTATAAAAACAGATAATGTCATAGAAAACCTCCGTCAAATCCGACAAATCAGAAGGGACGGTTTCGTACATGACGGCCTCGCTCAGGTGCAAATCGTTGCGATTCATCAGGTTCGGAATATCACTGCTTCGGATGTTGGAGCATGGAAACAAGAATTTTTCGGTTTTATGTTTCAAAATCAGTGCTTCCAAATCAGCGGCGGTTTTTTGTCCAACAAAAATCTTACGTTTCCTGATGACGATATACTTTTGTAGGTAGTTGGCCGTTTGCTCAGATATACAAAAGTATTTCATATCAACAGGAATCTCAATTCGCATTTCTTTGGCGATGCGAAAGAAGTTATCTACGGCGTTACGGCTCGTCAGAATGATAGCCGTGTGAGCTAAAATGTCGATTTTCTGGCGACGAAAATCTCGGTGGTCTAAACCTTTTATTTCGATAAAAGAACGGAAATCTATTTTGAGATCATACTTTTTGGACATTTCAAAATATGGGGATTTCTCATCGGTTGGCCTCGCCTGAGTAACCAAAATGCTCTCCACTTTGCGGAGGCGTTCTTCACTTATTTTTCCTGTTACTTCACTCATCCAAGATTGCGGGTTTTTGAGTACAAAACTATTATTTGGTTTTCACATAATCAAATCGCAGGAAAAACGCTACGAAAAAAAATCACTACATGGCAAACCTTACGCCAAGAATTACGGGTAATAATTCGACGATGCAAAGGTACGAAATTAAATAAAGACTTTGTATGGGCATGCTTCGTATTATAGTAAAATACAAAATGAAAAATCGTATTATATAAAATACTACGATGGGCGTAAATAAATAAACTTGCCAGTTGAAATCATGCGGAAAATACTCCATGAACAGCACCAGAAGTAGCAACACTAAGGCCGAATAAAAAAGGCTTGACGATTGTATAATCTTGAAATAATGTAAATCGACTACTTTCTCGAGATTAAACAACTGACCGATAAGACTGATAAAAAAGTATTTTAATACTAATAATACAAATACACTTAATGATATTCGGAAATAGTTTGAGAGTAGTACGCCTAATGTTTCTCCTTCTTGCAGAATCGTTCTACCCCCAAACATATCTATTCCTTTGCTTTGGAGTAGCATATAGAGCAAGCCAATAATCAAACTCAGAAGAATAATAAACATAATATTCATTCGGTTAAGGGGCTTATTTATCAAAAACGACTGCTCTCGCACGAGGGTATTGAAAAGGTCTTTGAAATTAAAATACCGCTGAAAAGCTCGAATGTAAGAGTTGGACAAATAAGAGAACGTAACCAAAATAAACATCGACACCAACACAATGTAATTACGATACGGAGCGGGGGTACGGGGCTTGGCGGTGATACCCGACTCGGCCAGTACGATGGGTTTCTGATTTAATGAACGCTTGTAGCCCAGTAATAATTTTTTATCATCTATATTATTTGAGCCGTACAACGTAATGTATATTATGGGCTGCTCATATACTTTGTAAAGGCTATCGACGTTGAGTACAATCCATTTTCCAACGGGGATTTTTTGTCGAAGTGAGCCATTGATGAACAAAAAATTATCGGCCTTCGGTGAAAGTACCAATAGATTGTACCCTCGATTGCTTTGAATATCGCAGAAAATAGTGTGAGAAGGATACCCCAAATGTTGCTCTGCAATATACGGAATATAAGCCTTCATGCGGTCGTTATATACCTGCCAGTCGTCGTGGTAGTCGTGTACCATGAAGTAGTCATTGTTTGGCCCAACGGTGGTAGCAAACAATTTTGACGATACAACTACAAACAGAAGTATGTAAAGAATCTTCTTCAAATGACTTTTTGGATTTTTTTGCAAAATTAAACAAAAAAGGTCAGACTTGTTGAGTCTGACCTTTTGTTTTTACAACACGACAAAAAAAATGCAAGATTTACACTTCTATTTCTTGATGCTTTGTTTAGTCTTTGTTTATTAATCCCACTATTTCTTACGCTTTTCCGAGGGCTTTTAGCATTGTTGCACCAATATCAGCGGGCGATGCTACCACGTGGATGCCACACTCGGCCATGATTTTCATCTTAGCGGCTGCGGTGTCGTCGGCTCCGCCGATGATTGCTCCTGCGTGTCCCATGCGGCGACCTTTCGGGGCGGTTTGGCCCGCAATAAAACCAACAACTGGTTTCGTCCCAAATTCTTTTATCCAGCGAGCGGCTTCGGCTTCCATTCCACCGCCGATTTCACCAATCATGACGATACCTTCGGTGGCTGGGTCGTTCATCAAAAACTCTACGGCTTCTTTGGTCGTTGTGCCGATGATTGGGTCGCCTCCAATACCGATAGCGGTTGTTTGTCCAAGACCCGCTTTGGTAAGTTGATCAACGGCTTCGTAAGTTAGCGTGCCTGACTTAGAAACAACACCAATAGTACCTTTCTTGAAGATAAAACCTGGCATGATACCAACTTTACACTCTTCGGCGGTGATAATTCCTGGGCAATTTGGTCCAATCAGCGTAAGGGCTTTGCCTTGAATATACGACTTCGCCATGACCATATCTTTGGTGGGGATACCTTCCGTAATGCAGACAATTACTTTGATACCCGCATCGGCTGCTTCCATGATTGCATCGGCCGCAAAAGCTGGTGGCACGAAGATAATCGAAACGTCAGCTCCTGTGCTTGCAACGGCTTGCTCGACGGTATTAAAAACAGGACGGTCGAGGTGTAGCTGCCCGCCTTTGCCTGGGGTTACGCCACCGACAACGTTTGTGCCGTAGTCAATCATTTGACCTGCGTGGAATGTACCTTCCGTACCCGTAAAACCTTGTACGATTACCTTGGAGTTTTTATTAACAAGAACGCTCATTATTTCGTAGTTTTTGAATTTTACGTAAAAGTAGTCCGAAATGAGAAAAGTACAAAAAAAAATATTTAGTTAGGAGTCGAGATGTATAAATTATTGGTCTATTTACCTGATAATGAACACTTTAAACATCAACCGTATTTTTTTGAAATTTATTGAATCTTTGAAAACTGTAAAGGAATATGACCACAGGTAACACACCCAGCGATATTTGGTAGTATTATTTGGGTAAATTTTCTTCGGCGTAAAGTAAATTTTAAGTAAAATGATTCGCTTGCTTTTCCGTATTTATTCGTAATTTGTGGTTTATTCTTCCAAAATTCTTAGCAACAAACGACTATGAAAAAAATACTTTTTCTTTTCTTACTAATCCCAGTTTTCGTACAGGCTCAAAAAAACGATTCGCCTTATCCGTTTTCGCTCTCGCAGGATAGTGCGTACGTTAGAGAAAATTACACCAAAACCGAAGTCATGGTTGCGATGCGAGATGGTGTGAAACTCTTTACGCAAATCTATGCCCCAAAGGATTTGTCGAAAAAGTTTCCAATTATCATGCAACGAACGCCTTATACTTGTCAGCCTTATGGAGCGGAGAAGTTTAAAAGGCGAATTTCTCCCAATCCTTTCATGCTTCGGGAGGGTTATATCGTTGTCTATCAAGACGTTAGAGGTCGCTGGGCTTCGGAAGGGAAGTTTGTTGAAATGACTCCGCACATTGATTTAAAGAAATCAAAAACCGACATTGACGAAGCCTCCGATACCTACGATACGATTGATTGGCTCATAAAAAACATCAAAAATAACAACGAAAAAGTGGGTCAATGGGGAATTTCTTACCCAGGATTTTTTACGTCGGCAGGGTCGGTTTCGGAACACCCAGCCTTGAAAGCATCTTCTCCGCAGGCTCCAATGGCCGATTTATGGCGTGATGATGCCTTTCATAATGGAGCGTTTATGATTGCGGCAAATTTTGGTTTTTATAATTATTTTCAAGAGCAAACCAAGCCAACGATAACCCGCCCACCCGCCTATTTTGAAACCAATAATCCAGATGGGTATGATTTTTATTTGAATGAAGTAAAAACCACAAAAAACTCGGAAGATGGCTTTTATAAAGGCAGAAACGCTTATTATCACGAAAATTTTGACCACCCAAATTACGATGAACATTGGAAAATGCGGAATATTTTACCCCATCTCAAAAACATCAAACACGCCGTAATGGTGGTGGGTGGTTGGTACGATGAGCAAGATTTGTACGGAACGTTCAATACCTATAAGGCTATCGAAAAGCAAAATCCTGACATCAAAAATATCTTTGTCGTTGGCCCCTGGGATCACGGCGGTTGGGCGGGTTCATCTGGACAAACGCTTGGTGATATTGATTTTGGTTCAAAGGTTTCGCCCTATTATCAAGAAAATATTGAAGCAAAATTTTTCCATCATTATTTGATTGATGATTCAAAACCGATGGATTTGCCCGAGGCAATGTTATTTGAAACAGGCACAAATAAATGGCGTTCGTTTGATACATATCCTGCCAAAGGAACGAAGGAAAAATCTTTGTATTTTCAAGCCAACGGAAAGTTGAGTTTCGAAGCTCCACGAACAGAAAATACACCAACCGAATATCTTTCAGACCCGAATCGTCCAGTGCCTTTTTATGATAAAATTACCGATGGATTCTCGTCCGATTATATGGTAGGCGACCAACGTTTTACTTATTCACGCCCCGATGTAATAAGTTTTCAAACCGACATTTTGGAGAAAGAAATGACGCTTTCGGGCGAAATTAAGGCATTTTTGAAAGTTTCGACCACAGGAACTGATGCCGATTGGGTGGTAAAAGTGATTGACGTTTACCCACAAGATACCGAAAATTCTGACCCCAAATCGGACGTTGTTTTTGGCAATTATCAACAATTAGTTCGCTCGGAAATCATCAGAGGAAAATACCGAAACGATGTATCAAAACCCGAGCCTTTTGTGCCAAATCAAGTCACGGACGTAAGCGTAGAACTCCAAGATGTGTTGCATACTTTCAAAAAAGGGCATCGAATTATGGTGCAGATTCAGAGTTCGTGCTTCCCGTGGGCTGACCGTAATCCTCAGAAGTTTATGGATATTTTCAAGGCCGAAATCACTGATTATCAGAAGGCTACGCACAAAGTTTATCATCAAAAGGGAGCAGAAAGCTATTTGAAAGTTGGGATTTTGGAGTAAGTTTTTAGGTGATGAAAGAAATGGTTACTGAACTGAAACAAATATCTGTAAATGAATTTCGTGATTTAGAATATGACGAAAATGACAGAGATTTCTATGAGCTAATTGATGGATTTGTTGTCAGAAAATCAACACCTAAGCCAATTCACCAAAGCGTTTCTATGAATCTCTGTTTGCAGTTAGGCAAATATCTGAATAAAAATAAATTAGGAGAATTATTCGCCTCCCCAATCCACGTTTTCTTAGATGATTCTAATGCTTTTCAACCCGATTTAGTTTTTATTCCTACTGATAGTCAGCACTTTATCACTGACGATGGTATTATTGGCGTTCCTGATTTAATCATTGAAATTATCTCGCCTTCATCGGTTCTTAGAGATAGAATCGACAAAAAAAATGTTTGCGAAAAATTGAAAGTTAAAGAATATTGGATAATTGACCCGCAAAATCAAGAAATAGAAATTTATTCAGTTCAGAATGGTCGCTACGAATTGTTGAGTGCTGTTTCGGTGTTTGAAGGAACATTAAAATCCAACATCTTTGAAAGAATTTCGATAAACTTAGCTGATTTGTTTGAGTAGGTTCTCTTACTCCAAAAAATAATCGACCACCACCGCAGGCTCGGGGAAAGTCATTTCAAAGTCTTGAACAGCCAAAACCGAAAGCGGTTTTAATTCCGAAATGGGTGGGAAAAACGCACTATCGACCTCAATGGCAAGCATTTTAGCAAAAGAACCCTTGCCTTTGGCGGGGGAATTGGTGATGAGTAAGTCGTTATTGAGCCGTTGGGCAAGTTTCAGCGGGAAGAATTTGGTTGTAATCGGAAAGCTAAACGAACGCTTGCGTAGATGGGTTTTGAAGAACACTTTTCCGTCAATCATTACTTCAATGACTTGCTCTTTTTCGCTCAATTTCGTGACCCTAAAATCAGCCAATTCTTTCGGAATACCCCAATTTGTAATGCCATTTGTGACACTATCTTGACTCGAAACATAGATTTTTGAAATCGAAAAAAGTTTCTTTTTATCAAAACTCAACCTTCCTGACACGAACAACAGCTCGTGGTAAGGGCCAACGGGCGAAGTTTCGTAATCGACCAACATCACCGTCCCGACGAAATCTCCGTCGTAGCTAACTCGCTGATAATCAGCCAAGAAGCCGTATTTTTCGACGAACGATTTCGGGAAATGATAGACAAAGATATACCCATTTCCTCGGAGTTTCCACGGTGGAGGTGCTTGCATTGTTCAATTAGCAATTATCAATTAACAATCGAATTTTGGTGTTGTCAGTGAGGACACCATAGCCGTCAGGATAACAACATCGGAGATGTTTAACCTTTGTAGAAAGCATTGATTATCAGACGTTTAGGCTTCGGAGAAGCCCAACCTTAAAATTAATGTTAGGCTTCTCCGAAGCCTCGTAACTCGCT
>JANNEN010000343.1:0-24966 GCA_031378715.1 Emticicia sp.
CGAAAATATTTTTGAAACAAAAACAATAAAAATGCCCGCCATCATAAAAGTACGAAAACTCGCTTTAACGGGAGCTGACATGGGCATATAAGTAAAAATAGCAATTGTGGACAGGATAGAAAAAGCCGTAAAACCCCAAAAGCCAAAGCCGATGAGCCGCTGGGTGGGAAGTGTGGCCGAACGCATAATGACCTTGATGGCTTGCCAAACGTATAAATCAACCAAGAAAAAAACGACTGCCATGAGGGCAAATCCGAACATACGATTCATAATAATTGTTTTGCTTTGAAGAAAACTGAATGAAAACACAACGGATTTTGCCGAAATAAGGTTTCAATGGGCGAGGGAGGAATTTTTGCCGCAGGGTTTTTACCACAGAGGAAACTGAGGAATACCACGGAGGTAACAGAGGTTTTGTTGAACGCAAGCCAAGTTTATTTAAAAGTGAGAATCAAGCCTCTGCTCACGTGTAGTTTTTTACCACAGAGGAAACGGAGGAATACCACAGAGAAAAATGAGGTTTTGTTGAACGTAAGCCGATTTATTTAGACAGAAACATTAAGCCCGCTCTCGTGTGCCGAGAAAAGGTAGCCAGTTTTCTTCGATTGAGCCAGCAAAATCTCGCAGAAACATAATAAAGGAAGGTTTGAAGGGCTTTTTGGGGAGAGAGATACCCATTTCTTCGGGGGTGAGGTCGCCTTTGCGGGAGTTGCAGCGGCGGCAGGCGGTTACGAGATTGTCCCAGTTGGTTTTTCCGCCTCTTGATTTTGGCATTACGTGGTCGAGGGTGAGGTCGTCGTGGCTGCCGCAGTAGATACACTTATTGCCGTCCCGCCTAAATACATTTTGGCGACTGAGCATCACGCCCTTGAATGGCAAGCTGACGTAATGGTGCAGCCTAATAACCGACGGTAACGGGTAGCTTCTATCGACGGTTCGAAGCATTCCTCTCGGAGAGTCCGTCACGAGTTCGGCTTTATTGAGATACACTAATAGAAAAGCCTTTGGTACTGTACAAATACTTAAAGCACTATAATCGGCATTTAAAACTAACACTTTTCTGCTCATAAAACACTTGAAGATTAGCGGTTTATTATTTGTAAGGAATGAGAAATTAATAAAGTAACATTCTTAGACTGGCAGATTTTTTCGTTAGACAATCAACTTTTTCTGCAAATAGCAACGCTCTTTAATGAAAAAGTTGGGCAGGATGACGGAAAAAGGAGGCGTATCAGAATATTACTTTATTAATTTTTTATTCCTATGGCAATTTAATGTAAAAATTTTAGATTTCTCATAAATTTTTACATTAAATATTTAATCCTAAACGTATAGCTATCAGGGTTTTATGGCTTCTTACAACCTTCTACTAAGGCCTTGAAAGTAGCCAATGTTTTTTGGGCATCTTCGATGTCGTTGGTGATAAAGTTTATCTCGCTCGAAAAGCCTGGCTTGGTATCTTTCGTATATTTTATGAATTTTTCTTTGTTGAGGGTGTAGGCTGTTACACCAACGGTTTTGCCCGAAACTTCGATTTCGATTTTCTTGGCATCAATGTCATATAAATTCCATTCTGATATGGCTTCGACCGATTTTTTGGATTCTGTGAGGTTCGAGGTCAATTTCCATTTGCATTTATCACCGCCGTCTTGCAGCACTAATTCCTGCTTGGGGTTTTCGATGGTTTTGAGTTTGCTCGCCAGCGAGTTAAAATCGCCCGCAGTAATATTACTTTTGCACCCCTTCGAGATAGCGGGCAAGGCTTCGGCTAAATAACGGGCATCTTCGAGGTCGCCAACGAAAAACTCAACGCTATTGTCGTAATTTTGCAAGGTTGCATCTTTGGTATATTGAACGTATTTCTTGTTGTCGATAACCTTGGCCGTAACTTTTACGATGTCTTTTGACACCGAAAGTTTATAATCACCCAAATCGCCAAAGTTAAATTTGAAGGTTTCGTCAATTGTTTTTCCCTTAATTTCTGATTTCAGTTCGTAGCTTGTAAGGCAAGTTGGGGCTATTTTTTGGGTATAATTTGCTTCATTTACCTTAATATCTTTGGTTCGTTCCTTCAAAATCTTGAAACCATCTTCTTTTGTAGCGACCTTCGGTAGGCGGGTTTGTAATTCTTTTTTTGCCAAAGGAATAATCTTCTGTACTGCCATTAATAGTACATTTCCATCGCTCGGGGTTGGAGCATAGATTTTGATTTCGTCGTCGTAGCCTTTCATTAATCCTCCTTGCTGCTTTTTTATGTAGTCGTTTTTCGCTTTGACGTTCACATAAATTTCCTTGCCACTGATTTTGAGTTCGGCACTGCCGTCGTTCAAGTCGCCCCAGCTAAAATCCGATTGCGTTTCGGTTGTTTTTTTTCCGTCAAACTCTTCCAGATTTAGCATTGAACGGTCTTTATAAGTGCCTGATTTTTTGAGGCTTTGCTTGAATGTTTGCTTCTCAACGGTTACTTCCTTGGTATTTTGTTCGAGCCACGTCTGCAAAGCTCCTAAATCATCTTTGGGCAATTTGATTGATGCTTCCCAAGCAGTTTTGGCAGCAGCTATGGCTTCTTTGAGGCTTTTCTCTAATTCACGGGCATCGTCAATATTTTCCGACAATAACTCTATTTTATTTTCGTAATTCTGCATTTCGCCGCCTTTGGTGTAACGAACCACCTTTTGGCTTTTTAGCGAAGACAATTCAACTTTCATTTCTTTGCTCGATGCACTGCGTTTTATATCACCCATCAGACCGAGGTTAAACGCATAGATTTCTTCGATACTTTTTCCTTTGGCATCGGTGTTGGTTATAGCTATTTTTATGTCATAGGGCGTGGCACTTTCGTAGCTAAACTGCTGATTGATAGTGTTTTTCTCTAATTTTATTTCTTTGATGTAGCCCTTGACTTTATCGAGTGATGTTTTCAGATTGGCTTGTGCTTGCGAAAAAAAAGGCAATAATAGCAGTACAAAAATCAATGATTTGTTCATAAGAATAGCGTTTTTGTTTTTTGACAAATTTAACGACATAAATCGGAAAGGTGTATGACCGTTTAATAAAAAAGTATGAATTTTGCGTAATACGATGTTGATTCTGTTTAGAGCAGTTCTGTTTTCGTGATTTTGATAACAACATTTTAAATTATTTTAAAAATGTTACGCCAAATCTCTTTTTGCGATTATCTTTGTTATTCAAACCTTAATTTAATAAAAATGACGAAAAAGCTCATTGAAAACATCATCTTGTGCAGTTTTTTGGCCAGTGCTACCTACGCACAGCAAACATTGCCGCTCAATGACATGTCGGCGTTTAGGCCAATTAAAGAAAATTGGAGTATTGTTGGGGGCGTTTCGGCCAATATCGACCAAGTAAATACGACCACAACTGAAACTGGTATGGGCATACTTTCGTGCAAGCACGAAATGGGCAAATACGGCACAGACAAAGATTTATTGACCGTCATGGAACACGGAGATTTAGACCTTGATCTTGATTTTATGATGGCAAAAGGCTCTAATTCGGGCATTTATTTACAAGGGCGTTACGAGATACAATTATACGATAGTTGGGGCAAGAAAACAGCCAAATACAATGATTTAGGTGGAATCTACGAACGCTGGGACGACTCAAAGTCCGATGGCTTGAAGGGCTATGAAGGCATTGCACCCCGCCTGAACGTAGCAAAAGCCCCAGGTTTATGGCAAAATATGAAAATTTCGTTTCAAGCACCACGCTTCGATGCCGCAGGCAAAAAGATTAGCAACGCCAAGATTTTATCTGTAATCTTGAACGGGATTTTGATTCATGAAAACGTCGAAATTACGGGGCCAACCCGTGGGCCACTATTTGATAATGAAGTTTCGAAAGGGCCGATACGTTTTCAAGGCGATCATGGGAATGTGGCTTTTCGTAATGTAAAATACAAAAGTTTTAATCAAAAAAGTTTGATATTCAGCGATTTGAAGTTTGGTGTTTACAAAGGAAATATCCGCACCGTGGCCGACATCGAAAAGATAAAGCCCGAAGCCAACGGCAATGCAAACCTACTGAATTGGTCGGTGAGCAACGCCGAAAACGAATTTGCCGTAAAATATGTAGGCAAAATAAAAGTCCCCGATGCGGGTAAATATACCTTTACGGCAGTACACGGGGGCAATACTCAAATGAAAATCAATGGGTTGGAAGCCTTTAAAAATGGCTGGTTAAATTCGGGAGAAAGCCGCCAGGCAAGCCTTGAACTTCCTGCGGGTGAGGTCGATTTTGAAATGTATTATTGGAAAACCGACGGCTGGTTGCAGCCATTACTCGGGCTTTACGTCGAGTCGGAAACGATTCGTAGGCAGCCGCTCCATTATCCAAATTCGGCTTTGGTGGCAAATCCAACTTCGCCTATTTTGCTTACTGCCTCCACCGAACCCGTCATCTTGCGTTCGTTCATGGACATCAAGCAGGGCAATGATAGCAAGCGGGTTGTTCATGCCGTTTCGGTCGGAAACAAAGAAAATCTGCATTATACTTATGACATGGACAACGGGGCTGTTTTCCAAATCTGGAAAGGGGGGTTCTTGAATACAACCCCCATGTGGAACGACCGTGGCGATGGTAGCTCACGCCCAATGGGGAGCATCACGGCATTAGCCGACGAACCCTTACTAAATGTACTCAACTCGCCCGAAAAAACTTGGGGTATGCTCGATGCCTCTTATCGGCCAAGAGGATATGAATTAGACGAAAACGGGCAGCCAACATTCAAGTATGATTTTGCAGGAACAAACATCACCGATAAAACAACACCCAGCGAAGATGGTAAAATGTTTAGGCGTGAAATTATGGTAAAAGGCTCATCGCCAGGAATTTATGCAAGATTGGCAACCGCTAAGATCATCAAGAAAACTCCCGAAGGACTTTATATTATCGGTGAAAATACCTATTACGTAAAAGTAATCGAAGGTTCGCCGAGCATCAGAGAATCAAACGGAATGCAGGAATTGATACTTCCAGTTAGTGAAAAAATATCGTATTCAATCATTTTTTAGAAGTTAAGAATTAGGGTTTAGCTGCGTTATCTCTCGCTAAATGCTACAACCTAAGCCCCAATTACTAACTCCTTAAACCTAAAATTCAAATGAAAAACAGCATAAAAGTATTTCTTCTATCAATGGTATTTTTGAGCGGATTTGCCCAAAACCTTGCCGAAAATGACTACTACCGCATCATCACACTTCCAGTTGCCGAAGGCGTGCTACTCGAAGTTGGCGGTATCACGACCCTACCAAATGGCGATGTGGCTTTGGCCACCCGTCGGGGCGATATTTGGGTCATTAATAATGCCTACATGAATGGCGGCTCGGCTCCGTACTACCGAAAATTTGCCAGTGGTTTGCACGAAATTTTGGGGCTTGTTTATAAAAATGGCTCGTTTTATGCCGCCCAGCGTGGAGAACTCACAAAACTAACCGATAAAAATGGCGATGGAAAAGCAGATGCGTACGAAACGGTTTGTAATTTACCGATTTCGGGACATTACCACGAATATACCTTTGGACCAAAACTCATGCCCGATGGTTCGATGATTGTAACGGGAAATGTGGCCTTTGGTAACGAAGAATGGTGGCGGGGCGAAAGCCGACAGCCGTGGCGAGGCTGGGCCATGAAAATAACCGAAGATGGAAAACTCGAACCTTACGCAACGGGTATGCGTTCGCCCTGCGGAATCGGTGCCATTGATGGCGAGTTTTGGTACGGCGACAACCAAGGCGACTGGATGGGGTCGGGTTTTATCGCCCAAGTAAACAAAGGTGATTTTATGGGACACCCAGCGGGCTTGCGTTGGACGGGTGAGCCAAATTCGCCAGTAAAAACAACGACCGAACAGCTTTATGCCTTGGTCGATCAACGCAAAGTGCGTGATGCTAACGGCTTTTATATCAAACCCGAAAACATAGCGAGTGATAGAGGAAAGTACCTTTTTGAAGTAAAAAAGGATATTCCAGAACTAAAATTACCCGCCGTTTGGTTGCCGCACGGTGTGCTGGGAATATCAACTTCCGAAATTATCAAAGATGAAAGCAATGGCGGTTTTGGCCCATTTACGGGGCAGCTTTTCGTGGGCGACCAAGGCAAAAGTAACCTCACACGGGTATTTATCGAAAAAGTAAACGGTGAGTACCAAGGGGCAGCCTTTGCTTTCAAAGATGGTTTTCAGTCAGGAACGCTCCGCATGGTTTTTGGTAATGACGGCTCAATGTTTGTCGGAGAAACCAACCGTGGCTGGGGTTCGGCGGGTACAACCACTTCGGGAATCGAACGCTTGGTTTGGACGGGGAAAATGCCTTTCGAGATGAAAACCGTAAAGGCAACGCCCGATGGTTTTGAAGTAGAATTTACGAAACCCGTCAATAAAGTAACGGCAGCCGATTTTAAAAACTATCAAGTTCGTAGTTTTATTTATAAATATCAGCCTGTCTATGGTAGCCCGATGGTGGACGAAAAGTTTTTGGCCATCAAAGGCTTAAAACTTTCGGACGACGGAATGAAGGTTAGACTTTTGGTTGAAGGCTTGCGTGAGCATTTTATTCACGAACTTAAAATCGAAGGTGTGAAAGATACTGACGATAAAACGCTGCTGCACAATGCGGCTTTTTATACGCTCAATAATATTCCGTCGGGCGAGAAAATGAGTAGTTTTGTGCCACGCCCTGCCAATTTGGGTGTCAATGCCACGGCAACTGCCGAAGTAAAACTCATAACCCCCGATGATTTAAAATCAAAGAAGGTTGTTGCAAAAGTGCCAACGTATGCCGAAGTGCAGCCATTGTTGGCCAAGCATACTTGTTTGGCGTGCCACCAAGCCGAAAAACGAATGGTTGGCCCCGCTTACAAAGAGGTGGCGAAGCGAAACTACACCAACGAAAAAATCGTAGAGCTAATTTATAACCCTCAGCCGAAAAACTGGCCTGGCTATACCGAAATGTTGGCCATGCCGCAAGTGCCAAAAGCCGATGCCTTGAAGATGGCGGCTTGGATAAATTCGTTGAAATAATATGTCTGAACCAAACCAAACCTATAAGGATTTTTCAATCCTTATAGGTTTTTTCGCTTCTTATAAACACAACCCGTATTATCAGATTTTATGAAATAGGCTTTATAATTTGAAGCCTTTGGGTCGGTGCAGCCGCAAAGGTTTAGTAGTTCAACTTTACGAAAATCAACGGGGTGGCTTTCACTTTGGAGCGAAATAGAGCCTTCGGTCAGCAGTTTTACTTCGGCCATTAGCTTGGTATCGTGTCCGCTTACGTTTCCGCCACCGATTTGTGGTTTTAGGTATTCCAGCACTTTTTCACCGTTTATGTAATGAATCACTGCCGAGTCGCCCAGTACTGTCACTTCGGCTCGCACCCACTGGTCGCCATCGTAGGTTTTTGAGGTTGAATAAATACAATGGCGGGTGTCAAACTTATTTTCATAAACGATATTCGTCCCAGGCGTACATACATTGCAGGTTGAGCGGTTACCTTTACCCAAACCGCCCAATAATTGTACTTCAATCGAAATTGGAAAATCTTGGTTTTTGCCCATGCTTTCAGGGCTTTGCCCATGTACCATGATTCCGCTATTGCGGGTTGCCCAACCCGGCCCGTCGGTGGCTTGCTCGCCCACGAAGCGATATTCTACCGCAATTTTATAGTACGAAAATTCTTCTTTGTAGAAAATATGCCCAAATCGCTCACCAAAAGCGGGATACGCACCAGCATCATAACGCACTTTCATTAGTCCATTTTCCACTCGGAATGTATTTCCGTAATTATTATTCAGGTCATAATTTCGGATTTTGACCTGCCACCCGTCCAAATTTTTGCCATTAAAAAGTTGTTTCCAAGCCTTTTTATCAACTTCTTGGGCAAATACAATGCAAGGGAATAACAGAAAAACGAGGAGTTTTTTCATGGAAGAATATGTTTATGAAGGTTGAAAATTCTTGAATAGAAAGGTACGAAGAATAAAGCACACATCTGTTTATTCAATTTCATTTCCGCTCAACTATCACCATCATTTCCTTGGCTCGGCTCATGAGGTTGCTTGACGGATAGCCTTGAATAAACTCGTTGAGGGCTTGTTTGTAGGCATCTTTTTGTTCGGTTTTGGCAAAAAGAAAGATACGAAGCATCGCAAACTTATCTTCAATACTCGTGCCTGTGTAGGTAATTAGCCCGTCTTCGGCGAGTTTCATGGCCGAATCGTAGCTTTCGTTGCTGTATAGATTAAAGGCTTGCGAGTAAACCACGTTCGCCTTCGATTCGGTATCACTCGTGATCTGGACATTGCCCCGTAGCAACTGTCGGGCGTAGGTTGAAGCAGGAAACTTATCAATCAAAGTTTTACGATATGGACTAACTGCTTGATTATCAGATAGTAATGTTAGTAAATACAAAACTTCTACTTCGTGAATTGAGTTCGGAAATTTCTCTAATAAAGTCAAAAAAGTCCCCGTTGCGTTCTGTGGCTCATTAAACTGAAACTTGTATATCTTGCCAAGTTGATAATAGGCTTCTTCTTGCTTGCGTTTGGAGGCGAATAGTTTTTCGGGACTACTCGGAATTTTTTCATAGAAAACTTTCTTCTTTGCTTCCAGAGTCAAGGCATCTTTTTCTTCTTGTTGCTTTTTTATTTCTTCGGCTGTAAGTCGTGGTGCTTGTTTGGCGGCGGGTTCTTGCCCGACTGTTCCCCGCTCAATTTTCATGCTTATCGAACCCGCTTCTTTATCTCTTCTACGCCAATTATCTTCCAATGCTCGATTGTTCCAGAGTTGTTGAAAATCGCTTTTATTGCGGGACATCACCAGCACATCGTACAAGGCCCAACGTTTAAAATCAGCATCTTTGTCAGAAAGCCGATCTACGGGTAGGCTGTTTTGGGCTACAATTTTCTGAGCCATTTCTTGCAACTGCTTTTCTTCATCATCTTTTTGCTTGATTGCCCGTTCCAAGGTTTTATCCAAAGCCGCAGGATTCATGGCTGCCAAGCGTTGAAGGCTATCTTCGACAATCAATACTTTTTGGTATTTTACAAAATCACCAAGCGAAATAGCCCGTTTGGCGATGCGGTCATAGTCGGTTGAGGTTTTGGGAAGTGCCGTGAGCGTGCTGTCATAGTACATACTGGCTACGTCGTATTTAAGCAAATTATTATAATGCAGCTCGGCTAATTCGAGATAAGTATAGGCATTTTGGGTGCTGTTGCCCTTCGAGTTACGAAGCGAAGCATTGAAGTATTCAACGGCTTTGGGGTAATTTTGTTTTTTCATTTCCAAGCTTCCCATCGTAAAGTAAATCTTATCTTTCAGGTCGGTATTTTTTCTATCGACCAGCATTTTCTTGAAATTTTCTTGTACACCCGCCGTGCTTCCCCGCTGCGAAGCTGCCTCATCAAGGAGGGTATTCATACGGGCAAAAAACTCCATGTCGTAGTTGGGTCGATTTTTGGCTACTGCCCTAAAATGGGTCATTGCTTTGGCGGGTTCGTTGAGCATATCAAACATTTGTCCAACCGCAAAATGCACCCTTGCCGTTTGCTCGCCTTTGGGCATTAATTTGAGAGCTTCCTCGCCAATGGCTGCCGAAATGGCAAATTCTTCACGCTTTTGGTGCAAATAGGCTTTGGTCAAATAGAAATCACGGGTGTTGGTTTTGTTTAAATCAAGCGACCGAAGCACGTCCGACACTTTGAGGGCGGTGTCATAATCTTTCTGCTCGGTGTAAGCCCGCATGAGCCAAACCAATGCCGAATGTTTGTCGTTTTCGTTGCTGCCCGTCGAGTTGATAAACTTAAAAACCTCAATCGCATTCAAAAAATCCTCTTTCAGCAAGCGGGCTTTTCCGAGTAGGAGGTAGGCTTCGCCCAAGTATTTTGAGTTGGAGTGGCGTTCGGCAATCAATGAAGTTTTTTCGATAACTTCCTTCAAATTCGTAGCTACGGCTTGACTTTTGGTCGAGTCAATCGGCACAAAAATTGTCATTAAGGCACTGTAATTCTCTTCTCGTTTGTTAAACAAATCTCTTTCGGCTTGCTTCATGTTATCCCGAGCAATGATGAGCGAGTTGAACCGAGCATTGACGTTGTGCCAAGCCTTGCTCGTGGGAGCATTGCTAAACTGCGAACAAGCAGTCATCAGCAGCGAAAGGGCTATGAGTATAAATAATTTCTGCACAGAATAATCAAGATTTGAAAGGTACTTTTAGTTTTTAACGGTTTTTTGAATAAAAAATTATCCAATTTGATGCCAAAGGTGCTTTATGTATAATATATGATGTATGATTTATGCGAGTTGGGGTTTGAGAACATGATTTTCAACCCGTGATTGCTAATGATTTATTGGAGTGAAGTAAAAATACATCAAGCATTATACCTCATACATTTTTTCAAGCGTTCGCCAATTTTCCTTCCGTTGCCCGAAGTGTATGCTCGTAGCCAAGCTGATAAATCTCTTTGGCCTTTGCCATACTTAGGCCGTTGTAGGTTTCAATTTCGGGTGGTTCGATACCAATATCGCAGCGTTTTAGTTTTTCGCTTGATTTGTTCCTGATAGCAATATACATACTTTTCGTGAGTACATCTCGTGCCGAATTGATTGGCATATTATTGCCCACGGGTGTAACGTTTATGCCTATTATAAAATCACAAATGCCTTCCAGCGGCTCAATGGGCAGGTTATTGATAATGCCGCCATCAACCAAAATTCGGTTTTGAAATTTGATTGGCTCGAATATTCCAGGAATACTACATGAGGCTATGATGGGCTTGATCAACTCGCCTTTACTGAAATAAACTGCTTCGCTTGCTTCGATATCGGTGGCACAAACGACGAGCGGGGTTCTGAGTTTTTCAAACGAATTGTGGGGGATGTATTCCAAGATAATTTCTTCAACTTTTTCCATTTTGAACAAACCAAAACGAGTAAAAGCGAATTTCAACGAACTCATAATACCCAGCGACTGAATGGTGTCAAAGATAAAATCGGGTGAATATCCCGCCGCCGTAAATGCTCCCACCAGCGAACCCGCACTCGTGCCTGTAATCATGGCGGGTTTTATACCCAGTTCGTTAAGTGCCTTCAAAGCTCCCAAATGGGCAAACCCTCGGCTTCCTCCACCCGATAATGCAATGCCTATTTTCATAAATCTAATGAGTGAATGAATCTAATGAGTGAATGATAGAATGATAGAATGATAGAATGAGTGAATGATAGAATGAATCTAATGAGTGAATGATAGAATGAGTGAATGAATCTAATGATAGAATGATAGAATGAGTGAATGATAGAATGTGGGAATGTTCGTCATCTTGGTACTTCATAACCTTGCAACTTAAATTTTCTCAAAATCGGCTACCCGATAGCCCTTTTCGGTTAGATGAATCGTGGCCGCTTCATGGGTTGGGTCGTGGTCGAATATTATTCTTAGATTCTCTTCGGCGGCTTGCTTTAATATGGCCTCTTTTTCGGTCATAGTTTGGAGCGGCCGTACGTCGTAGCCCATCACGTAAGGTAGCGGAATGTGGGCGTGCGACGGAATCGTATCGGCTACAAATATATACGTTTTGTTGCCGCATTTTATTTTGGGCATAATCATTTTTTCGGTGTGACCATCGGCATAAAGTAGCTCAATGTTTTCTCCGAAGGGATTTTCGGTTTTGTCAGTAAACCTTAAAGCCCCAGTTTCTTGCATTGGCAGGAGGTTTTCTGATAGAAAAGTGGCTTTCTCACGGGCATTTGGTTGCATGGCCGAAGCCCAATGCTCCGAGTGTGTCCAATAGTTTGCCTTTGCAAAAGTCAGTTCGAGTTTATCTTTTGCAGTATTCCATTTTACGGCTCCGCCACAATGGTCAAAGTGCAAGTGCGTACTTAATACGTCGGTAATTTCGTTGGGCGAATAGCCCGCTGCTTTGATGGATTTTATTAAATCGCCTTCACCATGACGAAAGTAAAACCCCTGCCAACGGGCATCTTGTTTATCGCCCATGCCGCTGTCGATGAGGATTAATTGCTTGCCCGTATCGACTAATAAGCACCGCATAGCCCAGCTACAAAGGTTGTTTTCATCGGCGGGCATTTGCTTGTTCCAGAGGGTTTTTGGTACTACGCCAAACATTGCCCCACCGTCCAATTTGAAATGTCCCGCATCAATTACATGAATTTGCATAAAGATTTGCTAATTGTTTCTTAAATTTGGATTCGGGTCTGCACCGAAGGTCTGACCCAAATCCAAATTTACACTAAATTATCTTTCTAACAAAGCCGTACTTGTTCCTGCCCAGTGCGGTCAGACCTGCGGTGCAGACCTTATGCAAATACGTACCAAAATAGCTATTCAGTTTACGATAATCATTGCAGCGATTTTGATTATTTTTTCGTTAGCAATATATTATACTTCGGAGAATTTCAGAAAACAAGAATTTTATAAACGCCTCACCGACCGTGCCGTGCTGACGGCGGGTTTATTAAAAGAACTTAAAATTACCGAAAAAGACAAGAAAAAACTGCGTGATGCCAACAAAACTTTTTTGACTAAACTTAATACCGAGCGGGTGTTGATGTTTAATGACAAAGATGAGTTGGTTTATGCCAGTTACGAAGCCGATTCGATTTTGTTTAGCCCCGATTTTTTGGACCAAGTACGCAAACAAAGGTACGTCGAAACGAGTGATTGGGAAAACCAAGTTATCGGAACGACGTATCGGGACGAGGAAAAAAAATCGTATGTTGTGGTGGCATCGGCGAGTGATAGTTACGGAAAAGATAAGCTCAAAAACATTCGTAATACACTGGCTACCAGCTTTGTGATTGGTATTTTCTTGACGATTTTTCTCGGAATTATCTTTGCGGGACAGTCGCTCAAACCCATTGCTCAAATCAACGAGGAAGTAACAAACATAACGGCCTATAATCTTAAACAAAAGCTTAGTACGGGTAATAATAAGGACGAAATCGCTCAGTTGGCCATTAATTTTAATCAAATGTTGGAACGTTTGGAACGCTCATTTGAGTTGCAGAAAAGTTTTGTTTCCAATGCTTCGCACGAGTTACGAACGCCCTTAGCGGCCATCAAATCGGAGATTCAGATTGCCCTCGAAAACAACCGTTCGACTGATGAATACAAAAGTGTTTTGCGTTCGTTACTGACTGATAATCAGCGACTTATCCAACTTACAAATGGGCTTTTACAGTTGGCAAAATCAGAAAATCAAGACAACTCTTTGGTCATGAAATCGACCCGTTTGGACGAGTTACTTTTTAAAGCCCAAGAGGAAGTTTTGAACCTAAACATGGAATACAAAATATCCATTGACTTTGACGAAATCCCTGATGATGATGTTTGGGTGAGTACTAATGGAAACGAGGCTTTGTTGCTCACGGTGTTTACGAATTTATTAGAAAACGCCTGTAAATATTCGTCCGAACACCAAGCGGAGGCAAAAATTCGTTTTAATGAAAAGCATTGTATCATTGCCGTAAAAGACAACGGAATCGGCATTGCGGCGAGTGAATTGAGCAAGATTTTTGAGCCGTTTTATCGCACGCCCAACGCCTCAAAATACCGTGGACACGGCATCGGGCTATCGGTTTGCCGACGAATCATTGACCGACATCAAGGCCGAATAGAAGTAACGAGCGAAGAGGGAAAAGGCAGTGTGTTTGAGGTAACATTGCCGCATTTGTAGTTTTTCGTCTGTACCGCAGGTCTGACGAAAAGGCGTGGACATAGTTTTTCGTCTGCACCGCAGGTCTGACGAAAAGGCGTGGACATAGTTTTTCGTCTGTACCGTAGGTCTGACGAAAAGGCGTGGACATAGTTTTTAGTCTGCACGGCAGGTCTGACGAAAAGGCGTGGACATAGTTTTCGTCTGCACCGCAGGTCTGACGAAAAGGCGTAAAACAAACAAACAAAAATTTTCAAAATCACCAAAAATGAAATATTTTTACTCATTTATTTTTCTTATTTCTTGCCATATTCTCGCCGCCGCCCCCAAACCTTCGGTAAAATTTATCCGAAATGAAGGGCAGTGGGAAACCTCCATTCGTTTTCGGGCCGATATTCCTGGCGGATATTTATTGGTAAAAAATACGGGCGTTCAGTACGTTTTTTATGATACCGAAGCATTAGCGGCGATTCATGCGGGAAGTTTAGACCCAAAATCTGCCCGAAAATCGCTCGGTGCAATCAAAGCCCATGCCTACGAAATGACATTTGAGGGAGCAAATATTTCCCCAAAAATAGAATCTTTTTCGCCAACCACCGCAACTTATAATTACTTCATCGGCAACGACCCCGCCAAATGGAAAAGTAACGTAGCGGCTTTTGACGAAATTTATCTGCGGGATATTTACCCCGATATTGATTTCAAACTGTACAGTTTTGATCAATCCTTGAAGTACGAATACATCGTAAAACCCCGTGCCGATGCCGCCAAAATCAAGATGAAATACGTAGGTTTGGATAAGATAAGCCTTGATAATGAGCAACTTAACTACAAAACTTCGGTCAATGTCGTGAAAGAATTTGAACCGTATTCGTTCCAAACAGCAAACAATAAAACGCTTGATGTGAAATCAAGATTTCGGATAAATGATAATCAAATAACATTCGATTTTCCCGAAAGCTATAATCACGCCGAAACCCTCATCATTGACCCCGAGTTAGTTTTTTCGACTTACTCAGGTTCAAAATCTGACAACTGGGCCCAAACTGCTACCTACGATGCCAACGGAAATTTGTTTGCGGGAGGCTCGGTTTTTGGGCTTGATTTTCCCGTAACCAACGGAGCTTTTCAGGTAAAAGGCAGCCCTAATACGGCATCAAGTGCCGAAAGTGTGTCGGGCTATGGCGTGACTGATATTGTAATCATGAAATTTAGTACCGATGGTTCAACGTTGCTTTATTCGACATTTCTGGGCGGCAATGCCTCCGATGTGCCGCATAGTTTGGTTGCTAATTCGAGGGGGGAGTTGGTGATTTTTGGTACAACTTCGTCCAATAATTTCCCCATGAATAATGTTTCTTACCAACGAAACTTTGCGGGAGGCAGCCTAACGGGCATTTATTCGAGTTTTTCGTCGGCCGATCAAGACCCCAATTTTGTGGGGATTGGCTTCGAGCGAGGAACGGATATCTTTGTAGCTGTGCTTAGTGTTGACGGTAAAAGTTTGGTCGGAAGCTCCTACATTGGTGGCAATGCCAACGATGGTTTCAATGATACAAGGGCATTGAGTATCAAAAACTACGGCGATGAGTTTCGGGGCGAAGTCGTGGTTGATGCTGATGATAATATTTACTTTGCTTCCGTCACGGCTTCGACAAATTTTCCGTTGGTGAAGCCGTCGCAAAGTGTCAAAGGTGCGGGTTATGATGGCGTGGTTTGCAAACTCAATCGTAACTGTTCACAGCTATTGTTGAGTACTTATCTGGGAGGAAATAATTTTGATGCTGCTTACGGAATCAAAGTTACCGATGCCCGAAAGATTTATGTTTGTGGACAAACTTTTAGTGCAAATTTGGCCGTAAAAGACGGAGCTTTCAAAGGTTACGGTGGCGGTGGCGATGGTTTTATAGCCAAATTTAGTGCCGAAGGCCAAATCGAACAAATCACGTACGTAGGCACGCCCGAAGCTGATAGAAATTTCTTTTTGGAAACTGACACAGACGAGCAGGTTTATGTTTTTGGCCTTACGCTGGGCGATTACCCCGTATCGGGCGATGTGTATAGAAATGCCCGAAGCGGACAATTTATCCATTGTTTTGATAAAAATCTGACTAAAAGCATTTTCTCCACCACCATCGGAACGGGTAGGGGAGTGGGCAAAATCGACATCGTACCGACGGCGTTTTTGGTCAATGATTGTGGTAATATCTACCTCTCGGGTTGGGGCGGAAAAGTTAATGCTTCATTGAGCCGCAACCTCAACCGAAATAGTACCACAACGGGGCTACCCATTACGTCCGATGCTTATCAGAATACCACCACGGGTAGCAATTATTATTTCATTATTCTTGAAAAAGGGGCAAAATCGCTACTTTATGCTACATTTTTTGGGGCAATCGCTCCACCAACCCCCGAAGGCGAAGTAGGTGATCACGTGGACGGCGGCACGTGCCGATTTGATAAAAATGGGATAATTTATCACGTAGCTTGCTCGTGTTTGCCCCGTTCGGGACAGATAGTTGCAACCTTTCCCACAAAAAATGCGTACCAACCTCGGCACCAAAGTACCAACTGCAACATGGCCGCTTTTAAGTTTAATATTGATGTTTTGAAAGCCGATTTTGAAATAAAAAATGAAGCCAGCCGCACCGTTACCGAAGTTTGTTCTCCCGCCCGAATTAATTTTAATAACCTAAGTGTAGGCGGAAAAACTTACGAGTGGGAGTTTAACGGTAACGTGGTTTCTCGTTTGCGAGATGTGAGTTTTAATTTTATCAATCCTGGTGAATACGTCGTAAAACTTCGGATTTTTAATAAAATCACCTGCCGCACCACCGACTCTACCACCAAGAAAATTTTGGTCAAGGGCTTCATTGCGAAAGTCAGCCGAGATACGCTGGTTTGTCCCGATTCGCCCGTGCAGCTATTGGCCGAAGGCGGTGAAAAATACACGTGGTCGCCTGCCACGGATCTGAGTAGTACAAGCATTTTTAACCCGATTGCCAAGCCAAAGTCCACCACAAAATATACAGTTTTGGTTGAAAAAGAGGGTTGTACGGTTTCAAAAGATGTTACTATAAAGGTAGAAGAGAACAAAGTTGATTTTTTGGCGAATGGTGGAAAAGAAGTTTGTGCGGGGCAAAGCGTTACGCTCACGGCCGTGGGTAAGGCTACGAATATTACTTGGTCGGGGCAAAATATTAAAGATACTGTGGCCGTTCAAATCATCGTAAAGCCCTTACAGACAAGTACTTACACCGTCAAAGGTACGTATCCAGATGGCTGCAAACCCACCCGAAGCGTGACGGTGGTGGTTGATAATTCGTTCAAACCCGATTTTGATTTTGCCATTTCGCAAGACTGCGACAAGCCCTATCAGCTAACGTTTATCAATAAATCGACCAATGCACGCATTTACGTTTGGGATTTTGGCAATAAAGATTCCTTGAAAGTTGCCGTTCCCGAAAATTATAGATTTCAGCAGGGCGGCACGTATGCTGTTACCTTGAAAGCCTATAATAGTATTGGCTGTGTGCTGGCAACGACAAAAAATATTGATATTCCAGATAATGATGGCAAAGTGCCAAACGTTATTACACCAAACAACGACGGAAAAAATGATACCTTTGTAACGGGTTTTAAGAACGCCACACTTGACGTATATAATCGTTACGGAAAATTGATTTATAGCTCTAAAAATTACCAAAACGATTGGGGGGCTGGCATGGCTGCCACCACCTATTATTACGTACTCACAACCCCAACGGGCATAGATTGCAAAGGTTGGGTGACGGTGGTAAATTAGTAGAGCAAGTTTCCAACTTGCAAGATAAGTAGTTGAATGGAAATAATCGACATTTTAAATTTAGTTAACTTGTTGATTATAAGCATTTTACACCGTTAAATATTCAACATTTATCATTAAACATTCCTTAATTTATAGAAAAGTATTAAATTTCAAACAAAATAAACTACGAAGCAAAATGAAAAAATTAGTAACACTCATCGCAATTATTTTTGCGGCAAACATCTCTTTCGGTCAAAAATACGATAGTTTTGGTGAGAAAATCAAAGCAAATGGAGCTATCCCAACGGCTGAATTAGCCAAGAAAGCTGCCGAAAAAGGAGCAGTAGAAGCCAAAGTAACGGGTGTGGTAGAATCGGTTTGCCAAGCAAAAGGCTGCTGGATGAAAGTAAAAATGGAAGACGGACAAACCATGCGAGTGACGTTCAAAGATTATGGTTTCTTCGTACCAAAAGACATCGCAGGAAAAACCATTGTATTTGAAGGAAACGCCAAGACAAAAACTACATCGGTTGAAGAGCTACGCCACTATGCCGAAGATGCGGGCAAAAGCAAAGAGGAAATCGCAAAAATCACCGAAGCTAAAACCGAGCTTTCGTTCGAGGCAAACGGAGTTTTAGTGCCAAAGAATTGATTTTATCTGTTCTAAACCTATAAGGATTCCAAAATCCTTATAGGTTTTTTTGCGATTTTTAAAATTACTTCGGCATCGTCGGGCGAACTTCGATTTTACTCGGCAGTGTTCGGGCGGGCATTTTGATTAAATCCGACACAATTTGTCCAATATCTTCGGGTTGGATTTTCCAAGCGTCTTTGTCGCTTGGTTCGTGGTTATTGAAATGCGTAGCCACCGAACCTGGCATAATTGTAGAAACCTTGATGCCTTCGTTTCGTAAGTCGAGCATGATGGCTTGCGTGAAACCAACCAAGCCAAATTTGCTGGCATTATAGCCGCTCGCACTCGCAAAAAAGTTTGTTCCTGCCAAACTTGCAATGCTGATAAAATACCCTTTTGTAGCTTTCAGAACTTCCAGAGATGCTTTTATGCTATTAAATACGCCCGTTAGATTAATGTCAATCATCTCGTGCCACTGCTCCGAAGTAAGGGTTTGGATAGGAGCGAAGTGTCCAACGCCCGCATTAGCAATAAAATAGTCAAGCCTTCCCCAAGTATTTATTACAGCATCAACTGCACTTTGCTGCGATTCCAAATTTCTAACGTCCGATTCGATTCCGATGGCGTAGCCCACTTTTATTTTGTTTAGTTCGGCGGCTGCTTCATCGGCTGCTGCTTGCGTGCGGCTCGTGATAGCCACTTTTATTCCTTCCTTGATTAATGTTTCGGCCACACCGTAGCCGATACCTTTTGAGCCTCCCGTGATGAGGGCTATTTTTATTTCTGACATATTGTTTCTAATTTTTTAGTTGATGTGAAAGTATGTTCACTAAAAAAACAACAATTATTGAAGATAAATGATTTCTTTTGGAAGAAAACTATTGACTGCTGTCTATCGTCCATCGACTACTGCTGCCTCAAAGGTTTCAATAAATATTCCAAACCATTTAATTTTATTTCGTACATCGTTGAGAGCAACATTCCGAGTTTTCCTTCGGGAAAGCCTTTGTTTTGAAACCAAACCAAGTAATATTCGGGCAAATCGCAGAGCAAAGTGCCTTTATATTTGCCAAATGGCATTTTGAAATTGACGAGTTCGAGTAGTATTTGGGCGTTCATATAGACAATGCCATGATTTTTTTTGTTAATATTTTAAAATCTTCATAACACCTATTCACAGCAGATAAGTGGGCTCCAATGGCTCCATCGGCTGGTTTCAATAAAAAAATAGGCTTTCGTGCTTCCATTGACATTGGGGCAAGACTATGATAATGTTTCAGTAAAGCCAAACGATATTCATCAGTTTCCGACATAATGGATTGGTTCAAAACATATTCACTATACGCTAAAGGTATTCTTTCGGTCCATTTTGAATATGATTTTACAGGACGGCTATCTTTGGCAGAATACTGCATGACTAAATAACCAATGGGAGTCATCTTGCCATCAGGGATAAGGCTTTTTTCTCTATTCGCAGGATATTCATTCACTCTTTTATCCCATTGTATTTTCCACTCTCTCAGCGTTTTCCCTAAATTTTTAATACCTTCTATCAAAAATAAGTCTGGCGAAACTGGAATAACTACATTATTGGTTGAAATCAGAATTGAGCGATTCATTGCTCCTAAATTTGGCCCCACATCAATCAATATATAGTCTGCATTTGTTCTTTGTGCGGCATCAGTAAAAAGTGTTTTGAAAACAGAAGTTACTTTAAAAGCATAAGAATCGCCAGATAAACACTTAGACCAAGCATCGCTTAATTTATCCTCAAAGGCTGATAAAGATAGATTTCCTATTAGTAAAGAAATATTTTCGTTAATTTTTTCAATGTGAACGGGGACATAAGCTTCGCCGTCGCCAATTGGGGCAATTGCATCTAAAATAGTATCTTTATTTGATTCATCTAAAACCACTTCTTCCATACGTGCTTGCGATATAAACATTGAAGATAGATTAGATTGAGGGTCTAAATCTACTGCCAGTACTTTGTGTCCTAACTCCGACATCATCCATGCAACATGATATACTGTTGTTGTTTTACCCACACCACCCTTATTATTAAAAAATACAATACTTTTCATTGGCTGTCTTTTTTAAAAATAATTACACTAAAAATATGCTTCAAATTATATTCAAAATAGGGGTTTGGGTTCCCATTTTTCTCTAATTCACTTTTGATTGTAGCAATTCCACGATTAAATTTATTTACGTAGCCTAAGATTTTAAGTGCTTCTGCGATAATTGGATTTCGATAATCGTTTTGGTGAGGGAAGTTGTCAGGAGTCGCCGAACCATACAGCCCTCCTGCATTTGATATTTCGATTCTGTCGTCAAACTCGTAAAATTTTATCGGAGCATTCGACTCATAATCTCGGTGCATGATGGCATTGTTTAGTGCCTCTCGTATAGCTTTGAATGGGTATTGAACCGACACCGTTTCCCTCAAAGTACTTGTATAAACCGATTGATTGATGATATTATTAGAAACGAAAGTGTCTAACTGTTGTAATAATAAAATTAAGTCGCCTATAAATTCTTTTTCGTTTAGAATAGGGTCAGATATTTCTTTACCCGAAAATTTTGCATACTGTACGTATGCTCCACCCAGATAAAACTTTGCATTATTGCATAGCAGTATCATTCCTGCATTAGTTGGGCAGTCAAAAACCAAATCATATAATCTTAGCGAGGCGAGTTGAGCTTTAATCTCTCTATGATTAGTTGCGAGTGTTTCGGCATCAATGGCACTCGCTAAGTAAGTGTTCTTGAATAGTTGTAAATCTAAATCTTCTAAATTGCTCCCGATACAAGGCAAAGCATCGAATGTTTTTGCTGATGAAGTTCGTTTCTCAGTCAATATTCTTTCTTCGCTTTCGGTTGCTATCGCTTTTCCTGGCCCATTTCTAATCCAAACCCTTCCTTTAAACCTTACTGGTGGAAACAGACTTGGGTAAACCTCAACCACCGCTATTTCATTGCCATTAATCTCATGTTTTTGTACAGTTAGGGCAGGCTTAGGCAGCACATTACCATCGTCACGGATGGCAGCTAAATTTTTTAGAAGGTCATCGGTTACTTTTATACCAGTTGGCGTTCCAGTTTTGTCATCAACACCGATTATTAGATAGCCGTTTTCTTTGTGGTTCGGAAAATCATTAGAAAATGCACAAATAGCCTCGCAAAACTTATTGGTATCAGTGGTAGAAATAGTTCTTTCTGTCCTATCAGTTTCTATATCTTTGAGTAATTCTGTAAGTTTTTTTGTCGATAGCATTTCTTTATCAGCATATTTTTACAAATATAGCTATTTTTCTTGTAAGAATATCGTACTGAAAATGCAGGATTTGCACTCAAAGAACCAACGCCTCAAACAAACAATCAAGCGTTTTCAAAGCATCGGCACAATACCCTGGATGAGTTTTTGAAGTCTGCACAATCGTGCTACGGGTAGCCGTAAGCCAACGAAAACGTGAGGCAATTGATAGCATTCCGATTGGACCGCCATCTTTTCCTCCGATGCAAATCTTTTCCCACGTTTGAAGGTATTGAGCTAATTCTTCAAAGTCGAGTTCAGCACCAAAAATGCTTAGGCGTTGTTTATCAAGAATGTATTTTGCCTGTAAAAAACCTTGTTTTTTGCAATAAAGAATAATACCAACGTTCAGAAATTCTTCACGCTCAACCTTTGGCACAACCCTAATCACGGCATACTCATATAGTTGGTTTTCTTGCATTTTCAATTTCTTTTATTACAGAATCAATCATTTTTACTCGTGTTTCGATAAACTGAGCATACACTTGGCGGCGTTCGTCGGGCGAATCAAGTACCGAATAATCGCTCAACCACTCATCAGGAATCAAGTTTACAACATCGTTGATGAGTTTGGGCGTGAGTGTTGCACAAAAATCTTCAACAACGGCTTCAATCTCAGTCGCTTGTGCCAAAAGTACGTGGTCTTTGATGGCAACAAATCCTCGCTTCGATTGTTCTTCCCAGTTTTCCCAAGAATGATGAAAATAGAGCGAAGCACCGTGGTCAATCAACCATAGCTCTTTGTGCCACATCAGCATATTGGTATTGCGTGGCGTGCGGTCCACATTCGTCAGAATATAGTCGAGCAATACAATTTTTGAGGCTATTTTAGGTTCAATCACCTTCACGATTGGGTCGTAAGTAATAGAGCCAGAAAGATAATGCACACCCAAATTTAGCCCAACGCTTGCTTGCAGTAAATCTTGGATTTCTTCATCGGGTTCGGTTTTGCTGAACGAATCATCAAGCATGGCAAAAACAATTTCGGGCATTTTCAAGCCCAAAGCACGAGCTAATTCTCCGCCAATTAATTCGGCGATGAGTGCTTTTACGCCTTGCCCTGCCCCACGAAATTTGAGTACATACAAAAACCCATCGTCAGCCTCGACAATGGCGGGCAGCGAACCACCTTCTCGCAAAGGCGTTACGTAGCGAGTAATATTTACGGTTCGGAGATTTGGCATTAGTGTATAATTATTTGATAATCAGTATTTTATGTCAAAACCTCATCAATTATTGCTCGTATTTTCTTATTGTTTAGCTGTGTTTTAAACTCAACTTTGTAGCCATCAATACTTAGCTGTTCAAAAAAAGTTTTGGCACAATCTATTTTGGCTTTTTCGATAGTTCGGAGCGTAGATTGGTTTTCTACATCTTTGGTTTCTACAATCACGTTCAGAATTTTCTCACCGTTGTCCTTCTTTACCACATACATAAAATCGGGGCTGTACGATTGCCCCGTGGTGGTGGGTATGGCAATGCTATTTTTTGGAATTTTGCCATAGACCACAATTTCATCAATGCCATCAACCAATAAATTTTCTTTTTCTAATGGCGAATCGAAGGCATATACATCATACAAATATTTTTCGGTGGGGGTGCCGTCAATAAACTTTGTGCCAATGATGCCCTGCGTGACTTCGCTTCTTGGGTTTCCATCGGCATAAGTCAAAGATGTGGCTTTTTTGGGAAAATTGGCTTTCGAGTAACTAAATCGCCCGTTGAGTTTTTCTGTTTTCCAATCCGAAAACAACCTTACGAAGTTTGTAACGCTAAATTCGTTAATTTTTTCGGGTTTGATGCTTTTTGTTTTGGCATATTCAAGCAACACGCTGTGCAAGACTTGTATCGAAATATTTGTTTGGCGATTAATTCGTTTCAAAAACTCGTGGTACGGAATCGTCCGATTGATGCGAAACTGCACCCCAGTATCCTCGTTGAGCGTAGCCACTAATCCTTTGGTATTTAGCTCACTACGGCTACTCTTGATATAAGTATCGGCAAAAACCCCTTGATTAAACAAATTGAGCAACTCACTAAACAAAAAATTGTCCTTTTCTACATTTTCGTAGTGCAGAATATACTTGGCATTGATGGCTTCCCAAAGGGTTTTTAGTTCGTCAAAAACGCCCTTGCGTATCCTAATTTTTTTGTCTTGTTTTTTGTTACGGTCTTCTACTTTGCCTGTTTGTAGCCCAACTGCAAAGGCGGGATAGTCTTCAAAAAACTGATGGCTGTTTTCTACCCTGATATTATATTTACGGTCAATGTATTTCTTGGCGAGTAGTTCGCCAAACAAATCATCGGTATCAATGTTTAGCTTTTGGGCTACTTCTGCCAGTTTTCCCTCCGAAATTATAAAACCCTTTGGCAAATCGGCGTTTATTTCCTGTATGAGTTTTTCGGCAAAATCGGCTTCCGTAAAATCAATGATATAGTTTAGCTTAAATTCTTCGTTCGATATTCGGTTGCCGTGTTCGTCCACGGGTAGTCGTAGCCCTCTGCCTACTTCTTGTATTTTGCTGTTTTCGCTGCCGCTGCTGCGGAGCTTGGCAATCGTAAACACATTGGGGTTGTCCCAGCCTTCTTTGAGTGTCCATTTTGAAAACAAAAATCTTCGGGTGCTAAATTCGCCTTTTTCGTCTTTTATGGCGAGTAGTTTCTTTTTTTCGTACAAAATCTCCTGTATTTCTTGGGCAATGGCATCATCGGCACTGCTATTATCTTGCGAAAAATACCCAGCGTGCGTCGCTTCAATATCGGTCTTTGATGCTAATAAATAGGCCTTATATTCCGCCTCTTGCTCGCTTAATGTTGGCACAACGGCATCAATTTTTTCGATGAGCAATCGCTCGAATGTTTCTTTCAGATAGGGCTTTTTTTCTTGATTTTCGTTGATTCTGTACGAGTAAATATCATCAATAAAAAACAACGCCAGTGTTTTTATTTTAAGGGTTCGGGCAAAATTGAGGCGTTCGGTCTCGAAATGTCGCTCCAATGCCAGCCGTATCATTGATTCTTGGTAAGACGTAGAATAAATATCGGTGCTAAACTCCTCGCCCGTTGATTTTACTTGTCCGTTTGAAAGCTCAACGGCACTATTCGCAATCGCATCAATCACGATGCCTTCCAATTCGGCTGAGATAATACCCAGACTATCGCCTTTTTTTAATTCAAACGATTTGGTCGGACTGTCTTTCTGAATGAGGTTAAACTTCACCGAAGTTTTGCTCTGAATACCCATGATTTTTACCTTATCTTGCTTTTGGCTGATAGGCTCGAAGTGTTCTTTGGCAATGCCCTTGATAAGGTTTTGGTTGAATGCCTCAAACGAGTTGAGGTCATAGAGTAAATTGTGGTAATCTTTGGTTTTTTGTTTTAATTTGCCTTTGCCAATTTCGTGTTCGGGAAATGTTGCCCCCAGCCGAATAATGGCTTGCGGATAGATTTGTTTTTCGATAAACTCAAACGCCTTATTGGTTTTTGTGAAGCGGTGCGGCTCATCAACTATCACAAAAGGCTTGGTGGCTTTTAGGG
>JANNEN010000363.1:0-7690 GCA_031378715.1 Emticicia sp.
GGTCTTCGGTGAAGTAGGTTTCGGCAAATTTCTCAAAAATATACTGCTCGGCTTGTTCGTTGGGGTGAATGAGGTCGGCTTTATAAAAACGATAATCTCGCAGGTCATCCATCATTATTTCGTAGCTCGGAAAATAATGCACATCGCTAAATTCTTGTTCTAAAAGATAGCAAGCTGTACGCAGAATACTCTTACTCACCGAATTGAGGGGTAAGGTTTCACGGGTGTGCCGCACGGGGCTGACGGTCAATAAAATCTTGATTTTGCTATTTTGCATTTTCAAGGCTTCGTACATTGCCCTAAATTTCAGTTCGACTTCCTTCACACTCAGCATTTCTTTCTTGAAATTAGAAGCGGGTGCTTTGTGGCAGTTGGATACAATCTGGCTATTTTCTCGGAGTTGATGCACAATCGACGAACCCATCGTAATGACTAAAAAATTGGCTTTCCGTAAAAACTGGTTTACCTTTTTGTGGATTCCGTTGAGTTCTTGTTCTAATTCGAGCCTCGAATGGGCATAAAACTTAGAGTGAAAGTCATAATGTTGCCAAATACCGTTATTTTCGAGCATCAAATGCTTAAAAACGGGCTGATTTTGCAGGCTGTGACTCACCAACTTGAAAATCGAAGACGGGTTAAACACTGTCCCGTAAGGATTACAAAGACACTGTAATTTATTATCAGTAAGCTGACTGCCAATAACCTCGGAAAAACACGAACCGACGGTCATGATTTTGGAGTCAGTGCTGATATTGAAGCGAGCGGGTGCTACCTCAATTTCAGTACGAAATTCCATTTTACTATTTTTTAGGGGTTAGTTATAGGAGTACCATTAAACGCTTGATTATCAATGGTTTGCGAAGGTAAATCTTAGTTCTTGTTCCTGCAAGTTATTTCGTAAAAAAATCTTTTTTTTAATAATTACAACCAAAAAAGGGCTGGCAACTTGCCAACCCTCTCCAACTCCCAATTTCATCACAAGATTAATACCGAATAGCCCAATACGGATTTCGTTGTGATTTTATACTATCGCTGATGTGCTTTGCAATGACGGTATCAAACTCCTTGTTAGTAATTTTTTTGCCTTTCATTTTGGGCAAAATCAGTTCTTTTTCTAACTTTTTGAACTCAACCGACGTGGCCACTACGAGCATCGTTTCGTCGTCGGCTTCCATTTCCAAAATCATTCCTGGTAAGCCAAAAGCCTCTTCTGGTCCCCCTGCCACAGGAATATCGCCCGTAAACCAAGCCGTTACTCGCTGCCCTTTTACCTTATCTTCCATCACGGCTTTCATGCAGATAAAGCCCGCCACTTCCTTTATTTGGTTCATCACCTTCCAAGAGGGCTTGCGGAGTGAATCCTGCACCAAGTAGGTTTTGCCCAACATTTCAATCATGTTGGTTTGTTTTTCGGTTTCAAAATTTTTGTACAACACCAACTCTTCGTTGCGACCTCTAAACTCAAATCCCTCATATTCTTGCTGTTCTTGCCCCCATGTATAAATACTTTGCTTCTCGTTGAAAAATAAATTCATTTTTTGTTTATTCTGCTCATCATTTTTCCAAGTTTGTTCCATTCGGTCCTTTTCTTCTTGGGTCAAAAAAGGCAGTTTTTTTATCATTTTTATCCAATTTATTTGGTATTCGTAATGCACGATACCTTCGGTTTTTTGGGCGAAAACATAGCCCCCTTGCCCCCAGAAGGGAGATAATAAGACGGTGAGTAATAATATTTTTTTCATCTGTAAATAATTGATAATGAGTTGTTTATGAATCTATGGCTGAATAAATTCAGCCACTATAATAATCAAAGGATTTTCATTTTAGAATATCCGAATAAATTCGTTGGGTAGCCGAGCGAAGCCGAAGGTCGGGTCTTCGACTTCGCTCAGACACCGAACACCGAAACCATTAATCGAGCGAAGCCGAAGTTCGGGTCTTCGACTTCGCTCAGACACCGAACACCGAAACCATTAATCGAGTGAAGCCGAAGTTCGGTAGCCGAGCGAAGCCGATGTTCGGTAGCCGAGCGAAGCCGAGGCTACCACCCATTATTATTCTTCCGCATTTGGCTTTTTACGCCCCGCATATTGTACGTAAAGCTCAACATAAAGTAGCGGGCGAGGGTTTCGGTGCGTTGCTCCGACACGAAGTTTTGACTCGCATATTGACTGATGCCCAAGTTACGGTTAAAAATATCGTTGGCCGTGAGCCGCACCTCGGTTTTCTTCGATTTGCCAAACTGCTTGTACACCGACGCATTCCAAATTGGTTGTTTTTGATTAAATCCAAAGCGTTCGTTCAAGAAAACATTATAATTGAATCGGGTATTGAAATAAAAATCTTTTGGAAACTTTACGTTCATTTCGCCACCAAATCGGTTATTAAAAATCGTTTGGTTCTGCTCAGGATTAATTGAATATTTGGTGTTTGTGATGCCGAAATTTGCATTACCAAAAAACGTAAATTTATCCGAAGGAGTCAAATCGAGTCGCAAGCCACCGTAAAAACTCAAACTGTTGGTTCGGTTCAACACGTCGTTGATGTAGGTTAGTCCTTTGCCGCCGTTCAGACTTCCGTTGAAGTTCATCGTAGCCTTAGTTTTCACTAACGGAAAGCCAAAACCGAAATATCCTCCCACGCTCGTTCCACCCGTGATATTGGTTGGTTTTGTCTTGGTTTTAAATGTTTTTTGGTCAATATTTTGGTTATAAACAATCTGATTGACGTGATAAGTATAGTTCGAACCGAAGTAAAGATTCATAAAACTTCCAGGATTATAGTAGTTTCCGCCCAAGTTGGCTGTATGATCAATCTGCGGCAAAAGGTCGGGGTTGCCTTCACGAATAAAAAACGGGTTGCTATTATCGACCACAGGTTGGAGGTCTTGTATCGAAGGTTCTGAAACGTTCGACTCGTAGCTCATCCACATATATTTATTGTTTTTGAGGTCAAAATTTCCTTGTACGTTACCCAACCAAGTAAAATACTTTTGGTTGATGATGCTTTCGGGGCGGTTAGGTTGCGTAAAGTTTCCTTTCAACAAAAACTGCTGCCCAGCCACGCCCGCCGAAATATTGATGCCCTTAAAATTGTAGCGAAGGCTCGTTCCGACCCGATTAAACGAAATCGTGTTTTTGAAAAAACGAGTCAGTGAGTCAATTTGCTTGTTGGTTTCACGGTTTTCTACATCTCTATCCACCACGCTACTGCGGGTGCTGAAATTATAAAAAGTCTCGGTAGAAAACTTTTTGCCAATCGGTTCCACAAAAAGTAAACTTGATTTATATTGATTTTTATCGCTCGAGGTTGCATTGAATTGGTTGATATTTCGCAATAAATCATTGGCACTATTTATCCTGAAAAACTCATTGACCGAAATCTGCGTAGCGTCACCGTCCGAATTTGTGAAATTATAGCCCGCACTCATTGCAAATATTCGACCTTTTCTCTTGAATTTATGGCGATAAATCCCCGTCAATGCCGCCGCCGTTGAGCCGAAGCCCGTGGCATTATCAATCGTAGTTTGGTTAGTTTTTTCGTTATCTCCCACAAAAAACTGCTGAAAACCACCGAAACGGGTATTTCCTCTTGACATTTTGCCGTTCCCGACGAAGGTAATCGTATTGAGCGAATCAATCGTTTTTTCTAAACGAAACGACACCCGATGGTTATAATTTTCGTTACGGGTGGCATCATCATTAATGGTTCGGAACGAAGTATTATTTTGCAAAAAATTCTGGCGGCTCGAAAGTGCATCTAAAATTTGGTTTTTGCCGTTGAAATAATAGCTCGAACTCAGCTTGTTTTTCTTCGTATCATAGTTATAATTCAAACCCGCAGCGTACGAATCTGTGAAGCCCTGCCCACGCCCGCCCCCCACGGGAATCGTCAAATCTTCGTCACCGTCATCACCACTAAAATAAAAATAGCGACCGCCCCCACCGAAACCAAAGTCGGCATTATCGTTCCAGTTGAAAGATTGACTGCCCCTAAAATCCTGAAAATCGTCGTAGCCCATGCCCGCTTGGTTAGTATTATTGCCCAGTCCGATGAGCGAAAACTGATTTTTTTGGTCAAATTTATTATAATTTCCCTTAATTTCGGCACGTTCTTGGCTGCCAATGCCCGCCGTCACTTTGCCAAATCCCCCTTTTTTAAACTCGTCTTTTAGCTCCAAGTTCATCGTTTTTTCTTTCTTGCCATCGTCTATACCCGTAGCTTTGGCTTGCTCGGTTTTGTCATTAAAAACTTGTACTTTCTTGATAGCCTCAGCCGCCAGATTTTTGGTTGCCATCTTGGTATCTCCCCCAAAAAACTGCTTACCATCAACCGTTACTCGCTTCACGTCTTGCCCCTGAGCCTTGATATTGCCGTCTTGGTCAATCGACATTCCTGGGAGTTTTCGCAGCAAATCCTCGACGGTTGAGCCAGGCGGCACTTTGAATGACGAAGCGTTATACTCCACGGTGTCGCCTTTGATGCTCAATGGGGCTTTGGCCGTACGGATTACGACCTCGTAAAGTTCCTTCATAATCGGCTTCAACTGGATTGTTCCTAAATCAGTAACAGCCCCATCGGCGGGCGTAAACTCCTGCTGGTAAGGTAGATAGCCCATGTACGTAATCTTCAAAAGATACGCTCCACGCTTCACGCCTTTGATTTCAAACTGCCCATCAACCTCGGTGCGTCCGTAGCTCATCAACGTAGAGTCTTTGGGTGTAAGTAACATAATTGTAGCCGAAGGAAGGGTAGCCTTTGCCGAGTCCATGACGATTCCTTTGACCGAAATACGGGCGGTACTTTGGGCAAAGACCCCGCTACACATGAACAAACACAGGCCAAGCATCGCCCAAAAAGTAATAGCTTTTTTCATAAAAATTGTTGTTTAGAAATTTTGACGGTGGAAACAAAAATGGTTATCAGTAATGACCTGAAATAAGCGGATAATAAAGTGACAACATTAATACTCAAATGTTGCAAGGTTTGCATAACCTTACTTAATCATTCAAGAAAGGTTACACTGAACCAAAGTAATTTTTTGTAAAATTATACGAAGTAGAAAAGTGCAAAATAAAAATGGGCTGAAAATGACTTTGCTTTAATTTGCCAATGCCCGAAAGTATCAAACGAAGTAAATTAACAGAACGAAACTCGTCCAAAAGGGGAAGTAATTTTTTTTTCATGGTGTGTTTGACGGGTATAATGAATTTTAGAAAACAACTAAGTGTTTAGTTAGTAACGAGTCAAAAGTACCATTATTTTATATACAGATGTATTTTTTTAAGAAACTTTAAGAAAAGCCTCAATCCATCGTAAGCATAAAATATAGCAGCAATAAACCATTAATAATCGGAATGAGGCAAATCTTCAAAGCAAAGTCATAATCCATCAGGTAATAGGCTCGCCAAGAGATAATACCACAAATAATTATTGTGAGGGGCCATGCCACGGCCGTCCCTGCCGTCCACCAGAGGCGAGTTGTTTGTTTGGCCGCAAATATCATTGGCGAGGTTATGGCCAGCATAATTGAGGGGATAAAAGCGATAATTAGTAAAATGTTGAGTACCAATGCGAGTGTTTTCATGGGTTCGGATAGTTTCTGAATTTGTTCAAAGATACGAGAATTGTTCAAGAATGATACCTTCCCAGTGTCCCCACTGACGATATTAATTCAAGATTTTAATACCCAAGTTTTGATATGGTTCCAGTTGAATTGATATGGCATTAGTTACCAGCACATTAACAATATTTATGGGAGCGAACTTTAAATATTTATCTTTTCCTAATTTACTCGCATCGCACAGCAGGTAAGTGAACGAAGCATTGCCCGACATTGCCACCGTAATTTCGGCTTCGCTTTCACTGGCGGCACTCAAACCATTTTCGACCGAAACACCATCAACGCCCACAAATGCCTTATCGACTTTGTATCTGTTAATATGCTCAACGGCCATTTTTCCGTGAATCGCCTGCCGTTTGTTATCAACCTCTCCACCAATTAAATTAATTGAAACCTCGCTGCCCGATAATTCATAAACAACTGGTAATGAATTAGTTATGACCTTAATTCGTTTGTTTCGGATAAATTGACAAAGCCTAAATACGGTACTTCCACAATCCATAAAAATAATATCTCCGTCTAAAATTTCTTTCGCAGCCAAGCGGCAAATATAATCTTTTTGCTCAATGTTAGTAGTAATCTTACTATCGAAACCCGCTGGAATATTTGCCAAATTAACCCGCATAGCTCCGCCGTGGGTACGAAAAATAAGTCCATCGGTAGCCATTAAAGCCAAATCACGTCTGATGGTTATTTCCGAGGTTTCGAGTTTTTGGGCCAGTGTTTTTACATCAACTTCGCCCGTCTGCTCAACGATTGCTAATATTTTCTGCTTTCGGCTTTGATAACTCATAAGTTTTTTAAATATTTGTTCAAATATAATCATATTCAATCAAAAACAATCAAATATGAATACCAACGTAAAAATAATAGAAGAAAAAATACTTTCGGATAACTGGTACACATTAAAGAAAATAACTTTTAATTACAAAAACAAATCGGGCGAATGGCAAACCCAGTCCCGTGAAGCCTACGACCGAGGCAACGGAGCAACGATTTTGCTTTACAACAGAGCAAACCAAACTGTGGTCCTGACTGAACAGTTCAGAATGCCTACTTACTTGAACGGCAACGAGTCTGGAATGTTGATAGAAGCCTGTGCTGGGCTTTTAGACAAAGACAACCCCGAGGCTTGCATCAGGCGAGAAACCGAGGAAGAAACAGGGTATAGAATAGGCGAAGTGACCAAAGTATTTGAGGCGTATATGTCACCTGGCTCAGTTACCGAAATCTTATATTTTTTTATAGCCGAATACACCAAAGCCATGAAAATAAATGACGGAGGAGGAGCAACCGATGAACAAGAAAACATTGATGTACTTGAAATACCGTTTGAACGAGTGAAAAAAATGATAAAAACGGGAGAAATAAAAGACGGCAAAACCATCATGTTATTGCAGTATGCCCAAATAAACGAACTATTGTAAATTTTGAATTATAATTTTAAAAATAAACATAATAAATATCGAAGCTAACTACCTGAAATACAGGTGATTATCGAAGCAAGAAAGATAAATTTTATTTTTTTTTGAAATTTTGGCATTAGTTTTGCAAAAAATTAAAAACAGTGTTTTATATTTGCAGTCCCAAAGAGAAATACTCATTGGAAATGGAGAGATGACTGAGAGGCCGAAAGTAGCCGTTTGCTAAACTGCCGTACCTCATAAGGGTACCGAGGGTTCGAATCCCTCTCTCTCCGCAAAAAACTTTTTGAAAGTTTTTATGTAAAGGTTTGAGATTGAAAATATTTTTCATACTTTTGCAGTCCCAAATAGTTCGGGGTGTAGCGTAGCCCGGTATCGCGTCTGCTTTGGGAGCAGAAGGTCGTCAGTTCGAATCTGGCCACCCCGACCACAAAAATCCGTCTTAGAGCCAACTCTGAGGCGGTTTTTTGCGATTTAGACCATGCCAAAACGAAAAATGGCAGTTAAAATTGCCTGCCAGTCACATTGCCCGACCAAAAGCCTTAGAGAAATCTAAGGCTTTTTTTGTTGCGTTTTCTTTCCGTGGCTCACCATCATAGTACTATTGTTGTATATCTTCGATGCACATTTTGGGCGACACAAA
>JANNEN010000371.1:0-10355 GCA_031378715.1 Emticicia sp.
TAAATGTCCTGTTCAAAGCCCCCGCCGAAATTCCGTAAATCATCTCTGGCCGAAACCCCGTGTCCAAAATCGCATGAATCACGCCCACCTGCCAAGCTCCTTTGAGTGAGCCACCTCCCAGTACCAATGCCCTCATTTTAATCTTTTTTCAATAATTTGTAAAATAATTATGTCTAAATTTGCTTTAAAAATTGTTATAATTCAAGAAAAATTAAAACAAAAAAGATATAACGTATATATTTTCATCAAACCTACGCAATAAATCAGATTTCTTCGTGAAATTGCACTTGCAAAACAAAGCATTTTTTTGCACCTTCCTTCATGCCATTAGATATTAATCAAATACAAGCCCCAATCGAGCAAGATTTGGAAGTTTTCGAGAAAAAATTTCGCTCTTCGATGAAGACCGATGTCATGCTCCTCGACCAAATCATGAAGTATATCATTCACCGAAAAGGCAAGCAGGTGCGGCCCATGTTTGTCTTCTTGACGGCTGGCACCCTCGGACAAATCAACGAAGCAACCTACCGTGGGGCGGCACTGATTGAGTTACTCCACACCGCTACCCTCGTCCACGATGATGTCGTTGATGATTCAAATTATAGACGTGGTTTTTTTTCGATAAAAGCTCTCTGGAAAAATAAAATTGCGGTTTTGGTCGGCGACTATCTGCTTTCACGTGGCCTACTGTTGAGTGTCGATAATGAAGATTATGATTTGCTAAAAATCGTTTCGACGGCCGTCAAAGAACTTAGTGAGGGCGAGTTACTCCAAATCGAGAAAGCTCGAAAATTAGATATTACCGAAGATGTTTATTATGATGTCATTCGTCAAAAAACCGCTTCCCTCATTGCATCGTGCTGTGCCGTAGGAGCGGCTTCGGTGGGTGCGAGTGCCGAAGTTGTGGCAAAAGCCAAACTTTTGGGCGAAAAAATCGGCATGGCGTTTCAAATAAAAGATGATCTTTTTGATTATGGCGATGCCGAAATCGGAAAGCCAACGGGCATTGATATTAAAGAAAAGAAAATGACCCTGCCCTTGATTTATGCTTTAAATAATGCCTCGTGGTCGGACAAGCGAAATATCATCAATTTAGTAAAAAATCACTCCGAAAACCCCAAAAAAGTGACCGAAGTCATTGATTTCGTGAAGCGTTCGGGGGGGATTCAATATACTAACAAGGTTATGAAACGCTTCGTACAAGAAGCCAACGATATTCTTTTTACATTCCCCGACTCAACTTTTCGTCAATCGCTACATGATTTAGTTTTATTTTCTATCGAACGTACGAAATAAATTGAAATTATTATTTTTATAATTGTTATTAAAATAATAATATATTTCATAAAAATTATATTTTTAGATTATATGATATTTTCAATTTATTTTGAAAATTTAAAAATGTATTATAGAAAATAAAATTATTGTCAAGTTATGCTTTCAATGCCTTGGTTTTGTACATTTGAGAAAAAAAAACATCATGCAAGCGACTGAAATATTACCCAAAATATTAGTTTATGAAACCTTTGACGGACAACCAATATACCGAAAAGGGTACAAAGATTTTTTGTTGGGCATCAAAAAAATAGCCGAGATAACTATGGGAACGAGTACCTTGCAGTGGTTTATTACAACGATTATTACGAAATATTTGAACCGACTTTTACCCGATTCTTATTTGGCAGGTGCGGCAGAACTGGGGATACACGTTTCTCATAATACTATTTTGGCGGTAGATATTGCAATTTTTAGGAGTGGCGTACTAAATATTGGTTTTCAATCGGTTAATTATTCCGAAATACCTCCCAATGTTGTTGTGGAGGTAGATATTAAAGTCGATGAGTCCGAGTTTTTTAAGTCTGAAACAGAATACTTTAATCGAAAAACAGAAAAATTACTAAAATTTGGGGTCGAACGAGTGATTTGGATTTTGCCCTCTTCCCAAAGAATTATGATTGCTTCCAACCTCCAACGGTGGGAGTTTATCAGTTGGGACGAAACCTTTGAAATCATTGATGGCCTGCAAATAAATGTGTGGGATTTGATGTTGAAAAATGGGTTTCAAGAAGAAATAAAATAGGCTTTCAGATTTTTTGTTGCCTATCCGCACAGAAAAAAGTCGTTCGTCCACCTACTTTAATGATGCTAATTGGCTGCCCACATTCGGGGCAAATGCCTATCGTACTTTCCGAACCCTGTCTGCCCCAACCACGGGCATGAATCAGAAAATTAGCAGGAAAATCATCATAATTTGCTTGCCGTTCGATAGCCGTTTGAATTACCAAACGCATGGCTGTGTGAATATTAATGACCTCATTATCAGTTAGTTGGCTCGCTATTCGCTCGGGCTGAATCTTGGCTTGGAATAATACTTCATCAACAATCCAGTTGCCAATGCCCGCCACCGTCGATTGGTCGAGCAGCACCGACTTGATGGGAGCTTTTCGCTTCGTAAGTGTCCGTGTTAGTTCCTCAACCGTGATTTCTAAGGCATCTTTATTGATTTTTTTGCGAAGGAGATATTCGTCAATATCCGCCACAATACCGATACGCTCAAACTTTCTCGGACAAAGAAAACCTAACTTAAAACCATTCGCAAATTTAAACACAATGCGGGCAAAGCGGGGCGTATCTTCTTCGTCACGGAAGTAAGCCAAATCGCCCGTCATGCCAAAGTGAAAGTGCAGCCAGTAGGGGGCATCAAGTTGGGCAAATAGGTTCTTGCCGATGCGTTTGGTGCCAATAAACTGCCGATTGCGGAGTTGCGAAACGAGGGTGTCGTAGTCGGTCGTGAGGAGTTTCGTATCCTGCACATACACATCGGCAATGGGCTGGTGCAGACTTGTTTCTTCAAAATATCGGCGGTAGGTTTCTACTTCGGGTAGCTCGGGCATAGTTGGGAATTGTTTGGATTTTAACAGATTTTGGGAGTTTTTTGTTTAGAAAATCTAAATCCTTAATCATACTTTGTACAAGTATTTCTACAAATCATCAAGCTCGCCTAATCGTTTTTGAATATCTTTGTCTGTCAAGGTCGAAACTTCGCTTTTATCATAAATACCAAATACAAATATTTTTGATTTGATAATTTTGACGCAGGTCAAGACTCTTGCACCGCCACTTTTACCCGCATTTTTACTCCCAATTTTGAGCCGAATTTTGTAAGAGTCTTTGCCAAGAGGTGTACCTTGCGTTGGATTAGCTAATAGTGTTAGGAAAAGCACTCGCAAGTCGTTTTTGAGAGAAGGGTATTTTTTCGACAGTTTTTTAAATTCTCGCTCAAAATCGTTGGTAGAAATTATATCTTCAGCTTTCATTCAGTAGGTCAAAAGCATTTTTGAGTTTTATCTCGCCGTTTAAATGTTGTTTTATTTCTTGCACACTGCGTTCTACTCCTTTCAGAAACTCTTTCTTGGTGGTTGGTTTATCGACTTCCTTACCCTCTACGTAGGATACATTTAAGCGTTGAGCAAGGTTAATAAAAAGCATGTAGTCTGCCCGATTAGTTGGATTTACTGTAATCGTCCCCATTATGATTATTTTTTTATGTAAAAGTAGATGGAATTATAAAAAAAAACAAGATAAATATTACAGTTTTTAGTCTTAGGAATGAGAAATAAATAAAGTAACATTCTTACACGCCTTCTTTTTCCGTTATCCTGCCCAATTTTTTCATTAAAGAGCGTTGCTATTTGCAGAAAAAAATGATTGTCTAACGAAAAAATAGCCAGTTTAAAAATGTTACTTTATTTATTTCTCATTCCTTACAAAAAAAGCACAGCCCAAGAGCCATGCTTTTTTCAAAATGCAATATTTTTTTATTTTTTTGCACCAATATCTTTCAGAAGCACCTCCACGGCAGTTTTTAGCTGATCATCGGTGCCTTTGGCTATCCAATCGGGTTGGTTTTCTACGATAATGTCGGGTACAGCTGGCCCGAGTTCTTGGTTTTGATCGGTGGTTTTGGTAAACCAACCACGCCCAGGTAGTCGCACAAATGAACCGTCCATGAGTCCCTTTCCACCCGTCGAAATCACCGAACCGTTGGTCGGAACGCCTACTAATTTGCCAATTCCAAGGGTTTTATAAGCGTGCGAAAATATCTCAGCGTTCGAGTAGCTTCCCTCGTTGCAGAGAGCAATCGAAGGTTTTGTCCAAGCAGCATACACCAACCGCTCACCGATTGGGTAGTATTCTTTAAACTTCAATTTATCTTTTTCAAGATTTTCGCTCGCCCCTCTCGGAATCGTGTAGGCGTGCTGTTTATAGTTTAAAATCGTCATCAAATAGTCGGTCGTAGAGCCGCCACCATTATAGCGGACATCAATAATCAAACCCTCTTTGCCGTAGCCCGCAGCCGTAAATTCCCGCTCCACAACCTCAAAACTCGGAAAATCCATGCCTCGAATATGAATGTAACCCAAACGACCATTGGAGTACTTTTCGACTAATTTTTTGCGGTTTTCCACCCACTCTTCATACAAATTATTGCTGATGCTTGCGGTTAGTCGGAGGGCTACTTCTCGGGTTTTTCCATCGGAAGATTTTACCGTTAAAAGCACTTTTTCGTTTACCAATCCATTGAGTAATTCGTGGAAATTAATATTATTACTAATGCTTTCTCCATTCACTGCCGTGATTATATCTCCCTCGTTGAGTTTACTTTTTTCTTTATCGGCAGGAGCATCTGGAATGATATGATTGATTTTTATACCATCGCCAACGGGCATAATTTCGGCACCAATCAGACCCGTGGCATCTCGTTGGGTTTCGGTACGGTCAGCTACCGATAGCCCCATGTGGCTCGAATTTAGTTCGCCCAAAAGTAGGTTAAACATATCTCTAAAATCATTGCCCGTACTGGCATTGATGCAGCGTTCTTTGTATTTGTCATGCAGTTTTACCCAGTCATTTCCGTGAAATTTTGGGTCATAAAAACCATCACGAATCGCCCGCCATGCTTCCTCAAAAACCTGTGTACGCTCGCCGCTATAATCAATTTTCATTTTAGAAATGTAGGGCAGCGGCTCGGCTACGCTTGTTTTTGTGTCAATTCGCCCCAAAGAACCTTGTTTGGTGTAGTACAGATATTTACCTTCTTTATCCATCGTCACCCCGCTCGGATTGGTGCCTCCCTTGGTGATTTCTTTCAAATCTTTACCGTCCCATTTGATGCTGTACAGGTCACGCCCTTTGGCATTGCTGCTGTTGGTGGTATAGTAAAATGTTTCGCCATCTTTCGAGATGATGAGGTCGCTTTCGTCACCCGTAAAATTGGTTACTTGCACGATGCGTTCATGGATTTTGTCGAAATCAATTTTGATTAACTTCGGCGTTTTATCTTTTTTATCGGCTCCCGTTTTGGCAGGTGTTGCCTCGGCGGGTGCATCACGTTCTTGCCAATCTTGGGTTTCTTTTTCCCAGTCTTCTTTTTTGAGCCAAACAAACCAAATATCAGCACTGCGGCCAGCACTTCGCTCGGAGATAAAACCTAATTTCGAACCATCGGTACTCCAAAACGGTCGCCCGTCGGTGCGGGGGTGCATCGAAATGTTTACGGGTTTGCTCGAATTATCAGCCGCCTGAACGAACACTTCTTGGTTGAAATACAAGTCGCTCACGGCATACGCCACCCATTTATTATCGGGACTCCACGCTATGCCATTGGGTGCGTCCCAGCTATCAGCCAATATTTTTTCGTTCGATAGTTTACCATCAGTACTAATGTCGGCCACCACAAAAGTGCCTCTACCACGCACATAAGCAATTTTCTTTCCGTCGGGCGATATACTTAGTGCTGTTTCGTCTCCCGATGTGTTGGTGATTTTGATGCGTTCGTGCTTCAAAGATTTGAAAATATTGCGTTGGCTGGTGTCCGTTGAGCGAGCCAAATAAATGTCAAAATTGCCATTTGCTCGGTCGCTTGTAAATAGGAGGGTTGAGTCATTCAGAAATGCGGGCGTAATATCCCGAAAAGCGTGTTCCGAAATATTGATGCTACGTGATTTTTCTTTGTCGGCTTCTTTCAAAAATATTTCTCCCCGAATCGAATACGCCAATAATTTGCCATTCGGTGACACCGTATATTCGTTTGCCCCCGTACTCAAAACTTTCTGCTCGGTAGCATCAAGGCGGTCGTCAGCACTGATTTGAACGTTGAGTTTTTGAGCCGCTCCACCAGTGGTTTTCATGGTATAAAGATTCATGTCTTTTTCAAAAACTACCGTGTTTCCGTCAGCCGAAATACCGAATGCCCTAATTGATTCATCTTTATAGTTAGTCAGTTTTTCGGCTTTGTCGGTGGCCTTTCCGTTGGTATCAATTTTTAGGCGATAAATATTATACGCACCGTCAATGCTACTCAAAAAATAGATTGTATTGCTGCCAGCCCATTGCGGAAAAACATCGTTGGTAGCAAAATCTGGAAGTTGTTGATAGGTTTTGCTTTGAGTGTCATATAACCACAAATCACGGTCTGAGCTACCTTTGTAGTCTTGTCGAGCAACGGGATTGAGGTCGCCTCGCTCAAAAACCACAAAACGCCCATCGGGCGAAAGTGCAGGAGCGTGACCGATAGCACCTAAAAATCTTGACTCGGTGCCGCCCTTCGGACTAATGGAATAAACCTCACTTGGCCGTTCGATTTGACGAAATTCTCGATTGGTTGAAAATAAAATTTTATCGGCTTGCGTCCAGCTCGAAACATTATCCGAACCCGAATGGAATGTGAGTCGCTTCGGCATTCCGCCCTCGGTTGGCATCACAAAAATATCATTATTACCAAATCTTGTACCCGAAAAAGCAATTTGGCTACCATCAGGACTAAAAACGGGCGTGCTTTCGTAGGCTTCGTGAATCGTGAGGCGAGTGGCTTTCCCGCCCATACTCGGCACCGTCCAGATGTCGCCTTGAAATGAAAATGCCACCACCGAACCATTATTATTGATGGCGGGCTGGCGTAGTAAAAGTGCGTTTTGTGCTTGTAAACATAGATTTGAACAAAGGGCAATCGCCCCGATTAGCAATCGTTTTTTCATCGTGTTTGTTTGGTGAAGGGTTGTTTTAGAAAAACAAAGTTAAGATTTTTAGAAATAGAAGTTCAGCCATAAAGTATATTTTGGCAAATTTTCGACATCTGGCGGAAATGTAGCGGTAAAATGTAGCTTTGTGTGGTTATTGAAAAATTAAAAAAGGCTTTCAAAATCAAATTTTGAAAGCCTTTTTAGTGGAAATGTAACGAATTTTACGGTAAATTCAACAAAAATCCAATCGTAAAATTAGCGTCCCAGTCGAATATAAACTGCTCACAGCCCGTAGCGTCTTTGATGGCTTTATAGATATTTACGCCCGCTTTTCCCTTGGCATCATCAAGTTTGTAGTCTTTCGGTGCTTTCAAAATCGTATAACGCTCTTTGCCCGCACGGGTTTGTTTGGCCATCGAAAACGGCACCCCACCGATAATAAAGCAGGTTTTGCGTTTCATGCTCGGTATCTCGCTGCACTTGGTTTTTACATCGTCATACACTTTTCCGTCGTCGGTGTTGTTCTGAAAATACTTCGCTCCGTAAGTTTCAAAAGCTGAAACGCCACCGTTTTTCAACCACGAAATTTTGGTGTTGCCCGAACCAATATCCGTCACGAAAGCCTCTTCTTCGTAGTCTTTTGGTAATACACATTTTAGAGCCAATGCTCCCTCTTGCTCGGCCGAAACGGTGTTTACAAAATAGTTGAGAGCCTTTAAGTTCTTGACAATTTTTTGAGTAATCTCGGCCTTGACCGCTCCCGAACTCACCACAAAGTGAATATCACGACCGCCAACACCAAAATCGAGCATTTTGCCAATATATTGCTTCAAACCCGCCCGAATATCCTCATCGGTAGCCATATTTTCGGTTACTAAACTATTGCCAAATTCAGATTTTTCGAGTTTCCAGTTTTTATCTTTATCAATTCTCACAATGAACGAATTGAAACCACTCGCTCCCAATTCAACCACACCTTTGAGTTTTCCGTTGATGGGCTGCGGAGCCACGTAACTGAAACCTGACCCACCGCCCGCCGTAGCTTCGGTATCGGTTGATGATGAAGACGATGTTGAGCCGTTGCCCGTACTCGAAGCCTCGCTGGCTGGGCCTTCCTCGGGGGCTTTTACGTCGGTTTCGGTAGTTTGGGCGGCACTTTTACTGAGCATATTACGTCCCCAAGCAGTATTGTCGAGAACATATTTTCCACCAAAAAAGATTGCTCCGAGAATCGCAAGCATGATAATAAATCTTGCAAAAGGGGTTAGTTTTGTCATTGTTTTGAATATTTATTTTTGAATTTTAAATCTAATTTGGCAAAATTAACCAATAAGTTTGAAAGCCCGAATATTTTTTTTTAATGAATGGTTGTGGGGCTTGATGGGGCCTTGGAAAATAATGATGGGCTATCATTAAAAAGAGCTTATTTAGTTTTACAACAAAATAGGCCTTCTGTATTTGTTCTATCCAAAAAACGTAAACAACCTCCAATACTCAATTTTATAAAAAAGCCTGAATGAATTGTGATTAAATCTCCTATATTTGTGATTCACAAAAACATATTTATCCCCAAAGAAATATGAGAATCTCAGCCCTTGCTATCCCTTTTGTTTTAATTGTTTTTTGCTTCATTGGTTGCAATAAATCACAGGAAAATCCGCTCGACCCAACCGAAAAGCAAACGCCAATTTTTACCTTACTTTCTGCCGAAGAAACCAATATTGACTTTCAGAATATCATCAACGAAGGGCTAAATACCAACGTGCTGATGTACGAATATTTTTATAATGGTGGGGGAGTGGCCGTGGGTGATTTGAACGGGGACGGGCTGGACGACATCTATTTTACCTCAAATATGCAGCAAAATCGCTTGTATTTGAATAAATCTGCGATGAACGGTGCGTCGATACGCTTTCAGGATATTACAACCCAAGCGGGCGTGGCAGGCCGAGAAGGGCCGTGGAAAACGGGCGTGACGATGGTCGATATTAATGCCGATGGGCGGTTGGATATTTACGTTTGTCATTCGGGAAACTTGCAGCCCGAAAAGAAAACCAACGAACTCTTTGTGAACCAAGGAAATGGGGCAGACGGTATCCCGACTTTTGCGGAACAGGCCGCAAAGTTTGGTCTTGATAGCCCCGCATCGAGTACGAATGCCTACTTTTTTGATGCCGACAAAGACGGCGATTTAGATATGTTTTTGCTCAATCACAACATCAAATCGCTGCCCGTACTCGACGAAGCCCGCACGGCGGCACTCACCCAAATTGATGATGCCGTGAGTGGGTCGAGATTTTATCAAAACGACAAAGGTTTTTATCGGGATATTACTCGCCAAGCGGGTATTCAGAGTTCATCACTTTCGTACGGTTTGGGGGCGGGCATTGCCGATATTAACCAAGACGGTTGGCCCGACATTTACGTCAGTAATGATTATGCTGTGCCTGATAGATTGTACATTAATCAAAAAAATGGAAGATTTAGGGAGGTAAGCAACGAGCAACTGGGGCATACTTCTAATTTTTCGATGGGCAATGACGTGGCCGATATAAACAATGATTTGCTGCCCGATATTTTTACGCTTGATATGCTGCCCGAAGACAACAGGCGACAAAAACTGCTGATGGCACCCGATAATTTTGACAAATTTGATTTGGGTGTTCGGTCGGGGTTTCACCACCAATATATGCGAAATATGCTGCACTTGAATAACGGAAACGGTAATTTTAGCGAAATCGGGCAGATTTCGGGCATCTCGAACACCGATTGGAGTTGGGCGGCTCTTTTTGCTGATTATGACAACGACGGCTGGAAAGACCTCTACATCACCAATGGCTATTTGCACGATTATACAAACCTGGATTTCTTGAAATACATGGACAATTTCATGGCTAACAAAGCGGGTGGTTTTCAACGGCAAGATGTGCTGGAATTGGTGCAGAAAATGCCCGCCTCGAATGTCAAAAACTATATTTTTCGGAACGATGGTAAGCTCAATTTCAAAGACCAAACCACCAACTGGGGGCTGGGCGAAATATCCAATAGTAGCGGAGCGGCTTACAGTGATTTAGACAACGACGGTGATTTGGATTTGGTGGTCAATAACATAAATTTGCCCGCATTTATTTACCAAAATGAAGCAAATACGAAACTAAGTAACCAGTTTTTAAAGGTAAAACTCAACGGTGAAAATCAAAACAAAATGGGTATTGGGGCAAAAGTGTATGTGTATAGCCAAGGGAATGCCCAATTTCAAGAGCAAATGCCTACCCGAGGCTACCAGTCGAATGTGAGTTTTATGATGAATTTCGGCTTAGGAAAAACCACAAA
>JANNEN010000397.1:0-1641 GCA_031378715.1 Emticicia sp.
AGGCATCATTGGGCATCAATAAAAATGCAAATAACAAAGCTGATAAGTAAATAAGAATCATCATACAAATCTCCATCGGAGGTAGGCATAAAGTCTGCTATAGTGAGGGAGGTGATTTTTGAATAATAATATTATTTCTCGGCACTGTATCCGCTTGTAATAGACTCAAATTCTTCAAAAATTTGAAGTAAATAAGGGTTGTTTCTTCGAAGAATCAATGAGGTCGGGAAGCGTTTTTTTTCTGAATCTATCAATATCACATCTATTTTAAGATAGTTTTCATGCTGAAATTCTTCAAACCAAATATGGAACTTACGGCTTCGAGCCATTTGACGACCATCCGAGGAATCGCAGATATAGATTGTAACTGTTTCACTGAATTTTTGATAAAAATCTTCAAAAATATCAGAGATTGTTTTGGAGGTTCTTCTATCAAAAGGTGGGCGACCCAAATTTGTTTTCAAAACTGTGATAATCAGTTCAAAAATATTATCAGCATACAAAGATTTTGATGAGAAAAGATAAGGTGTGGATTTAAACTTGACCTCATATTCAACACCCAAGTTTGTTTCAAAAATGTACCCGTTTTCCGAACTGAAAAAATCATACCCCAACAGTGGCTCGTTGTTTTGCATTTTGTTCTCGCAATTTTTGTAAAGCGGCTTGAAGTTCGGGTTTCTTGTAATTTTCTAATGCTTCGGCTTTTGCAATCTGTTTATCATTAACCAAACGATTAATTAGGGCATCAACATTAGCTTGACGTTCGCTTAGGCTTAGTTTTTTTCTTATTCGTTCCATAAGGTTTTTATTTTTTTACAAATATAAAAACAATTCTGTACTTGTAATAAAATACAATCAAAAATACCCATGAAAACCCTAAAATACACCGAAACCGAAGCTAAGAATCGCCCGCACGTTCACGTTGGGAGCAGACGATACGTTCCGCCCGAAGAAATTCAGCACCTCGAATCAGACTTGAATTATACGCTCATTTCGCTCGCAAACGGGCAGAAGATTTTGAGTTCGACGAATCTAAAAAAAATCGAAAGTCGGCTCGTGATGTTCAAGAATTTTGTTCGGGTCAATAAATCAGCCATCGTAAATTTGAACTTTGTCGAAAACCACGAAAATATAGGTTTTTTACTGCCCGACAAGCGAATTTTGGCTTTTTCGAGAAGAAAAGGAAAAGCGTGGAAGGAAAGAAATTTGTAGAACGATTTAAAGAGATACGTTTTTGTAAATCCGTTTCATCGAAATTTCGATACCGAGTGATTGCAAAGGCAACATGCCATCAATATCGGTTACGATTGTTTCCTGCCAAAAACCTGGACGCTCACGAAACCAAACTTCGGCATAACATTCATTTTGCTGAACCATGACATACTCTTTGAACGATTCTAAGGTTTTATATTTATCCAGCTTGCCATTTCTATCATATTTTTGGGTAGATTTTGATAAAACTTCAACAACCAAAATTGGATTTATCAAAAGCAAATCATCATCGTCCCAAAATAGCGGCTTTTCACAGACAGCAAGAGCATCAGCATAAACACCCTCATTGAGGCTTGGAAAGTAAATCTTTTGGTCAGAACCCAAAATTATATAATCCTTTGCTAAGTTTTCGGTTGAATTAATCATCTG
>JANNEN010000413.1:0-8247 GCA_031378715.1 Emticicia sp.
GTGTCCACGGCTATTGGCTTGGTGAAATATTGTTTTCATAATAAAATACATTTACATACAATGTATATACATATTAATTGAATGTTTAGTTCATTTTGTTGATTTTTCAACAAAATGGGGCGGTTTTTGTTTTAATTGAAAATAAATAGGCGACTGTGAATAACTAATTCACAACTCATAAAACGTTGATAATCAGTAATTTATACTGCCCGCTACGGACTGTCATCTATTGGCTATCGACTATTTATTCACCCCTCAATAGCTCGATTCAAAAACGCAATGTAGGGCTGCATGGCTTTGAAATGTGCCAAAACGGTATTCATAAAATCGGATTTTAGGATTTCTTTGGGCGAAATCTGGCTCGATGCCGTAAAACTTTTGAGTTTGAGAAATTCAATGGCAGGATTAGCTTCATCATAGCCCTTGGGAGGCCTTACGGTAGCCGCCTCACGGTCGAGTCCCCTTGGAAAAGCGTTTTTGAACGTTGTATTTTCTGTAATACTACAAAATTCGGCAAAATTATAGTCGATTTCGTTACGGATTTTCTTCAAATCGTTGGGTTCGGGCATCCAAACGCCTCCCGCCAAGAAACATTCATTGGGGGCAATGTGAACATAATAACCTGCCGACTGAATTTTTTTACCTCCCTTATTAAACGATGCTCCGAAGTTGGTTTTGTAAGGGTCTTTATTTTTAGAAAAACGCACATCACGGTTAATTCTGAACGTACAATTTTTGACTTGAAGTCCGCCCTCTTCTATTGATTTATCAAAAACCTCAATGCCTTTGATGATACTTTCTACGGTTTCGGCAAAGTCTTTCTTGGCGGCTTCATAGGCTTTTCGGTTAGAATCGAACCACGGTTTATTGTTATTATTGCGTAGATCGCCCAGAAATTGGAGGGTTTGTGGTTGTAGCATATTTTTATGTAAAATACTGATAGTGAGTGTTTTATTAACTATTTGGCTTACTGATTTGGTAACTTACTGAGAAATGATTAGAAAACCCCAAAGCCGATTGACTACTGACGGCATAATCGAAAATAAACTGTTTAGTCTGAAATCCAAAGCCCCCATGCACGGTATTTATTTTGGAAGTTACGCCCGTTCGTAAATAAAAATTCTTGACGATTTGGTATTCGATTCCCGCCTTGATGAGCGTTGGGCGTTTGAGGTCTTTTTCGGCTTCGGCTACCAATAATATTTGTTTACTGGCACTAAAAGCAAACCCCAAACGCAGCACCGTCGGGATACGCTGTGAGGCGAAAAGCGTCGCCCCCGTGAGGTTGTGGGCGTGAAAACCCATCTGTACCTTTGAGCTAAGTTTTGCCATCACCCCAAACTCTGTCAAGAGCGTGTTTTTTGCAATAAGCCCCTCAATGGCCGCTTGAAAATAGCTAACTTTCAGCCCCAATGCTACTCGATTTGTGCTTTTGCCGATGGCTACGCCCAGTTTCTGTTCGTTATATAGTTTATCACCAAAACGCTCAACGCCCAGTCCGATATTAGCAAATTTTGTGTTGTAATTTCCCGCCAACGAAAAAGTTTGCAGTCCAGCGATATTATGGCGAGCGTGGTACGATGTACTCACAAAGTTTTCTTTCAAGAAGCCCAAACCCGCAGGATTATTAAAAACCGAGTTGCGATCGGCCAAAGCCGTAGTTGCATTACCGATTGCCCAACTTCTGGCTCCCATCGGGAAGGGTTCGCTCGTAGCGAAGGAAGCGTTTGGATTATAAAAAAACAAAAGCCAAGCGAAAATGATTATTTTCAACCAAAAAAAGTTTTCTCGTACGTAACTTGATTTTGACATTTTGCCCTATTTTTTGGCAAAGTAGAGAAATATTTAGACAAATAAAAAAGGATAAGGTTTTTTCCTTATCCTTTTCAATATTTCAATCGAATTAATTAAATCTACGTTTGATGATGTCGATAAATTCTTCGGCTTCGGCACCCGTAATATCCCACATATAACGGGGAACATATTTTTTCAAAATCAACTCCTTTGCTTCGCCAAAATCCTTGCAAAGTTCGAGTTCTTCGAGGGCGTGCGAAAACGCCTGAATATTTCCACCGAAGAGATTATTGGTAAACAAAAATCGCTGGTTGAGTGAAATAGCCCCCGTAATACCCTCAATACGAGCGTTTTGGTGATAATCCAAGACCGATTTACTCGATTGTGCTTGGTCATTGACTGATTTTTGTTCGGTGGCGAGTCGCTCATTTAGCCGAACGTTATCAATATCTTTTGGTGAATTTTTTTCTATAATGGCTTCGCTAATCGCACCAACTTTTTGATCATATACAGGCAGAGGGGCTGGTTTTGCTACGATTTGTTCGACCACCAAGGGCTGTTCGATGATGGGTGCTGGCTCTATGATTTGCTCAATCACTGGCGGTGCTATTTCAACAATTCGCTCGAAAACGGGTTCGGATTTGGGTTGCTGAGGCTCGGCGATTGGCATTGCAAAATCAAAAAACGATATATCACTGTCGGCAGCGATTGGTGGTGGAGTTTTGCTTGGAAATAATTCTTCTGGAATTGGTACTATTTCGGCAAACTGAGCCAAATATTTATCGGGATTTTCGACCGAAAGCGGTGTTTCTTCGAGCCAAGTCATGGCTTGATTGGCAAATACAAATTCTTGCCCGTTGAGTTTTTCAGCTATCTTTGGCAGAATATCTTTGTTTATCAAAATATATTTTGTCAGCGGACGAATATTTTCTTGACTAAATTTGAAACTCGGTAAATCTCGCATCAATTCTTTATAAAATGTTTGTGGTTCGATAATCAAAACCAAGGTTTCGGCTACCGAATCGACCAATAGTGGTTCAAAATGCTCTCTTTTTACAGAAATATTTTGAGAAACTGTATTCATAAAAGTCTTCAATGCCTGCTGAACTTCGGCGGCACTAAAATCAAAATATGGGCTGCGAAGCCGTTGGGTATCAGCTTGCCATTTATCAAATAAAGCCTTGATGGTCAGCATATTAACTTGCTGAATATTGGTTAAAGATAGTATCTCTTTGCCCGCAATATTGCTATTCTGAGCGAAAAAATCTTCGCATACTTTGGTGGCAAAAGCCTTACTGTACCTTTCGACAGCGGACAAATTCAATTTGTTCGACATTAGTAAATTCGTTTTTTTTGTATTTTATTAGTGGCCATTAGCTTTTACGAAGTAGGTATTAGGGGTTAGGTTGTTTCGACATAAACCAAAATATTGCAAGATTTTGAAAATTAAGCAATTTTTAAAAGTACTAATTCCTAAATCCTATCTCCTACAACCTATTGCAAACTTAACACAACTTTGTTGCCAGTTTTTATTAGAACGAAAAAAATAACGAAATAATGTTTATCGAACCAAAAAGAGGAAGAACACACGGACAAAAAACTGGCTGGATTGAAGTAGTATGCGGCTCGATGTTTTCGGGCAAAACCGAAGAATTGATTCGCCGATTGAAGCGTGCAAAAATAGCCCAGCAAAAAGTTGAGATTTTCAAACCCGCCATTGATGTTCGTTACCACGAAATAGATATTGTATCACACAACCAAACGGCCATTCGCTCAACGCCCGTGCATACTTCCGAAGAAATCTTGTTGATGACCTCCGACTGTGAAGTAGTGGGTATTGACGAAGCACAGTTTTTTGATGAAGGTATTGTGGAAGTTGTCAATAAACTGGCCGAAAGCGGCAAGCGAGTAATCATCGCAGGGCTTGATATGGACTCCAAGGGCGTACCATTTGGCCCCATGCCCGCCTTGATGTCGATTGCGGAGTATGTGACGAAAGTACACGCAATTTGCGTAGTTTGCGGTGACATTGCCAATTATTCTTACCGAAAAGTGCCAAACGAACACCAAGTAATGCTTGGTGAATCGGATAGCTACGAGGCACGTTGTCGGAAGTGTTTTCAGGCGGGGTGAGATGAGAGTAGCGTTATGCGTGTAAAGTTGTGAGTATAGTTATTACTTCACCTTAGATTTTTGACTCATCATTCATTTCTTTAAACTCATAACGCTAAACTATTATCCCAAAATCGACTTCCACTGTTCATAAACTACTTGATAATCAGCCACTTGGCTGGCTTCTGGCTCAATTATCTTCAGCTTGGTAAGCTCGCTCATGGCCTCTTTTGGCGATTTATAAATGCCCGAACCAACGCCTGCCCCCAAAGCCGCCCCTTTTGCCCCATCGGTGTCGTAAAGCTCAACGGGCGTATTGGTGACATTTACCAAAGCATTACTAAAAACATCGCTCAAAAACATATTGGCATTGCCCGCCCGAATGACCTTTGGCACTACGCCATTGGCTTGCATGAGTTCAAAGCCGTAGTGCATCGAAAACGCAATGCCCTCCTGGGCGGCACGAAAAACATGGTTTCGGGTATGAATATTAAAGTCAAGATTCTGGAATGAAGCCCCCAGCATTTGATTATTTAGCATTCGCTCGGCACCATTTCCGAAGGGCAACACCAAAAGTCCGTTGCTACCCGTTGGGGCTTGGGTGGCTAATTGATTCATTTCGGCATAACTCAAACTTCCACCAAAATTATCCTTCACCCAGCGGTTTAAAATACCCGTGCCGTTGATACAAAGCAAAATGCCGATTCTATTATTGTTATTGAGTTGATGATTTACGTGGGCAAAGGAATTAATGCGGGACTGCGGATCGTACGAAATTTGGTCACTGACGGCATAAACTACGCCCGAAGTGCCAGCCGTGGCCGCAATTTCACCAGGTTCGAGTACGTTAAGCGAAAAAGCGTTATTTGGTTGGTCACCCGCTTTGTAGGTTACAGGAATCCCCGTTTTTAGACCCAAAAGCGACGCTATTTCGCTCGTTATTTCGCCATGATTACTAAAAACGGGATTTATTTCGGGAATCAAGTTTTCATCAAAACCATAATAGTCCATCACATCAAGTGAAACGTCATTGGCCTGAAAATCCCAAAAAATACCTTCCGAGAGTCCCGAATTTGAAGTCGTAATTTCGTCCGTGAGCATCATCGCAACGAAGTCACCTGGGAGCATGATTTTATCACATTGCTCGTAGAAATGCGGTTCGTTGGCTTTCACCCAAGCGAGTTTTGAGGCAGTAAAATTGCCAGGCGAATTGAGCAAATGATTCAGACAAATATCTTCGCCAATGTCGGCAAAGGCTTTTGCTCCAATTTCAACGGCTCGACTATCGCACCATATAATCGACGGACGCAATACTTTTTTATCTTTATCGACCATCACCAAGCCGTGCATTTGATAGGCAATACCGATAGCAGCAATATTTTTCGGGTCAAATTTTCCCGAAGTATTTACTCTTTTGATGGCTTCGATGCAATTACTCCACCAAGTTTCGGGGTCTTGCTCGGCCCAACCAGCTTGTGGCGAAGCGATGCTCACCTCAACGTCGGGGTACTGAGCCGAAGCGATAACTTGTTGATTATCAGCATCTACGACCGATGCTTTGATTGATGATGTGCCGATGTCGAGTCCGAGTAATAACATAAATGAGGTTTTTTATTGGCAATTTACAATTATTTTTTGTTTTGTAAAATCTTGCCTTGAATCAACCCATAAACGAGAACGGTTGGTACTTCCCCACAAAATACCGTTATTTGTATTCAATCATAAAACTAACCCGTGCAGAATAATTATTATTTCCTCCGCCAACTTACTAAGCAACTCGAAACCAAGATTGTAGGCTTAAAACTCATGGAATGTTTCAGCCAAGAAAAAGATGAAATGGTACTGGGCTTTGCGGCAGCACGGGGCAAAAATCGTAACTACAAAGAGTTTTATATCAAGGCTGTGATCTTACCCGATTTTTCGTGCCTGTACTTCACCGATAAATTTGAGCGTGCCAGACGCAACAGTGTTGATTTATTCGAGCAACTCATGGATTTGGAAGTTAAGGGAGTTCGTCAGTTTTTGAACGAACGTTGCTTTTCGATTGATTTTGAGCAAGATTTTTCGATCGTTTTCAAGATGTACGGTACTCGTTCAAATATTATTTTGCTGCATAACCAAGAAGTAATCGAACTTTTTCATAGCCGAATCGTAAGTGATAAAAACCTGATAGTCAGTCAATTAGATAGAGAAATAAATCAATCGTTCGAGCGTTTTTTAGATGAAAAACAGGACTATAAAAAACTCTTCCCTACGTTCGGAAAAGTAGTAAATGCCCAGTTGGAAGTTGGGCGAAGCACTTGGCAAGAAATCCAAAAAATCATTTCACAACTCGAAAACCCTCGGTACTATTTGGTGCGTTGGGAGCATCAACTGCACCTTTCGCTACTGCCCGTGGGCGAGATAATGCAGGAATTTGAGCAACCAATGGAGGCCATGAATGCCTTCTATATTGCATATAATAAGGTCAATACCCTCGATGATGAAAAAGTAGAAGTACTACGAAAGCTAACCAAAGAAAAAAAGCAGACCGACGCTTATCTGCAAAGTACTTATCTACGCATGGAATCGCTGGATTCGGACATAAAAAACGAAGAAATCGGGCATATCATCATGGCCAATTTGCACCAAATCGAAGAGCGTGCCGAGCGGGTCGAACTGTTTGATTTTTATCGAGATAATACCATAGTCATCAAATTACGGTCAGATTTATCCCCGCAAAAAAACGCCGAAAATTTTTATCGAAAATCAAAAAATGAAAGAATTGAACTCGAAAAAATAACGGAAAACATCAATAATCGAGAGCAGCTACTGACCGTAATAAATAACCATATTGAAAATATTGAAGCGGCTGAAAACTTGAAATCATTGCGTAATTACTTGAAAACCAATGGATTAGCTCCAAATACCAAACTTAAAGTACAATCATACCGAGAGTTATTCAAGCGATTTGAAGTCGAAGGTTTCGAGATTTTGGTTGGGCGAAACTCCAAAAATAATGATTTGCTCACCCAACAATACGCCTACAAAGAAGACCTTTGGCTACACGCCCGTGATGCCACTGGTTCGCACGTGGTTTTAAAATACAAGGCAGGGAAAAAGTTTCCAAACTCGGTCATTGAAGCGGCGGCATCGTTGGCGGCTTATTTTTCTAAAAGAAGAAACGAAACCCTCGCTCCCGTGATTGTAACCCCCAAAAAATTTGTACGCAAACCCAAAGGTTCGGCCGACGGGCAAGTAATCGTTGAAAAAGAAGAAGTCGTGATGGTAGAGCCAAGACTGGTGCAGTAAATAGTTATTTTATTTATGTCTATCAATCAGCACTTCAAGCACTTCATCGAAAGTATAGTTTTTCTGCTCTAAAAGCACCAAATAATGATAAAATAAATCGGCGGCTTCGCCCAAAAACAACTCTTTGTTATCATCTTTTGCCTCGATAACTAACTCAATAGCTTCTTCTCCTACTTTCTGGGCCACTTTATTTATACCTAAACCAAACAACTCACTCGTATAAGATTTGGCCGAAGGATTCAGTTTTCTATCTTTAATAACAGCTTGTAAGCGATTGATAAACAGCACTTTACCCGAGTTGATTTCCTCAAAACAGGTATCATCGCCCGTGTGGCAAGTTGGCCCATCGGGTGTGGCATGAATCAAAATCGTGTCACCGTCACAATCAATGAGCATTTTTTTGAGGTGCAGAAAATTATTCGACGTTTCGCCTTTTGTCCAAAGGCGTTGCTTGCTTCTGCTAAAAAACGTAACGATTCGCTCGGCTTCGGTTTTCTTGTACGCCTCTTCATTCATGTAGCCCAGCATGAGTACTTTGCCCGTGAGGCTATCTTGAACGATGGCAGGAATCAAGCCATCGGGTGATTTATCGAAATTTACTGTTCTTTCCATTAAAAATTAATCAATGTATCTTTTTGATACAAAAGTACGGAGGTTCAAAACTTAAATTGACAAAAACACAAGAAAAATTACTTTGTGATTAATATTCATAACTTTTAAAAAAAAATCAAACCAAAAAACCGCTTACAGTCAGTCGTTTAAGAGAAATTAAAAGAAATTTTTAAGATTTTTTTATTCAATACTTGACAAATAAAAAAAAACACCTTACCTTTGTGAAACATTTACGACCAATGAATGTGGATTAAATAAGCGAAAGTAGCTCAGTTGGTAGAGCGTAACCTTGCCAAGGTTAAGGTCGCGAGTTCGAGACTCGTCTTTCGCTCGAAATTTAAGCACCGATTAGGTGCTTTTTTTTTCAAGTGTTAGTCTAATTAACTGCCACAATGGAATTGCCGAGGTGGTGGAACTGGTAGACACGCAGGACTTAAA
>JANNEN010000416.1:0-3725 GCA_031378715.1 Emticicia sp.
GTTAAGTCAAAAAAATAAAATCTATCAAATGAAAAGTAAAAATCTTTCAATAGTAATCTTGTTTTGTCTTTTGGCGAATATTTCTTGCAAGAAAAAAGCAGTAGAAGTTGCCCCAAAATCCAAAACTGAATATTTAGCTGGCACAGTATCCAAATCTTGGAAAAATACAAAAGCCCAAGCAACCAATGCCCAGAATTTGACCGTTGATTTGGTATCAACCCAGCCAACGTGTGTAGTTGATAATTTATTGATTTTTTCACCCAATAAAACCTACGAGTTTCGTGAGGGAGCTACCAAATGCAATGCCGCTGACCCTGACTTATTGTTAAAGGCAAATTGGGGCTTTAGTGCCGATGAGAGCAAATTTACGGTTGATAAAATCATTTTTCAAGGCCGACAATTTGAAAATGTCACATTCGACATAGTTGAATTAACCGATACAAAATTTATTGGCAAAACAAACCTTACCATTAGCGGAGTTGCCTATCAATTTGCGGCTACATTTGAGCCTGCCAAATAACATTTACAAGTTTTTAATCAACCTTATTTATATTAGGCCTAAATTTGCGAACATTTACTGGTTTCTTTTTGTTAAAGAAATAGAGTAAAATCAAGCAAAACAAACGCATGAGCAAAGATTTAGAATTATTAGAAGAACTCACAACGTCCGAATACAAATACGGATTTTATACTGACATGGAGGTCGATGAGATTCCTGCGGGACTCAACGAGGACATTGTTAGGTTAATTTCGGCCAAAAAAAATGAGCCAGCATGGATGCTTGAATATCGGCTAAACGCTTTTCGTCATTGGCAAACAATGACCGAACCAGCTTGGCCAAATGTTTCGTACAAACCAGTTGATTTGCAGTCAATTAAGTATTATTCGGCACCAAAGCAACAAAAGGTAATCAACAGTCTTGATGAGATAGATCCCGAATTACGCCGAACATTCGAGCGTTTGGGGATTTCGCTCAAAGAACAAAATCGACTTTCGGGCGTGGCGGTTGATGCCGTCATAGATTCGGTTTCGGTGGCAACTACTTACAAAGCACAATTAGGGGAATTGGGTATTGTGTTTAGTTCAATTTCGGAGGCAATTCAAGAACACCCAGCGTTAATAAAAAAGTACCTTGGTTCAGTTATCCCTGCGAAAGATAATTACTATGCTGCTCTCAATGCGGCCGTTTTTTCTGACGGCTCGTTTTGTTATATTCCCAAGGGCGTTCGTTGTCCAATGGAGCTTTCAACATATTTTAGAATAAATGCGGCGGGTACAGGTCAATTTGAACGTACGCTTATTGTTGCCGATGAAGGTTCGTATGTAAGTTACTTGGAAGGCTGCACTGCCCCGATGCGTGACGAAAACCAGCTTCACGCCGCTTGTGTAGAGATTTTTGCCCACGAACGAGCCGAAGTGAAATATTCAACGGTACAAAACTGGTATCCTGGTGACAAAGACGGCAAGGGTGGAATCTATAATTTCGTAACCAAGAGAGGATTGTGTTTTGGCGATAATTCCAAGATTTCTTGGACACAGGTCGAAACAGGTTCGGCCATTACTTGGAAATATCCATCTGTGATTTTGAAAGGGGATAATTCAATAGGAGAGTTTTATTCGGTAGCTGTTACCAATAATATGCAACAAGCCGATACAGGTACCAAAATGACCCACATCGGCAAAAATACCAAAAGCCGCATTGTGTCAAAAGGTATTTCGGCGGGAAGAAGCCAAAATTCCTATCGAGGTTTGGTTGATATATCAAAACGTGCCGAAAATGCCCGTAATTTCTCGCAGTGCGATTCGTTACTTTTGGGCGACCGATGCGGAGCCCACACGTTTCCCTACATTGAAGTAAAAAATTCAACGGCATCAGTCGAACACGAAGCTACAACCTCCAAGATTGGTGAAGACCAGCTTTTTTATTGCAATCAGCGGGGAATCCCGACCGAAAAAGCGGTTGCTTTGATTGTAAACGGGTACGTGAAAGAAGTCTTGAATCAACTTCCGATGGAGTTTGCGGTGGAAGCACAAAAATTACTCGAAATCTCGCTTGAAGGTAGTGTGGGGTGAGATGATAATATGAATTCTTTGACGAAAAGCTGCTATTTGGCGGCTTTTTTGTTTATTGCTGAATTAATTTTAATCTATGAAAAAGCTATTTTTGATACTTTTCTTTTTTCAAAATATAACACTTTCTCATGCCCAAAGTGGCAAAGTTCAAATTGCTTTTTTGGGAGTATTTCACATGGGCGAAACAACTGACTATGTAAAAGGTGGAGTCGATGATTTACTTTCTTCCGAACGACAGCAACAAGTAGGGGAGGTTGTGCTGAGTTTATCAAAATTCAAGCCCGATAAGATTTTTGTAGAAAACACGCCCGAAACGCAGAGTTATTGGAACAAGGTTTATAAAGATTATGTTGATGGAAAACTTCCGATTGAAAATGCGGTCGAAATGAATGAGATTTTTCAAATTGGCATCAAGTTGGCCAAACAAATCAAGCATCAGAAAGGCGTTGTTTGTGTCAATTATGTACAGCCCGATTTGGCGGATGGTGTGAAAGCTGCTCGTAGTAAGTTAGATACCTTAGCCGTATTTTATGCCCATGAGTTGGAGCAACGACGACCCGCTTACGAGGCCTATTTTAACCAAAATCCGAGCGTAAAGCGTTCATTTGATGAATATTTATTCAACTATGAAACTTGGAAAAAACTACCAATCAAGCAGCATTTAATGAAACTTAATTCCGAATCAAGCATTGCCGCCCTGCATTATGTCAATATTACTGGCTGGATGGATACCAATACTAATGGCTTTGGGGCTGAATTTACGGCAAAAGAGTATTTTCGTAATACCAAAATTATGCAAAATATCCTGTCGGGTGTTAGCCCAAGCGACCGAAAATTATTGGTGATTATCGGCGGTGGACACGTGCAAATTTTGCGGGATATGATAAAATCCCACCCGTATTTTGAGGTTGTTGATGTGATTAAAATTTTGAGTGAATAAAGATGCTTAAATCACAGGAATCTGCCGATTGAACCTTTCCTCCAACGAAATAAATGTTTCGGTGCGTTGGATTCCGCCAACTTTTTGGATTTTGTCGTGTAACACTTCTCGTAGATGTTGGGTATCTCGACAAACGATTTTTACAAAAATACTATACTGCCCTGTCGTATAATTGATGCTCACAACTTCGGGGATTTTTTCGAGTTGGTCGGCCACCGAGTCATAGAGTTCGCTTTTGTCGAGATAAATCCCCAAGAAAGCACTAATATCCCAGCCGAGTTTGGCGGGGTCGATGATGAGTTGCGAGCCTCGTACGATACCCATCTCTTCCATTTTATTCATTCGGACGTGAACCGTGCCGCCCGAAACAAATATTTTTTCGCCAATTGCCGTATATGGCATCTTGGCATCGGCCATCAACAAGCTCAAAATCTTCAAATCAGTTTTATCAATTTCTAAATTTTTATCCATTTATTTACAGTAATTTTAGTGAATTTTTAATTTTAAACTTATTTTTCTACAAATATTGTAAATTTTTATTATATTATATATAAAATTTGAAATGAAATAGATTTTGGTATTAACTTTGCAATATCAAATCAAAACAGAGATATACTTATAGTATAGTTTTGAAACGTTAAATCACATTGTAAGGTGATGAAATTGGCAGCCATGCCCTCCTGTCTCGGGGGTGGTGAATATAGGACAAACG
>JANNEN010000417.1:0-15570 GCA_031378715.1 Emticicia sp.
GGTGCAAATCGCTATGCACGTATTCAAGGGTTTATCTCCACTTGCCGTAAAAATAATATGAATGTTTTCAACGAACTCAAAACAATAGCTCTAAAACCGTTTTCCTATATCGCTCCCTTCGGGTGCTAAACAATTACAAAACTCAACAAGATATCAACTCCCAATATTTCCAATTTATGAAAATTTGGGAGTTTTTTTTATCCACTATTTTTGCACCTTTGCAAAAAACAAAAACCATTTTTATCGAATAAAAAAACAAAAGGTTCTTCTACGATTTTATGGGAAATTGAATTTAACTCCAACGCTGGCAGGGTTTTGAACCCTGCCAGCGTTCAGCCATATAAATTATAGAAAAACCAACAAAATTTTATTTTATTGCTGAAACAAAAAACACAAAACCTTTACTATCAGGTATTTATAGAACCAAAAGGCGACCAATTTAAAGATGAAGACGGGCTTTTTGACAAAGGAAGAGAAGGTTGGAAAGATAAATTTTTGCGACAGATTTTTGAAAAACACGGCACAAAAAACACATTAAATGCCGAAAACAATGATTACAGATTGATAGGTTTGCCACTCTATAATAAGAGTAATGATTCGGTTTTAAGAACAAAGTCAAGGAAGTTTTTGAAATTGAGCTTTAAAATATCGGGGAACGCTCAACGGTTGTCTGAGTATGTCTGCCTGTCATTCTCTCTAAACTCAAAATTTCTCCATTTGAAAAACTTTTTTAAATGCAATACTATTTTGCATTTTATAATACTATTTTGCATAATATGTTTTATAAATGAAAATAATTATCAAAATAGTATCATAATACAAGAGAGTACAGGCATCTTTTGTGATTATTTTTTGATAAAATTGTATCAATAAAATAAAAGTTATTTTCTTAAAACTAATCTATTGATTCATGGAAAAACAACTCCGTTTACCGACGGCTTCTGTGCTGTTTATTAAAAAAACGTGGCAATTTGCTATTATTGCCACTTGCTTGATGGGAGGTTTTACAGAAACTTCTTTCGCAAAAATGCCCACAATTCATGCCGTAGCAGTGCAGCCAATTAAAGGAAAAGTAAGCGACGACAAAGGCGAGGGATTGCCCGGTGTAAGCGTAAGTGTAAAAGGCACATCGAAAGGAACATCAACCGATGCAACTGGAAATTATTCGATTGATGCCAACAAAGGCGAAATTTTAGTTTTTTCTTCCATCGGTTTTCAGAAAAAAGAGGTAAAAATTGGTGGCGAAAGCACGCTTGATATTAGCTTAATGGTTGATAATCAGACACTTACGGAAGTTGTTGTTACAGGTTATGGCAATCAGAAAAAATCTGAATTTGTTGGTGCATCTACCGCAATTAAGGCAGCAACGATTCAAGAAATGCCTGTTACGAGTGTAGAAAGTGCCATGCAAGGGCGTATGACAGGCGTGCAAGTGCAGCAAAGTTCAGGACAACCAGGTGCTGGCGTTTCGATTCGGGTGCGTGGCGTAACTTCTATCGCTGGTGGAAATGAGCCTTTGTTCGTGATTGATGGCGTGCCGCAATACAACAACGATAACCGAACATTGAATGGCTTGTCTTCGTTCAATGCGAGTGATATTGAAAGCATTGAAGTGCTAAAAGATGCCTCGGCAACTGCCATCTATGGCTCTCGTGGAGCAAACGGAGTGGTGCAAATCACGACAAAGAGCGGTAAAGCAGGGCAAAATCGAATCACTTATGATGTGAGCTTTACTAACCAGACCATTCAACGCAAAATGGATATTATGGACGGAACGCAATTTTTGGATTTTATCAAAAAATATTATGCCAACTCGAATCTGACATTGCCCGCCGAAGTAACCAACGCCACCAATGCCAATACCGACTGGCAAGACCAAGTGGTAAGAAGTGCTTTGCAACAAAACCATACTTTGAGTTTTTCGGGCGGAACGGACAAGACACAATACTATGTTTCGGGAAATTACCTAACCCAACCTGGTATAATCTTGGCAACCAATTTTTTCAGAGGTTCGCTGCGTTTCAATCTAACTACACAAATAAATTCGAGGGTGAGCCTTCGTACTTATATGAGTGCCTCTCGTACACTTGCCAATGGTTTTTCGCCGTCGGATAATTCGCCGACCCGTTACCGTGGAAAAAATGGCGTTGGTGCAATGGTTTTGGCATCGCCAACGGTTGCTCCTTACAACGCCAACGGCACTTATGGCAATGCTCGTCCGTTTTCATTTAGTGATATTGACATCGAAAACCCGTTGGCTTTCACGAAAGAATCATTGGATAGAAACACCGTTACCCGCTTTCAAGGTGGAATGGATTTTAGCATAAAACTCGCTGAAGGTTTGACCAATACCGCCCGTTTCGGTGGTGATAATTATACCGCCCGTGCCGATTTATACTTTCCGATTGTTCTGCCTCAATTAAGCTCTGGCGTAGGTATTGGGCAATTGTCCACCAATAATTCGCTCAATGTTGTGGCCGAAGATTTTTTAGAATACAAAAAGAAATTTGGCGGATTAGATTTTGAAATGGTCGTTGGAGCATCAATTCAATCTTCACAACAGGATATTATTCAGTTATTAGGCTCGAAATACATCAATGATGACTTGAAAAACTATAACTTTTCGGCGGCAGGCAGTGTAACAAAACCAGTAACCGATATTATCAAAAACAACTTAATTTCGGCATTTAGTCGCTTGCGTTTAAACTACAAAGACCGTTACTTATTCTCGGCAAGTATTCGTAGAGATGGTTCTTCGGTTTTTAGTAAAAACAATAAATATGGTATTTTCCCTTCGGTTGGACTTGCTTGGAGAGTTTCGGAGGAAGGTTTTATGAAAGAAATTACGGCTATTTCAAACCTAAAAGTGCGTGGCAGTTGGGGACAATCGGGCAATCCAGCCATTCAACCTTACCAATCTTTGTTGGTCGGAAACATCATCAATACCGCACAAGGTGCTGGCTCGGGCTTGGCGGTTGGTCTTGCTCCCACCCTACCAAACGACAACCTTACTTGGGAAACTACTACCCAGAGCAACGTGGGCTTAGACTTTGGTTTGCTCAATGACAAATACCGTGTTTCGATGGACTATTACATCAAAAATACGACTTCACTATTAGCAACAGTTCAGTTAGCTCCTTCGACTGGCTACAATACTATTATTGATAATGTAGGTGAAGTACAAAACAAAGGTTTTGAGCTGGAAATTGGCACTGATATCATGAACAACAAAGACCTCAGATGGTCAGTTGATGCCAATTTATCAATCAATAAAAATAAGGTAGTTGCCACCAAAAACAACCTTCCGTTTACTTCGGGCAATTCGAGGGTAACTCCTGGCGACCCTCTTTCGGCTTTTTACGGACCAAAAACCAATGGCTTAACCGCAACTGGCGAACTGGCTTTTGAAGACCTAAATATTGATGGTATTATTGATGCAAGAGATAATCAACTCCTCGGCAGTCCTTACCCAAAATCAATCATTGGTTTGACCAATAGCATCCGTTACAAACAATTCAATTTCTCAATGATTTGGTCAAGCGTACAGGGAAATAGCATTGATAATCAACTGCTCTTTACGTTGGCAACTCCCACTCCTGCCTTCAATAGAGTTACGGATATTTATAAATATTACCCAAATCCGAAGGCATCGGACATTCACCGACGTTCCGAATTATTTATTGAAGATGGCTCTTACGTACGTATGCGTAATATCAGATTAGATTATCGCCTTCCGATTGGCACAAACAAGACTGTCAAAGCAGCCAATGTTTATATCTCTGGTCAGAATTTAATAACTTTCACCAAATACAAAGGATTCGACCCCGAAGTAAATGCCTTTAGTGGAAACTCACTCCAACAAGGGGTTGATAATGGTGTTTATCCAGGCGTTAAATCTATCACCCTGGGTTTATCAATAAGTCTATAATTTTTAAATGAAAATATCAATGAAAAATATAAAACTAATTCCCCTATTATCAATCCTATTGATAGGATTATCAACTGGTTGTGAGAAGTTTTTAGAGGAGATTCCTCCCGCAAAATACCAGATTTCTGTTCTCAACAAACCCTTATTAGATGCCTTTGTGATTGGTGCCTATGAGCCACTTTCTCGCTCTCGTGGTCGCCTTTGGGAATCAACGCTCACCCGTGATATTGAAGGTTGTGCCGAATATTGTCAGTTGCCCGTTGGTGGTGGTACAAATTATATGAACTATAATTTTGAACCACAAAGAGGCGATAATACTGCCCGTTGGACAACGTTCTACGAAGCAATCGGTAAGGCAAACCTTATCATCAAGACCATTGAAAGCGACCAAACGCTTGATGTCGCTACCAAAGCCCCCTTCAAATCAGAGGCTCTTTTTATTAGAGCAACTTGCTATTGGTGGCTCACTCGCATGTTTGGAGCTGTACCTTTACGCCTTACGCCAATCGAAAATTCTGATGATACTGCCCTCGCTTTGTCTGACCAAAAGACAATAATTGACCAACTTATCAAAGATTTGATTATTTGTGAGGCAAATTTACCTTTGAAAGTTGCCGAAGCAAACACAGGACGTGCAACTCAGGGAGCTGCCAAAATAATGTTAGCCGAAATTTATCTTTGGAGCAAAGACTACGCAAATGCACGTATAAAATCGAAAGAAGTGATTGACAACAAAGCAAAATATGGCTATGAATTAGTGAAATCATTAGAAACGCTTTATTCGCCTTCAACGCCAACTAATTCAGAAGAAATATTTGCCATAAAGTTTTCTCAACAAAAAGCCTTGGGTTCGTTTTTACCAACTTATGCTTTTGAAGGAAGAGCATTGGCAGCAGGTCTTGCCGCCCGTGGCATTGCCGCTTTGATGGTGCGTAATTCTCCACTTATTCAAGGTTGGGATAAAAAAGATTTACGTAGAACTTGGAATCTGATTGATACGATTACTGTTGCTAACGTAAAAATAAGAGCTAATTTAATTCCAAATTCTGCTTTTATGTTTGGAAAATACCGTGATGGAGCAGCTCCAGAAGAAACCGCTTCGGGCAATGATTTCTATCTTTATCGCTATGCTGATGCACTTTTGATGTTTGCAGAAAGCGAAAATCAAGTAAATGGTCCAACTGCTGCCGCCTATGATGCTGTCAATCAAGTGCGTAGAAGAGGCTACGGTGTAGATTTTACCAAATCAAATGCCACGGCTGACTTCCCTGCGGGATTATCAAAGACCGCTTTCGATGACTTGATTTTTCAGGAACGTGGTTATGAATTTATCTACGAATGTAAAAGATGGTGGGACATGATTCGTACGGGCAGAGCCGATGCCGTAGCAAAAGCAGCGGGCAAAACTCCAACGGGCGGAAGCATTACCAGATTCACCTATTTCATTCCAGATATTGAATTAATGAATAATCCGTTGATAAAATAAGTGGTCAGATTTTGCAGATTTGACTCAAATTCAGAGCCTTTCCCGCCATTTGTGGAGAGGCTCTTTTTTAATAACAGCACTCTTTTTTATGAAAAAACCAATCAAAATACTCATTCTGTTTTTTAGCCTTTTTACTACGGAAAGTCAAGCACAGGACTTTCGGAGTAAAATGCCTTCAATGAAGGGCATAACCAATGTGCGAGATACTTCGTACAATAATTATAGTGCCTTGAAAAATACACTAAAAACACATCCCGAAGCAAAGCTAATTCCCGAAAAAACACCCAATAACGTAAAAGAAGAGAGAAACATTATTTACGCAAACACAGGCACGAGAGATTTACGGCTTGATGCTTTCTACCCAAAAACACAATCTAAAAAACTTCGTACCTCAATTTTGATTATTCACGGTGGCGGTTGGCGAACGGGCAATCGTAAACAGCATATTCCGCTTGCCCAAGGCTTTGCCGCACTTGGCTACGTAACTTTCACTGCCGAATATCGTCTTTCGACCGAAGCACTTTATCCTGCCGCCGTGCATGATTTGAAAGCTGCCGTTCGATGGATTCGTGCCAATGCCAAAAAATATAATTTAGACACCAACAAAATCGCAAGTCTGGGTTTTTCGGCGGGTGGACAGCTTTCGGCATTGTTAGGAAACACCAATAATTTGCCAAAATTTGAAGGAAACCTTGGCAATTTGGCACATTCAAGCCAAATAAATGCCATCGTTGATATTGATGGAATCGTGGCGTACATTCACCCCGAATCGGGCGAGGGCGACGACCGAAAAAATACATCGGCAGCTACCTACTGGTTTGGATTTAACAAAGATGAAAATCCCGAACTTTGGCACGAAGCATCGGCACTAACGCACGCAGGAAAAAACGCTCCCCCAACGCTTTTTCTTAATAGCTCCGTTGAGCGAATGCACGCTGGGCGAGATGATTACCGCAAGAAATTAGTTGCTTTTGGTATTTATTCAGAAGTACATACTTTTGAAAATGCACCCCACTCATTTTGCTTGTTTTCGCCGTGGTTTGAGCCTACGGTTGCGTATATTGATGGTTTTTTGAAAAAGGTTTTGTAGCACAATTCTCCGAATTGTGTGTTTGATGATGTTTTAATTGACTCACAATTCGGAGAATTGTGCTACATAATATCGTTATAGTCAGTTTTTATGTAAGACCATTTCCAATCAGACATTTGCTTACAAATCCCTGCTTTTACGGGGTTTTGCAAAACATAAACCATAATACGGCGAAGCTCATCGACATTTCTCACTAATCTGTCATAACTTTCATGCTGCCAAAAAGCACCTTCAACACCCATTAGCTGATTACATTTCGATGCCGAAAAGAGCTTAATTGAGTGCATTATTTGTTCAAGATACACTGGTTTTCCTAAAATTTCTTCTTCATTATAAAGCCTAAAAACAGTATGCACATGATTCGACATAATGCAATAACAGTACAATTCGAGTCGCTTACCCTCCCAATAATTCAGTGTATCTGCCACAATCTGAGCCAAAGTATCAGATTTCAGAAAATGATTACCGCCCGTATAAGTGTCCAAAAATTTATCTCTTTTTGCGAAATCTAATTTACCAAGTCGTTCTAAATCATTCACAATATCTTTTGAAAACTGCATAATATTCGTTTTTTCTTCACTATATTCAGCTTTCCACTGGTCTAAAACCTCTCGTGGAATACTTCCATGAAGATTATACGTAACAAAGAAAGTTCCACCCAAAGGTTGAATATGAGGCAAATTGCGTTTGTGAAAAGATGTTCTCATGTTGTAGCACAATTCTCTGAATTGTGTTTTAGTTATATTTTAGTTTGTACATATTATACACAATTTAGAAAATTGTGTTACAAACCCTTCAAAACCTCCTCAATCGCTTTATCCAACTGCGGGTCTTTGTCTTCGAGGCGATCTTTGAAAGTTTGTTTGATATAAATATCGGGTTTTACGCCCGCCGTTTCGAGGTTTTCGCCGCCCAAGGTGTAGCAGCCCCACGACGGCAAGCGATAAAACGAGCCATCGACCAAACCTTTGCCCGACGTAAAAATTATCCAACGATAGGTTTCTGTACCAACGATTTTGCCCAACTGTAATTGTTTGAAACCTGCGGCGGTTACTTCGGCATCGCTCAACGATTGCTCATTAATCATCAAAACCAGAGGCTTGGCGGCAGGAGCAAAATTGGGCTGAATTGTGAGCTGGCCTTCACGATATTTCCATTTCAGATACGGTTTTTGTGCCAAGAAATTCAGCACCAAATCGTGTACATTTCCGCCCGTGTTGTTGCGTAAATCGAAGATTAAACCTTCCCGATTATAGGCTTCGGAGGTCATATCAATCAAAAATTTCTCCAACTCTTCCGTTCCCATATTCCTCATGTGTACGTAGGCGATGCGTTTTTTGCTTTTCGTATCCACGTAATTTTGGTTCCACTGAATCCATTCATCGTATAAATTACTGACCAACGAACCCGAACTTTGTGGGTGAAGTTTCACGGCAAACGTGCTGTCTTTTCTCGCAAAAGTCAGTTCAATTTCTTCGTCTATCGAAGGTTTTTGAAAATAAAAATCACGATTTTGGTTCTTATCTACACTTTCACCATTAATTTTTGTTAAAATATCACCAGTTTCGATATTTTTTCCTGTTTTATCGGCCGCCGATTTCTTGACAATATAGCGTACTTGATACGGGTTTTCGTCGTCAAACATGATGCCCGTTGCCATGGTAGCGGTCTTGAAAAACAGCGTTTCTTCCGAACCATTACTCGAAAAACCCGTGTGCGAAGCGTTCAATTCGCCCAGCATATCGTTCTGCATTATCCGAAAATCCGCTCGTGCATTTACGAAAGGCAGAAAGGTTTCGTACTTCTTTTTTATTGCCGTCCAGTTTACGTTATTGAAAGTTTCGTTATAAAAGTTCTCCTCCACATTTGCCCAAGTTTCGTAAAACATTTGGTTAAATTCGTTCGCAATATTCTTACGGAAAGTAAAACTAATATCAATTTTTTCAGCCTTATTTCCATCTAAATTTAACTTGCAAATCGTACCATTGACCAACACATAATACTTGCCATCGGCGAGTACGATGTTAGTGTTTGACGCATCAGCACCTTCTATTTTTTCGGTTTTATTGGGCGTAAAAGGCTCGATGGTTGTTTTGTATAAATTGTTTTTGTTTTCGATGTGGTCGGAAGGATAAATCACAAAGGTTTTGGTGTCTTTCTGAAACACAATCGGCGAATCCGCCGTGCCGTAGTTCGGACTTACTGCCTCCATTCGCTCCATCAAACCATCAAAATCTATCACAATCGCCTCAACTTTCTTGGGTTTTGTTGAGTCGGCTTTGGCTTTGTCATCTGTTTTTTTCTCGGCAACTTTAAACAAATCATTAAATTTGTCGGACTTAAACGGGGCTTCGATTTTTGATAATGGTAGACGATAAATTCGTTCTTTTTCCAAGCCAAAAGGATAACTCGGCTTCGTACGATTTGAGGCAAAATAAAGGTATTTCCCATCGGGCGACCAAAAAGGATTTTCTTCGGTGATACCCGTATTGGTCAAATTAATGGTTTCGTTTTTTGCTAAATTGTGCAGAAATATTTCACTCTCAAAGTTTCGATGAGCCACAAACGCCACGTATTCGTCATTGGGCGAAAAATACGGTTTTGAGTTCTGAAATGCCCAAATTTCCTCTTTTGCGATAGTTTTTACTACAAAAGTCTTCAAATCAATGGTTTTTACTTCACTCCTACCGCTCAAATACACGCCCAAAGTACGGTCTTTGTTGAGCGAAATATCTCGGTTATTTTGCAGTTCGTTGGTCAGTTGCTTTTCTGCACCTTTGCCGTCAGCAGCAACCGAAAACCAATTTTGGTAGCCATTTACGGTCTGATTAAAAATCAAAACTTTGCTGTCAGCCAACCATTTTACTTCCAAAACCCGACCATCGGCACGGGTGCTAAGTTGCTTTACAAATTTGCCTTCCAAGTCTGACACAAATAGTTGCCCACGTGAACTAAACGCCATTTTCTTTCCATCGGGTGCTACGTCAAATTCTACGATGCTGCCTTTTACATTAAAATCTTGGGCTTTTGGCAAAGTAAAGTTTCGGTTCATGGTCAGTTGTAAGGCTTCCGTTTTTCGGCTCGCCACATCGTACAAAAACAGTTGATAATCTTTCTCAAAAACTACTTTTTCGCCATTGGCACTCACCTGCGGTCGTTTGATTGACTCCTTAAATTTTGTCAAAGCGGTCTTTTTTGTGCCGTCAAAAGTGTAAAGATTATATTCGCCATTGGCTTCGTCGGACACGAAATAAATTTTGCCCGATTGGTCAATACTCGTCCAAAAATCCTTGCCGTTGTACTCCGTATAGCGTTTATAGGCTTTGGTTTTGAGATTATACGACTGAATATCAGGGTTAAAATCGCCTTTGTAGCCCTTGCGGTTGGCTTGATTATCGCTTTCCCAAGTATCATTGAAAAACAATTCGCCCGAACTCGGATGCTCGGCTACGTTGTGCGTACGGTTGAAAAAATGCGTAAAAACCCGCTTTGGCGTACCGCCATTCAAGGCAACTTTATAGGTCGTTCCGCTATTATACGCACTCGAATTGATGTAAATATGCTGCGAATCCCACGACCACGATTCCACCAAATCGCCCGCATCGTGGAATGTTAATTGCCGAATATTTCCGCCCGCCAAAGGCATCACATACACATCTGCATTGCCGTACTGTACGCCCGAAAACGCTACCCAGTTTCCATCGGGCGAGATTCGGGGGCGGGTTTCGTTGCCCGTCATTGCCGTTAAACGGGTGGCAACTTTGGTGGTTAAGTCAGTTTTCCAGACATCGCCCTCGTAGCAAAAAACAACGGTTTTGGCATCGGGACTAATGCTCGGAAACGAAGCAAAATAAATATCATCGGCTTGTGCTTTTGCTGTAAAAGCAATAAAAAGAGAAAGTGTTGAAAGTAAAAAGGCTTTTTTCATAGAATAGTTTTGTTTTTTTGTGAATTTAAGCAAAAATATTTTTCTGAAAAAACTTTGACACAAATTTCATCTATTCATGGCATGAGAGATAATCAATCAAATTTGAACACCGTACGAAGCGATCGACACTCGGTTACTTTTTAATTAAATCGAATGACCGTTTAGGAGTTGTTTGAAGCAGCTCGCCACTGCGAATCAATTTGAACAAAACAACATACCTTTTTGCCCACAATGGTAATCTGAATACTTTTAAATAGACTCAATGTATCATTCTTCGCTTTGATTGCTTAATTTTGCAAAAAAAGCACATAAATCATAGATAGTTGCGTGAGTTATGAAACCAACATTAATCATTTTGCATTAAACAAATGGCACTTAGCGAACAAGAAATACTCCGCCGTCAGAAGCGACAAGACCTCATGGCATTAGGCATTGACCCCTACCCAGCCGAATTATTTGACGTAAATGTAACGGCGGCTGACATTGAAAAAAACTATCAACACGACAAGCTGAACTACAAAAACATATCAATCGCTGGGCGTTTGATGGGTTTTAGAATCATGGGAAGTGCGTCTTTTGCCGAGTTGCAAGACTCCACGGGGCGAATCCAGTTATACTTTCGCCGTGATGATTTATGTCCCGACGAAGACAAAACACTTTACAACACAGTTTTCAAGAAACTCCTTGACATTGGTGATATTATTGGCGTAAAAGGCTACGTTTTTACCACCCAAACGGGCGAAATTTCGATTCACGTAACCGAATTTAAAATTCTCAATAAATCACTTCGACCGTTGCCCGTTGTTAAAGAAGTTGATGGAAAAATCTATGATGCTTTCTCCGACCCCGAGCAACGTTACCGCCAACGCTACGTCGATTTGATTGTCAATCCGCACGTGAAAGAGGTCTTCGTAAAGCGGGCAAAAATCATCAGTACAATGCGGAGAATGTTTGATGACAAAGGCTGGCTCGAAGTCGAAACGCCCATCTTGCAGCCCATTCACGGTGGAGCGGCCGCCCGCCCCTTTGCTACGCACCACAACACGCTCGATATGCCGCTGTATATGCGTATCGCCAACGAATTATACCTCAAACGCCTCATTGTGGGCGGTTTTGAGGGGGTTTATGAGTTCGGCAAGATGTTCCGCAACGAAGGAATGGACCGCACCCACAACCCCGAATTTACCTCGCTCGAATTTTACGTAGCCTACAAAGACTACGAATGGATGATGAGTATTACCGAAGAAATTTTCGAGAAAGTAGCCATGGCCGTTCACGGTTCAACGACCTTTATGTTGGGCGAAAACGAACTCAATTTCGCTGGGCCATTTGCTCGTTTGAGCATCTTGGAAGCCATCGAAAAATATACGGGCGTGAATTTGGGCGAACTCACCGAAGCCGAAACCCGCACCTACTGCCGCCAGTGGGGCATGGAAATTGATGATACGATGGGCAAAGCGAAATTGATTGACGAGATTTTTGGCGAAAAAGTGGAAGCCAATCTCATTCAGCCAACGTTCATTATTGATTATCCCGTTGAGATGTCGCCACTGACCAAAAAACACCGCTCAAAGCCAGGTTTGGTCGAGCGTTTTGAGCTTTTCGTAAATGGAAAAGAAGTGGCCAATGCCTATTCGGAGCTAAACGATCCGATTGACCAACGGGAGCGTTTTGAAGAACAAGCAAGACTCGCCGAGCGTGGCGACGACGAAGCAATGGCCATGGACGAAGATTTTATTCGCTCATTGGAATACGGAATGCCCCCAACGGCAGGAATTGGCATCGGAATTGACCGTTTGACGATGATGCTGACTGACAATGTGAGTATTCAGGAAGTTCTTTTCTTTCCGCAGATGCGACCAGAAAAAAAACAAGAACTTTCGCAAGATGCTGATTATGAGGCACTTGGTGTTCCGAAAGTTTGGATTCCTGCCTTGCAGAAAATGGGTTTTTTGATGGTAAGCCAGCTCAAAGAAGCCAACGCCAATAAAATTTTCAACGATTTGGGTGGCATGAGAAAAAAACTAAAAATTGAGGAAAAAATGCCAAGCAAAGAAGAAGTTGAGGCTTGGGTGAAGTGAAATTAAAGGCAGATTTTAAAACTCTGCCTTTTTTGTGTAATTTTGATTTTATATTTTCTTTCAAACAAATGGAAAAAGCAGAAGAACTAAGGCTTCATAATTTATTTATTAAACTAAAAAATGAAGGAAAAACAATCACAGAGATTCAGAAAGAATTGAGTATTGACAATACTTTATTAATAAAATGGAATGAAAAGTTTCAGACAACATTAAATGAAATAAATAATTTACCTAAATATAAGAAAAGTAGAATCTTAGAAGTAAACGAAGATGGGCAGTATATTTATGATAGTATTATTTCTTTTTCTGTGGACTTATTAGAAAAAGCAAAATTTGATTTGCAAAGGATTTTACAAAGTGAAGATGACTCAGAATTTACTTTGAAATTAAAAGAACAAGCTAAAAAACATTTAAATGTTTTTAGTCAATATTTAGAAAATATTAATGAAATAAGTAAAGAAGGTAATGAAATCAATGCGAGATATACTTTAAAATCTGACTATGCAAATAATCAAAATGCTAAACAATTAGTCAGTGATGCAGTAAAATTCTACTCGAATCATCATTTTGGAATGATGGAAATTGAAAAACTCGTAATAGTACAAAAGCCCACAAAAGACATATATTCAAATATTAATGCAGTCTTACCTTATGCACTAAAATCATTAGTCGTTCAAAAATTTAATGGTATCATTCACACAAGTTTTGAACAATTACCAATTGATACTCAATGGATATTTCTGACTGGCGAGAATGGTTATGGTAAAACAACTTTGCTCCAAGCAATTACAATTGGTTTATTTGGAGAAAAAGATGAAGATAGAATTTTAGTAAAACATGAAAATAATGATTTTAAAATAGGTGTAGAATTTTTTAATCGAAATAGAAGCGAAATTCATAATATTGGCATAAATTTCAATCCTTTTCTACATCTTGCTTGTTATGGACCTTCAAGGCTTCAAATTCAAAATGATGATACTCGAAGTGATGCAGAAGGTAAAAGTACCACTACTTATAGCCTTTTCAAATCCAATGGAGTTCTTCTTAATATCGAAAATGAATTATTGTTATGGCATTTAGAACCTAATATAAAATTCGATAATGTAAAGACTGTTTTGTTAAAACTGATTCCATACTTAGCTGATATTCAAGTAGATGTGCCAAATCGCAAGATTTTTTATATCGAAAAAGAACCAAGTGAAAATGGAGAAACATATAATCCTGTAACTTTTGAGCAATTGGCTTCGGGTTTTCGTAGTCTTATTTTGATGGTAGGCGATATGATGATTCGCTTATTCAAATCTCAACCAACAATCAACGAACCATCTGAGTTGGCAGGTATTGTTATTATTGATGAATTAGATTTACATTGGCACCCAAAACTACAGAGAGAATTACCCAAATTACTTTCCACGATCTTTCCCAAAGTACAATTTATTGCTTCCACACATAGCCTTGTGCCACTTTTGGGGGCTCCCGAAAACTCAGTTTTATTGAAAGTAAATCGAACTATAAGAGAGGGTATTACGGTAGAAAAAGTTGATATTGATTTTCAATCTCTTTCATCAGATGTAATGCTTCGTGATATTTTCGATTTAGAAAAATACATGAGCGATGTCAAACAAAAGGCTTGGGAACGATTTAATGAACTCAAAGGTTTGATACATTTTGAAACGAATGAAGAAAATAAAAAGGCTTATTGGAAGGAAAGTGAAAGATTAGCCGATAAATTCCAATTTGAATTATGAGAAGACAGTTAAAAAATCCTAATTCCCCAATTTTGGAAAATGCTTGGAAATATTCTTCAAATTCAAGTTCAGAAAACTCGAAAATAGGTGAAACACTTTTGAGCGAGCAAAATCGAATCTGTGCTTACACCGAAACCTATCTTGGTGGAAGATTCGACTCAAAAGATGTCGAACATTTCGACCCAACTTTAAAAGATACACCGAATGATGGCTATGAAAATTGGTTTTTGGTCAATCATAAGTTAAATATGGAAAAAGGTGGAATAGAAAGATGGAATAAGCATCAACCAATTTTACACCCAACCGCACCTGATTTTGAACAGAGAGTTATTTACAAAGATGGCTCTTATATTTATCGTCCAAATGATGATAGGGCTAAACATTTGGTTCAGTTACTGAAATTAGATGATTTCAATTTTGTTCAAGAACGAAAATTATACATTGAAAACAGTAAGAAAAGTCTTAAAAGAAGTGGCTTAACCCCAAACGAGTATTTTCAAGATTTGGTGGTAAATGAGCCAGAACGTGTAAAACATATCCGAGCCGTTGAAGAAGAGTTTGGAATAAAATTATTTCAATAAAGAAGCCAACGCCAATAAAATTTTCAACGATTTGGGTGGCATGAGAAAAAAACTAAAAATTGAGGAAAAAATGCCAAGTAAAGAAGAAGTTGAGGCTTGGGTGAAGTAGATGAGTAATCTTTCTTTGATAAACATAGGCTAAAAATATGTATATTTGTTAGAAAAAATACAAAAATTATGGCAAAACGAGCAAAAGCAAGATGGTCAGAAGCTGAACTAATAGATACTTTTGGTTTGGATAAAATGCACTTATCTGCCCCTTTATTAGTCGAATGGCTTGATGCTTCGGTAGCTCTGAATGAAATGGAGCGTATGACTTTTTCGAGAATCTTAAGAGAAGCAGTTGAAAATATAGAAGGCTGGAATGAAGAAGACCTAAAAATGAACTGCGTCGGCAGTCCGATTTATTGCTTTTGTAATAGATTTGGCTAATTTAAAGTCTAATAAATTATTTCGAACCTACTATGAAAAAACTGTCGAGGCAACGGTTGAAGGTATTTTCTTGAAAACTAAAACCGATTTTATGATTGCCAAAGGAATTTTGGATTTGGTAAAAACGCCTTATTTTCACTTTCAAGCGGTCGGCGTTCCGAAATATAAGAAAGAAAAAGACCCTAATGGCGATCCAACGGCACAGCTATTGGAGGCATTTTTGGTGGCTCAAGAAAAAAATAAAAATGGCAAGCCACTTTATGGCGTTTGTGTGGTGGGCAGATAATGGTCTTTTG
>JANNEN010000424.1:0-4320 GCA_031378715.1 Emticicia sp.
ATGTTTTTTTAGTGTACAATTCACAATGATAATAATTAATTGTTTATTTTAAAAAAATAAAATCAAAAATTTGTGATAAATGATACCGCTTACCGCTTTTTAATGTGCAAATGAGTTATTAACTCATGTTACGCAAATAATGACTTTCTTTCTATCGGTGCCACGCACAGCGTGACACCGAGCTTGCTTCCCGTGTCACGCTGTGCGTGGCACGGGTAATGACTCAAAAAAATTTCCAAAACTCACATTACAGTATATTGCGTAACATGAGTTATTAAGAGATTTTAAAAGTAATAATCAAAATCAATCAAGTAGTTAGCGTACAGGTAGGCGGTTTACTCTTGCCAGTACCTTATTTTATTACTACCCACCCGATAGTCTTACACCTTCATTCGCTTCCAACGCCCCCTACGAAATACGAAAATAGCCACAACGGCCAAGATTGATTCACTAATGGCAATCGCCCAAAACACCCCCGAAGGCCCCCATGCAAGGCTTTTGGCAAGATAATACGCCAACGGAATTTCAATCAACCAAAAACAAACGAAATTAATGAGTGTTGGTGAAAGGGTATCGCCCGCACCAATGAGTGATTGTACAATGACCATTCCGAAGGCAAAGAAGACATAACCCAAACATACAATTTGTAGGCACAGCACACCGATTTCGATAACTCTTGGCTCGTTGGTAAAGATGCCGATGAAATCTTTGGCAAAAAAAGCAAAGACGATTCCGACCAAAAGCAAAAATACCATATTTAATAAAGCCGTTCGCCAGACCGAGGTTTCGGCACGTTCGGGTTTTCCTGCACCAAGATTTTGCCCGACTAATGTTGCGGCCGCATTTGCCATTCCCCACGAAGGTAAAATCGTAAATATAATAATACGAATCGCAATCGTGTAGCCCGCCACTACTTCGCTGCCAAAAGATGATAAAATACGAGTCAAGAAAATCCAACTGGCCGACTGAATCAGAAATTGCCCAGTGCCACCAGCAGCTACATTGAGTAAACTTTTGAGGACTTCTCTGTTCGGTAAAAATTGTTTTTTCAAAATCTGGATATTGCCATTTCCGCTAAAAAGTGCGTACAATTGGTATAAAACCCCCACCGTACGCCCAATAGTTGTAGCAATTGCTGCACCTTCTACCCCAAAACCTAAAACAGGAATAAGCAGAAAATCCATGCCGATATTGATGAAGTTGGCAAGGATAATCGACCGCATGGCCGTTGAAGCATCACCTGCACCACGCAAAGCACCACTGAGCGTATAAAGCAAAACGATTGATGGACTACTGGCAAAAATAATGCGAGTAAAACTTGACCCTTTGGTGATTAAATGTTCGCTTCCGCCCATTAATCGCAGAATATCCTCAGCAAAAATAAAGCCCGTGATGCCAACAATTACACCCAAAATCAATGAAATAATGATAACTTGAGCAACTGCCAAACCGCCCTCAGTTTTGTTGCCTTCGCCCACTCGGCGGGCAACCACGGCCGTGGCAGCACCACTCAACCCGATGGCAACTGAGTAAATCAAGGTCAGTACAGATTCGGTCAAACCGACCGTTGCTACGCCTTCCGTGCCGACATATTGAGCCACAAAAAAGGCATCAACGACCGCAAAAAGTGCCTCGCCAATCATCTCCAAAATCATGGGAACTGACAATAGAAATATTGCTCGATTGATACTTGTTTCGGTCAGATTTTGTTCCTCGCCACGAATGGCTTGTATGAATAAATTGTATATTTTTCGCATAAAGATACGGTTTAACACCCGAAATTCAGATTGGGAAATAAAGAGATAAACTATTGACTTTCAGGGAGTTATGAGAATAACTCTTGGTAATAATAAGAAGAAAAATGGTTGCAATTAGCAAGCAAAATCGAGCAGCTTCATGGGCTTTTGTAGAATTTTATTGGTCAAAGGTAGAAATTAGTTTCTTTTTTGCAAAATTTTGTGGGGTGATTTTTCAAATCGTTTAGTGAGAATGTGATAAAAAAGCCTATTCCATTCGGATAGGGGAGCGGCGTTTCACTTTCCCTCTGTAAAGAATACACGCTTTTGATTACCGAAAAAGTTGGCATCAATAAGCCATAAAAAAAGAGGTGCAAGCCTCCTTTCGGAAACCTACACCTTGTATAGAAACGCTCAGTAGCAGAGGAATCTACGTCCTCCACTACTTTGCCGAAGTTAGTCTTTTACTAATGTTACTTGCTGATTCAAACATTTTACGTCTGAATTGGGGAAATCTAAAACTTTGCCCGTGGACTTATCTAACTTCCAAACCTTCACGATTTTGGTTAAATATTTTTGCTCGTCTGTTGCTGCCAAAGCAAATAAAGTTGGGTCAAGTATGCCCCTGAAACTACAACCCTTCACAGAAACACAATGATAAAATGCATTGAACTTCGGAATCTCAATTATGTCAATCACTTTCAGTTGAAAATCGTCATTGTTTTTAAGCGAGTTTTCAAATTTTGATAAAAAAAGAAAATGTTTTTCTGCTTTTTTCATCACTGCCACACCATAGTGCAAATTTATCATGGTACTATTTACCTTTGAAATATCAGCTAATTCTTGATAATCTTTGTAACGCACTCCCAAATAAAGATTTTTTACATTTGTATTATTTTGAGATTGTGCAAGAATATTTTTCGCCCCAAAAATTCCTAAAATGAGCAACAGAATGTAACTTTTATTCATTATTTGCTGAATTTTCAATGTTTTGAGGTCATTTATTTACTAATCAAGAAAAAGCACTAAATTTGCACTTTCAAAGTTTTTAGGCAGCCAGGAAAAAACTTGGCACGGCTCAAAAATAATTCTGTTTAAAATAGGGCAAAAATCATTCCAAAATGACCAAAAAAATTCAGTCAGCACTTATTTCGGTTTATTACAAAGACGGTTTAGATAAAATCGTACAGTTACTTCATGAGCAAAATGTTCAGATATTTTCGACGGGTGGCACCCAAAAGTTCGTTGAAGATTTGGGTATTCCTGTTACAGCCGTTGAAGATTTGACGAGTTATCCTTCGATTTTTGGCGGGAGAGTAAAAACGCTTCACCCAAAAATTTTCGGTGGGATTCTTTACCGCCGTGATAACGAAGGCGACGTACAAACGGCCGCTCAATTTGAGATTCCGTCCATTGATTTGGTCATCGTTGATTTATATCCTTTCGTAGAAACCGTTGCGTCAGGAGCAAGTGATGAGGATATTATTGAAAAAATTGATATTGGCGGAATTTCGCTCATTCGTGGGGCAGCTAAAAACTTTAATGATGTTTTGATAGTGTCTTCACGCACGCAATACGATGATGTTTTTGATATTTTGAAAGAAAAAAACTGCTCAACCGATCTCGAAGACCGCCGTCGATATGCAAAAGAAGGTTTTCTTATGAGTTCGAGCTACGATACTGCTATTCATGGTTATTTTGACAGCCCCCTAACCCCCGATGGGGGAACTTCTGATTCGATTGTAGATTTTTCATTTGAATCAATACAAAAATTTACCCCCATTGAGGGCAAGGGGGCTTTACGTTACGGCGAAAACCCACATCAAGCCGCTACTTTCTACGGTGATTTAGATGCTATGTTTGAACAACTGCACGGCAAAGAACTATCGTACAACAACCTGATGGACGTTGAAGCCTGCGTTCGTTTGATGGACGAATTTACCGAAACTTCATTCGTAATCGTGAAGCATAATAACGCTTGTGGCGTGGCAACTGCCCCAACTGCCCACCAAGCCTACGTCAATGCTTTGGCGTGCGACCCCGTTTCGGCTTATGGTGGTGTAATTATTACAAACGCTAACGTGGATTTGGCGACTGCCGAGGAGCTACACACACTTTTCTTTGAAATCTTGATAGCACCGAGTTTTGATGCCGATGCTTTGGACGTTTTGAAAAAGAAAAAAGACCGTCGTTTGTTAATTAGAAAACCTGTCGAAGTAAGCAAAAAACAGTTTAAAACGCTATTGAATGGTGTTTTGGAGCAGGATAAAGATAATGCGATTGAAACTGCCGCCGATTTTAGGGTAGCCACCGAAAAAGCACCGAGCGAAAGCGAGATTAAGGCATTGGAGTTTGCCTTGAAAATATGTAAACACTTAAAGTCAAACAATGTGGTGCTGGCAAAAGACGGGCAGATGTTGGCTTGTGGTGTTGGACAAACCTCACGGGTAGATGCTTTGAAGCAAGCCATTGATAAGGCAAAAACCTTTGGGTTCGACCTCAACGGAGCAGCGATGGCTTCGGAGGCATTTTTCCCTTTTGCCGATTGTGTCGAAATTGCTCACCAAGCGGGCATCACAACGGT
>JANNEN010000438.1:0-2904 GCA_031378715.1 Emticicia sp.
TGAATATTTTTCTCAACCAACATTTCATTATAATGATAATCGTTCGTAAAGAGTGTCATAGCAGGTTCGTTTTCGGGGTTTAGTCCTGAAAACAGCTCTTTGACGTACATTTTGGCTACACGGCGGGGTGTACCACGCAAACTCTCATCGAGTAAATCAAGCCCCAGCGTGAGCATAATTTCCTTGAAATGTTTTTCGATGATTTCAATTTTTTCGTCGTCGTCCAAATCGAAAGCGTCTTCACGTAGCGGTGTATCGAGTTTAATGAATGGATGATCTTGATCGTCGAACGTTAGTTCACTCGCAAAAATATTTTCTTTAAATTGGGTATTCAACATAATTTCTTTCAGTTTCAAAAAGTGTAATTTTTAAATCAAATTCGTGCGATATTTTTTCTCTCAAAATATCATAAATCACAATAGCAATGTTTTCAGCCGAAGGATTCTGTTTTTCGAACTCTTCTACATCTAAGTTTAGATTTTTGTGATCAAGTTTATCCAAGACATATTTCTTGATTAAATCACTCAAAACTTTGGTATCAAAAACATAACCTGTCCTTGGGTCTATTTCGCCCGACAGCCTCACAATCAAATCGTAGTTATGCCCATGGTAATTCGGATTATTACATTTTCCAAATACCCGAGTATTTTCTTCATCGCTCCAGGCAGCATTGTGCAGGCGATGTGCGGCATTGAAATGTTCCTTACGAAACACAGCAACTCTCTTTTTTTGATGTTCCAATATTATTTTTTAATGATGAGTAAAATGTTAGCCAGACAGTCATTACAAAGGTTGTGTACAACACTTGTGGGCTATAGAACGGTGGTTTGGATCGTTCAATGATTTTATAGTAACATAACAACAAGATATTTTCTTTTGTTCAGAAATTTTAATAATTATTCTTTTCAATGTAGGAAAAAATATTGTTATCAAAATATTTTTTTCATTTCGTTACTTATGAAATAATATTTTTTTAATAAAACATTGAGAATCAAAGTTATTTATTTTAACTTTGATTGCTCGAAATCAGAATTATCAACTAATTGAATCTTATAATTACCTAATCTTACTCACTAATGAATCGTCGAAATTTTCTTTCTGCAAGTTTAGCAAGCTCAAGTATTCCATTTATCGTTAAGAAAAATAACTTGACCGAAGACAAAAAAGTAAGACTCGGATTTATCGGTGTGGGGCTTAGAGGTTGCAACCATCTCGAACAAGCCCTTTACCGCTCTGATGTCGAGGTACCCGCTATCTGTGATATTGACCTAAATTCTATTGCCGAAGCCAACAAAATTTTCAAAAAATTTGGTAAAAAAGAACCCGTTGCCTACACAAAAGGCGAGCGTGACTTTGAAAAATTTGTAAAACGAGAAGACTTAGACGGAATAATTATCGCAACCCCGTGGGAGTGGCACGTGCCGATGGCTGTTGCGGCCATGAAAGCGGGTAAATATGCGGGTGTGGAAGTTTCGGCAACCGTCACTTTGCAAGAATCATGGGATTTGGTCGATACTTACGAGAAAACAGGTTCGCATTGCATGATTTTGGAAAATGTTTGTTACCGTCGTGACATCATGTCGGTGCTTAATATGGTTCGTAAAAATATGTTTGGCGAGATGCTATATGGACATTGCGGATACCAACATGACTTGCGATTTGTGAAACTTAACGACGGAAAATCAGCCTATGGAAAAGGTGTCGAGTTTGGCGAAAAAGGTTTTAGCGAAGCCCGTTGGCGTACCCAACATTCAATCGACCGAAATGGCGACCTTTACCCAACACATGGACTCGGCCCAGTAGCTCATTGGATGGATATTAACCGAGGCAATAAATTTGATTATTTGACTTCAACGGCTACAAAATCTCGTGGAATGCACAACTATATTATCGAAAACGGTGGAAAAGATCATCCAAATGCAAAAGTGAATTTCAAATTGGGTGATATCGTCACGACAACTATTCAATGTGCCAATGGAGAAAACATTGTAATAATTCACGATACCAACAGCCCACGGCCCTACTCGCTCGGTTTTCGAGCCCAAGGCACCAAAGGAATCTGGATGAATGACGGAAACCAAATTTACTTAGAAGGAATATCAAAAAAGCATGATTCATGGGAACCTTTTGCAGCCTATCAGAAAGAATATGACCACCCACTCTGGAAGAAATTTGAACAAGATGCCGTCAATGCGGGCCACGGAGGTATGGATTTCTTTGTGATTCGGGCATTTATTGAGTCAATAAAAAATAAAATTGCCCCACCGATTGATGTCTATGATGCTGCGGCCTGGAGTGCAATCAGTCCACTTTCAGAGCTTTCTATTGCTCGTGGAAGTTCAGCAGTAGAGATTCCTGATTTTACCCGTGGTAAATGGAAAACCAATAAGCCAGTTTTTGGTTTGAATGATAATTATTAAGCATGGAATTAAGAATGTAAAGTTAAAAATTAAGAATGTTGAAAATCATGTCATTTTACTCATTCAATCAACAATTCTATTAATTTTGCACTATCATTCATAAAACAAAATATTGTGCAAAAAACATTCATACTCTCAGCCGTTCGTACGCCCCTCGGAAGTTTCGGCGGTTCATTATCAAGTGTTGCCGCACCAGTGTTGGGTGCCACGGCGATAAAGGCTGCTGTAGAAAAATCAGGAATCGAACCTAGTTGGGTTGAAGAGTTAATCTTTGGTAATGTTTGTTCGGCAAACGTGGGGCAAGCACCTGCTCGCCAAGCTACGCTACTTGCTGGACTAAGCAACAAAACCAACGTAACGACCATCAATAAAGTATGTGCTTCGGGTATGAAGGCCATAATTTTTGGTAGCCAATCTATCGAATTGAGCCAAAACAATATTGTAGTAGCAGGTGGTATGGAATCAATGTCGCAAATACCATTTT
>JANNEN010000452.1:0-6983 GCA_031378715.1 Emticicia sp.
AAGTTAGCTAAAAATCAGTTTGTTTTTAGTAGAAAGTTTATTTTCAACTTTTAAAATTTTACTAACTGTATTTTTCCAAGAATAATTACAAACTTGTTTATCACATTTTTAAATCACCAAATTCCCTAATTTTCAAATCATCAATTTCTCGTTTTCCTCGTTAAATTAAATTAATTTTGCACTTTCAAAAACCTCTACAAAATAACAACAAAATGATTCATTTCTTCGGAAGCCAAGACAAAGTATTTGCCCTACAATCGCAAGACAAACTTTCAAATGAAGACATCAATAAACTTATTTGGCTTTTCAATAGTCAAATCGACCACCAATTTACAATTACAAACACCAAAGACGCTATCCTAAATAAGTATTTTGTTGGGCCAAGGGCAGCGATGATTACACCGTGGAGTACGAACGCTGTAGAAATTACGCAAAACATGGGGATTCCGGGCATCATTCGCATTGAAGAATTTAATGAAGTTGATGAAAATTTCAAAAATTTCGATCCAATGCTTTCACAAAAATATACCAAACTCAATCAATCAATATATAAGATAAATGTTCAACCCGAACCGATTCTCGAAATTGATGATATTCCAACTTACAATAAAAAAGAAGGGCTTTCGCTGAGTGTCGAAGAAGTTGAATATTTACAGAATCTTTCTGCAAAATTAGGTAGAAAATTAACCGATTCAGAAGTCTTTGGTTTTTCGCAAGTTAATTCTGAACACTGCCGCCACAAGATTTTTAACGGAACGTTTATTATTGACGGAGAAACAAAAGAATCTTCACTTTTTAAATTAATCAAAAAGACCTCTGAAACGAATCCGAACGATATTGTATCAGCTTATAAAGATAACGTTGCGTTCATAAAAGGACCAAAAGTAACGCAATTTGCCCCGTTAAGTGCCGATAAACCAGATTTTTATGCCGAAAAAGCGTTTGAATCCGTTATTTCATTGAAAGCCGAAACCCATAATTTCCCGACAACGGTTGAGCCTTTCAACGGTGCAGCCACGGGTGCGGGGGGAGAAATTCGTGACCGTTTGGCTGGTGGACAAGGTTCATTACCTTTGGCAGGGTCTGCGGTTTATATGACATCTTATTCTCGTTTAGAACCTTCCGACTCTGCTCAGGGTACGAATGCCCGTACGTGGGAAAATGGTATGACAGAACGACCGTGGCTCTACCAAACGCCAATGGATATTCTGATAAAAGCCTCAAACGGAGCATCTGATTTTGGAAATAAATTTGGACAACCACTCATTACGGGTTCAGTTTTGACTTTTGAACATCAAGAGTCACCGACAGGCTTAGGCACCGATTTAGACGAACGAAAATTGGGTTTTGACAAAGTTATCATGATGGCGGGTGGCATTGGTTACGGAAAAGCCGAACAAGCCATCAAACAAAAACCAAGCGTGGGCGATAAAGTAGTGATTTTGGGCGGAGAAAATTACCGAATCGGTATGGGGGGAGCGGCAGTTTCGTCGGCTGATACGGGTGCCTTTGGTTCGGGAATTGAGTTGAATGCCATTCAACGCTCAAATCCCGAAATGCAAAAACGTGCCGCCAATGCTATTCGTGGTTTGGTAGAAAGTGACCAAAACCCCATCGTTTCGATTCATGACCACGGTGCGGGCGGACACCTCAACTGCTTGTCGGAGTTGGTGGAAGAAACGGGAGGTTTGATTGATTTGGATAAATTACCCGTTGGCGACCCAACACTTTCGGCCAAAGAAATCATCGGAAATGAGTCGCAGGAACGCATGGGGCTTGTAATTGGTGAAAAAGATTTAGGAATATTGAAACGCATTGCCGACCGAGAACGCTCACCGATGTACGAAGTGGGTGACATCACGGGTAGCCATCGCTTTACATTTGAATCAAAATCTACTGGAACAAAGCCGATGGATTTTGCGATTGAAGATATGTTTGGGAGTTCGCCTAAATTAATAATGAACGACAAAACAATCGAACGGAAATATGCAGATTTAGTTTATTCCGACGAAAAAATTTATGAATATTTAGAACAAGTACTTCAACTCGAAGCCGTAGCTTGCAAAGACTGGCTAACGAATAAAGTAGATAGGTGCGTGGGCGGACGAGTTGCCAAACAACAATGTGCGGGGCCTTTGCAACTGCCGCTCAATAATGTTGGCGTAATGGCTCTTGATTTTAAGGGAAAAGAAGGCATTGCCACGAGCATTGGTCACTCGCCAGTTTCGGCATTGGTTGATCCTGTGGCGGCTTCTCGAACTGCGATTGCAGAAGCCTTGTCGAACATTGTTTTTGCTCCACTGAAAAATGGTTTGCAGTCGGTTTCGCTTTCGGCTAACTGGATGTGGGCGTGCAAAAACGAAGGCGAAGATGCACGATTGTACGAAGCAGTGAAAAGTTGCTCAGATTTTGCGATTGAACTCGGCATCAATATTCCAACGGGAAAAGATTCGCTTTCGATGAAACAAAAATATCCAAACGATGAAGTAATTGCCCCAGGAACGGTAATTATTTCGGCGGGTGGAAACTGCTCCGATATTACGAAGGTCATTGAGCCAGTTTTGAAACGAAACGGTGGAAATATTTACTATCTAAACCTTTCGCAAGATTCGTTCAAACTCGGAGGCAGTTCGTTTGCCCAGATTTTAAATAAAGTGGGTAGCGAAGTTCCGACAATAAAAGATGCGGCATTCTTCAAAACAGCATTTAATGTTTTACAAGATGTAATTAAAGCTGGTAAGATAACTGCGGGACACGATGTTGGCAGCGGTGGTTTGATTACGACTTTGCTCGAAATGTGTTTTAGCAACAGCCCACTAACCCTCAGTGGGGGACTTGGTATGAAACTTGATTTTATGCCCCTCATCGAAAAATATGGTAAAAAATTTCAATCAGAAATTGATTGGGTAAATGCTCTTTTCAGTGAAAACATTGCCGTAGTCATACAAGCAGATGAAGAAATTGAGTTGGTTTTTGCTGAAAAAAATATTGAGATTTTCAAAATTGGTTCAGTTAATGACGAAGCTATATTAAACATTAATCATTTAACATTCAACATTTCCCAGTTAAGAGATACTTGGTATAAAACTTCTTTCTTGCTTGATTCACGACAAACTAAAAATGGTGTTTCGTTGGAAAGATTCAAAAATTACAAAAATCAACCTTTAAAATTTATTTTTCCAAGGCATTTTACTGGAAAGTTACCGAGCTCCCTCCCTACTGGGGAGGGCTGGGGTAGGGTTTCAAGACCAAAAGCCGCCATTATTCGTGAGAAAGGTAGTAATTCGGAGCGAGAAATGGCCAATGCGATGTATTTGGCGGGTTTTGATGTAAAAGATGTTCACATGACGGATTTGATTTCGGGTCGTGAAACATTGGAAGATATTCAATTTATTGGAGCAGTTGGTGGTTTTTCAAATTCTGATGTTTTGGGTTCGGCCAAAGGTTGGGCGGGAGCGTTTTTGTACAATGAAAAAGCGAATACAGCCCTAAAAAATTTCTTCGCCCGACCCGATACGCTTTCGGTCGGTATCTGCAATGGGTGCCAGTTATTAATGGAATTGGAATTGATAAACCCCGAACACGAGATTCATGGAAAACTGCACCACAACGATTCTCGCAAGCACGAAAGTATTTTTACTTCGGTGAAAATTCAAGAAAACAACTCGGTAATGCTTTCTACGTTGGAAGGAGCAACATTGGGTGTTTGGGTGTCGCACGGTGAGGGGAAATTCAATCTACCTTATTCAGAAGACCAATACAATATTGTAGCAAAATATGGCTATGCCGAATATCCCGCCAATCCGAACGGGTCGGATTATAATACTGCCATGCTTTGCGATGTTACGGGTCGGCACTTAGTAATGATGCCCCACATTGAGCGTTCGACATTCCCTTGGAACTGGGCAAATTACCCCGACCGTAAAAACGATGAGGTTTCGCCGTGGTTGGAGGCTTTCGTGAATGCTCGTAAATGGGTTGAAGCGGTAAAATAACTTATAACATTTTGTCTGTATTTTAACGCTGGCAGGGGTTTTTGAACCCTGCCAGCGTTCTTCCAAATAAACAAAAAACCCCACGAAATATCATGGGGCTTTGTGAACAAAATATTATTCGAAAAAAGTCTTTATAATCAAGCGGGTACTTTCGCTGTTTTTACTGTTTTTACAATTCGAGCCGCAACTTTATATGGATCAGCGGCCGAGTTCGGGCGACGGTCTTCCAACCAGCCTTTCCAACCTTTCTGCACGGCGGCAATCGGAATACGGATTGATGCTCCACGGTCAGATATACCATACGAAAATTTATCAATTGATTGGGTTTCGTGTTTGCCCGTCAAACGTAAGTGATTATCAGCACCATATACGGCGATGTGTTCTTTAATAAACGGAGCAAAGGCTTGACAAACGATGTCGTAATCTTCTTTCTTACCCGAAGTTCTCAAAAGTGTATTCGAGAAATTAGCGTGCATTCCTGAGCCATTCCAATCGGTATCGCCCAAAGGCTTACAGTGATAATTGATAGAAATACCGTATTTTTCACCAATTTTTTCTAATAAATAGCGTGCTACCCACATTTCGTCACCCGCTTGCTTGGCACCTTTGGCGAATCCTTGAAACTCCCACTGACCTGCGGCAACTTCGGCATTAATACCTTCAATATTCAAACCTGCTTGCAAGCATACTTCGAGATGCTCTTCTACCATGTCACGACCAAAAGCATTGGCCGCACCAACTGAGCAATAATATTGACCTTGCGGTGCTGGGTAGCCATTTGCTGGGAATCCAACTGGTTTGTTGGTTTCGTTGTTCCATAAAAAATATTCTTGTTCAAAACCAAACCAAAAATCATTATCATCGTCATCAATCGTAGCACGACCGTTCGATTCATGAGCAGTTCCGTCAGAGTTTAACACTTCGCACATCACCAAAAAACCTGCTCCCAAACGGGTTGGGTCTGGACAAATAAAAACTGGCTTCAACAAGCAATCAGATGAACCACCTGGGGCTTGCTGAGTAGATGAACCGTCAAAAGACCACATATCGCAATCTTCTAAGTTGCCACTAAAATTTCTTTCTATCTTGGTTTTGCTGCGGAGGCTTTGCGTTGGTTTGTAACCATCAAGCCAAATGTACTCTAATTTTGCTATTGGAACGTTTGCCATTGTTGTAATTTTTTAATGTATTGCGGTTATCAATTAAAGAATATGATACAAATATATAACACGAACACAATATAATATTCTTCAAAAAGCAAATATTTTAGTTGATTATTCTAAATTCTTTATAAAGTACAACTTTTTGTAGGATTCGTTTGATTTTTAGTAAACCTGTTATCTACTTCTGAACCAATATTTCAATAAAAATATAAATAATTATCAATAAGTAGAAGAATAAAAGCGAATATTTTCGATAAAACAAATAAAAAATATCAAAAGCTGCTAAAATGAACCCTTGTTTAGGAGTTTTAGAAAAAAGACACTTTTAAAATCTTGAATATTAAGAATGGAGAAATTTATTATTGAATAACGATTTTCTTACCAGTAGTTTTTCCGTTGAAACTTTTACAATACAGCAGATAAACACCCGATTGCAGCGTTGGAGGTAGATCTATTTGCCAAACACAAATCGGCATATCGGTTCGCTCCAAAAATAGTATTTGCTTACCCAACATATCGTGGAGAGCGACACTTTCCAAACAATCATCATTGAGGGTGTTTTCGATAATGATTTTGTCGGAAGCGGGATTTGGGTAAACAATGAAACTATCGTTAAAACCAATTTCGGTAGTATTTTCGGTGGTTTGGTACTCGTACCTATTTCTATCACCCCACACATAGTTAATACCCGTGTGAAACTGTGTTTCGGTTTTTATTTTTTTGTCTGGATAATATTCGTAAGTTTTTATTTCGGTAACACTATCTTTGTCAAATGTAGATGTACCACCGTTAAAAGGCAAATAAGCCTTCCGTCTTTCTTCCAACATACCTTTGTCATTGTAGGTTGAGGTAGTTTTATCGTACGCTTGAAAAATATTCCGTTGGGGTAAATACTGAAATATACTGGTTGATATTTCTCGCTTTTGGCTGTCATAGATAAATGTTTGTTTGGAATAAGGAATCAAAGCAGGCGAGACGGATAGGTTTAAGTATGAGTTCAATATAGTAATCAGATTTCCATCGGCATCATACGTAAAGCTCTTTTGATTATCTACGGTCAGGGTATTAATGTCTGAACGAAAATAAGCGTAAGTACTTTGAATTTGTTTTCCATCTTGGTCGTAGAGATATTCATAAATTGACTTATTATTGTTTGAAAAATCAAGGTACTCTGACCGAGTCATTTGCTTTTTGGTATCATAAAAGTAAAGGTGCTGGGCATAATCAACCTGCTCAAAATTGTCCGAAGCAAAATCTTTCGCACCGCTGTATGTTGTCCTAATTAGCTGATTTTGGTTATTATATTCGTTACTATGTACGTATTCTATCATAAACTTTTGGAGCGAAAAACTGTATTTACTAAAACTATAGGTCAAGATACTATCGTTTTCGTTGTACGTCCACTCGTATTTAATTCTTGAATTAAACGCAATTGTTCTTGAAATATAAACAGCACTTTTCCACTCTTTTGAAGTTATTCGACCTTTGGGGTCATATTCATAGTTAATTTCTCGATATTTGGCTTCACTGGTACTCTTTCGTTCAATTTCTTGCAAAATTTTCCCATCTTTTGAAAATAACTTTGAGGTGATAAATTTATTTTGCAACTTAAAATTCTTCAAACTATCTATGTACGAATCATAGTAGAGATAGGTTACTTCTTGTTTTTGACCTAAAACTTTGAAGCAACAAAAAAGGATTGCTGTTACTAATAGAAAAGTTTTCATATTTCATGGCATTTAATTTACTGTTTGAAAAACCTTATTTTATCTGTAAACCTCAATCCGCATCGGCGGTTCGACCCCAGCCCCTTTCTTCACGGGAG
>JANNEN010000475.1:0-13225 GCA_031378715.1 Emticicia sp.
TAAAAAGCCCCAAATGAATATTCGTTTGGGGCTTTTTTTTGATGAAATCACGTAACAATTAGTTTTTCGGACCCAAAACGTAGATATTCTTGGGTTTCTATGATTTGTTTGATTCGAATAACGGTTTCAAAAAGTTCGGTAAAAGTATTGTAAAGTGGAGCGATGCCTAAGCGGATATTGTGTGGCGGTCGGAAATCGGGAATGATAATTTTTGAATCATTGGCTGGCTCAATCATGGCTCGGCTAATGCGATAGCCCTCCGAATGTTGAATCGAAATATGCGAACCCCGTTGCTCAGGCTGCATTGGCGAAGCAATCGTGAAGTCAAGTGGCACTAAAAATTCTTCAATTAATTCAATTAAAAATGTACTTTGGGCTATGCTTTTTTCTCGAAGATTATTCATTCCTGCGGCAAGCGTAATGTCAAGCCCTGGTTCAATCGCAGCAAGTGATAAAACCGAGGGTGTTCCTGCCGAAAAACGTTGAATACCATTAGCGGCTACATATTTTGTATCAAAATCAAACGGCTTTTGGTGACTAAACCACGCCCAAATCGGATTGGTGAGTTTTGCTTGTAAATCCTGCCGAACGTACAAAAATGCCGAAGCCCCAGGCCCGCCATTGAGGTATTTGTAGGTACAACCCACCGCTATATCAGCCCCCGATTCATTCAAATTAACTGGTACTGCTCCTGCCGAATGGCTCAAATCCCAAAGTACAAAGGCGTTTTTTTGGTGAGCCAAAGCATTTATTTGCTTCATGTCATACATATAAGCACTCTTAAAAACCACGTGGCTGAGGGTCAGTAAAGCCGTATTTTGGTACAATGTGGCCTCAATGACTTCATCGGAAACACTTATCTGGTCATTACTTTCGAGAATTTCTAAACGGTGATTCTTGAAATGTTGTTCAATCAAGCCTTCCAAAACATAAATATCGGTCGGAAAGTTGAGCGAATCCGTAATGATTTTAGTTTTGTTTGGGTTAAAATTTAGAGCCGCAAAAGCCAATTTATAAAAATTGACCGATGTACTATCGCCCACAAAAATTTCTTCGGGTTTTGCTCCCACAATTTTGGCGATTTTGGTGGCAATAGTACTGGGTAAGTCAATCCAATGTTCGTTCCAGCTTCTGATGAGGCGTTTACCCCATTGATTTTTTATTAAGTCGGTTGTCAGTTCGAGGGTTTTTTTTGGCAGCCTTCCGAGCGAATTTCCGTCTAAATATATTTCATCGCCAATCTCAAAATGATTCTTAAAAGCGGCCAAAATGTCATTTTGGTCAAAATTTACTGCTTTTTGTCTGTATTTTTCGGTATTCATTATTTTAGAGGTCGTTTAAGTTTTTATTTGATGACGAAAAATGGTGATTTTTTGACATAATTAAATCAAAAAAGATGAAATTTTGCGAGCAAAATGAGTTTTTTTTGATGAAAAGTAGGGTAAAAAAGCATCGTTTTTCGTCCAAATCAAAAACTTTAACGACCTCTTAGATTTGGCAATAATTCGGGGGTGATTTTCTCGACCCAAAGTTGATACATTTTTCCCGATGGATGCAACTTGTCTTTGGCAATAAGCGAACCGTCGGTAAGGGCTTGCCGCGAAATGGGCGTAATATCAACAAATAAAATACTTTTCTTTTGGGTTTCCTCTTTTTTTACGGCGTTAAACATATCAATCTGTTCCGAAATTTTCTTATCTATTCCGTTCCCGCCAAAGGGCGTAGCTCCCCAATCGGGAATCGAAACCACCAGCACTCGGGCGGGATTATTATCAGCAAATTTTAGAGCAGTGTTTAGCAAATCAACAAATTCTGACCGAAATTGTTCTACGCTTCGCCCACGATATTGGTTATTTACACCAATCAGCAACGAAACTAAATTATATGTTTGTGTAATTTTTTCGGTAACAATCTGAGATTTTAACTCATCGGTTGTCCAGCCCGTTCGGGCAATAATGCGTGGTGGGGCTACTGTTACGCCTTTTTTAGTTAAAAGTGTCGCTAATTGTACGGGCCAACGGTTGGTTTCAGTTACGCTTTCACCAATCGTATAGCTATCGCCGAGAGCTAAGTATGACAATTCGTTTTGCATAGAATCGGCTTTGGGTGGGTTGATGGTTTGTGACGTTGATTTGCAAGAGAACGTGAACAAAAATACCGCAATTATCAGATATTTCATAAGGTTTGTTTGTCGTTGGTTTGTTATACTAACGAAAAATAGGGTAATTTCAGATTTCTGAGTTTTTATTTTTGTTGCGTTCAATTACTGAAATTATCAAATAAATAAAAGTTAAAATTCCCCAAAAAATGCCTAAACTCATAAATTCATTTGCCGATAAATTTGATAAAAACCACATAATTGCAATTGCCGCAATTATGGGAATCGTAACGCCAAGTGGAAGTTGGAACGTATCAGTGTTTTCTGATTTCGCAGTGAGTCTAAGTTTGATTGTTGCCAGCACAACGCCCATGTAAATACTTAATAATGAGGCACTTGCAATAATTGCCAACTCTTTGAAACCACCCGAAACTGCAAAAATAAAATCAAGAAGTGCATAAATAATAATTGCCCAGTAAGGGGTAGCAAATTTGGGGTGAACTTTACCCATAAATGCGGGCATCCAACCTTTTGTTGCTCCCGCAAAAATCACTCTTGGATAAGATAAAACCGAACCACTCAAAGCAGCAAACATCGAAAATGCCGCTCCCGCAACGATGAGCGTTGAACCAAATTTGCCTAAAACTTTGTTGGCAACGGCGGCCAGCGGAGCTTCTTTTTGTAAAGCCAGATCTGCCCCGAGTACGCCTTGCGAAATAGTTTGAATCAACATATAAAGTATCACTACTGCCGCCATTCCCGACAATACGCCCAGCGGCACTGTCCGTTTGGGGTTTCGTATTTCGCCACTGATATTGAGTGATGCTTCGCCACCCGCAAAAGCAAAAAATAGTAGGAGGGAGGCTTCGCCTAACTTGTCGATACTCGGAAATGATGCCCAACGAAGGTTGTCGGAGCTTGTGCCAAAAAAACCAGCAATGATTAGAATAATTAGCGGAATTAATTTGATAAACGTATTGATTTTCACTACGTTGTCACCGTGCTTTACACCGAGAACATTGATGTAGGCAAAACCACCAAAAATGATGAAAAAGAAAGGTGTCCGATAGATTGGATTGCTCAATGAATGAAACTGAATAGTGAGCGTATCTGCCATTGCGTTGGCAATAGCAGCATCGGCTAAAATACCAACAAACCAAAACATTGAGTTGGCGAGAAAACCAGCAAAAGCTCCAAAAGCGGCATCAATGTAAGCATAAGCACCGCCCGTAACCGTAATTTGACTGCCAACTTCTGAAAAGCAGAGCATAATTATCATCATCAATAACCCGCATAACAGGTAAGCGAGGATACTTGCTTCGCCCAAAATATTGGCAACGAGGGCAGGCAAAACGAAAATCCCCGCCCCGATAGTTCTATTCAAGGTGTTGGCGGCTAATCCCCACACCCCAATTTCTCGGCGTAAACCTTCTTTATTTTCTGATTTCATTTTTTGGAAATGTATTATTAAAACTCAATCTACATTATTTTTGTCAAACAAAAAAGCCTTCAAATGATGTTTGAAGGCCTTTCTTGGTAAAAAAAACTATTTGATTATCTGAATATTATGACAGCCACGAGGCATGAAAAGTTTAAAATCTTGTTTCTGAAGCGTTGGTTTATCGCCATTTTTTACTTTCCAAAACTCAATGCCGCCGAAATGTTTTCCAAAATTAAAATAATCAAAAACGGTTATGGCTATGTTCTCTCCTGATTTATCAAAAGTGATATTTTTTGGCAAAATTCCCTCAAACTCATACTCTCCCACATTATTCAGCAAGCCGTCAGACGATAATTTGAGCAGACTTATTGATGATTTTTTATTCTCCGCAGCATTCTCCCACGGCAAATATGATTTTCGGGCATTTGCCACGGCTACCAAACTACCGTCAGGACTTATGGCAAAACCTGTGGCGGTTTCTCCGATTTTGGCTTTGGTGATCAAAAAATGTTCGCTGGTTGCTTCTAAATTGAATTTTATGACAAACATCTCGCAAGTTTCATTACCGTTGCTTTCTGATTTATTTCCAATTATAGTTTTTAAATCAGGTACGAGGTAGTACTTTCCATCGGGCGAAAACTGCCCCGAACCTGGCAAATTACCTACTTTTAGCGGTCGTCCGATCAAGTCTAATCTAATAATTTTGGTAGTAGGGCCATCACGGGTGACTTTCACAAGACCTACTTCCTTTGAGTCTTCCATGGTGTAAGCCAAAAAATTATTGTTTGGGTGCCACGTAATATCCGTAACTCGCCCCGATGGAAAATCCTGCGGTTTATTGATTATTCTGATGGGCTTTCCTGCGGTGTCTAATTCGAGTACTTGGAGTTCTTTGCCGTATTCTTCGCTACATAGAGCCAAATATTCTCCGTTTGGACTAATATCAAGGGCTACGGGGTTTCTGCCCGTCGGAAATTTATACAAAACCTTGGGCTGATTCAAATCGCTTAAATCAATGACTGATATAAACCCACCCGCAGGAAATTCCGAATTGATGGTACGTAGTTCGGTGACATTATCGGGCGTACTGCCTCGTGTTTCGACCACATAAACGATGTTTCGAGTGGGCGAAACCACCATACCTTTACCAATATTTAGGGCTGAGTTTGATACAACTGTGTTTTTGACTTCATCAGCGTATTTCTCGATGGGAAGTTTAACGGTTGATAAAACATCTCGAATGCCTTTCTCTTTAAAAAGTTTTCCATCGACAAAAGCCGATGCCGCCATATCAGCGTCCGAAATCGCAAGGATTCCTTTGGCATCGAAGCTGAGTTTTTGTGAGAAAGTTTGTAAAGAGGCGAGCGTTAAAAGGAAAATAAATATTTTTTTCATGGGACGGAAATAAAGAGCGAATTTTGAATCGCAATTATTTGATTAGCAATGTCAATCTGCAAATTTCTAAAAAATCAGTCGTTTTTAAAAGTTTTTCATCTAAAATCAGCTTTCGGCATCATAAACTAATACTTTTTCCCAGAGATGTGAGCAATTATTGATAAAAACGTAATGGTCGGGGTGGGTTTGATAGGCATCTTGGTCGGCAATGCTATCAAAAATTGATGTTATCGAAAAGTCATAAGAGGAGTCAATCACGGGGCGGTCGGTAGCGGCTGGGCGACCAACGTAGGCCGTTTTGATGAGGTCAATTTTTGAAAGTTCAAGAATTCCTTCGTGAAGGGCTTTTTGGTGGTCTTGGTTGTCTTTTTCTTTCAACCAAAAAAAAACGGTATGTACGATGCCAGTTTTTAGATTTGCCATGATAGGTTTATAAGAGGGTTTAAATTTTGTTAGTGCTTTGTTCCAAATTGTTGCAGGTTGTTTAATGAATCATGTTATGCAAAAAACTTTATTTTGAATTTATGAAAATTATATTGACACATTAACCGTGCCACGCACAGCGTGTCACGGTGGCAGACTCGGTGTCACGCTATGCGTGGCACCGATAAAAAAAACAATATTTGCGTATATGAGGTATAGAGCTTTGGTTGTTACAACACAAATCTATTTTATACTGGTAAAAAACGAAAGTGTGCCGAGTAAATAATTTTGTATTGATGAGCCATGGTCACCATTAGCAACGGGAATCAATTCTACGTTCGCTGCACCACGTTTTTTCATGGCATCAACGGCCGTTTGGGAGTTGAAAAACGGCACGTAAGTATCGGCCGTTCCGTGGTAAAGTTGGGTGGGCGTTTTTGGTTTCCAGTCGAATACATCGTTGTCCTTTACGGCATTAAGCAAAACGGTATCGGTGCCATCGGCCACGCCTTTTTTGACGGTTTCGCTCAAAAGTGTGGTCAAACTACCCGAAATACGGGCGTTTTGTTGTTCTTTCTGAATTTGAGCAACGTAAGCCGAAGCAAAATATTCGGACAATGGACGATTGATTTTGTAAATCCTATCGTAAGTCAGCAGCACCCATATATAGGAGGCGTTGTGCTGTGGGTCGCCGCTCGACTTGGTACTGACTAAGGTTTTGAAACTCAGCGTTTTGTTGTAAGCACCCGCCCCACAACTTGATGCTTTGAGGTTAAATTCATTCGGAAATTCTTCTTCAATCTTCTTCTGTAACGACATCGTGGCAAAACCTCCCTCTGAGTAGCCCGCAATGTAGAGATTTTTATTCCAATTGATTTTTTCTTTTGTAATTACTTCCTTGGCCGCACGTAGCATATCCAAACTTGCCGAAGCCAACCCCGCCCGATGCTCGTAGGTATGCGGAACGTTATTGGAAGCACCGTAGCCAATGTAATCGGGGGCAACTACGATATAACCCGTTGAGGCTAAAAGTGAGGCGATTGTACCCTCACCGTCGGCCGAGAAGTACGAAGGGGCTTGTTTATCATCGAAAATAGTACCGTGCTGGTAGCTGACCACGGGAAGCGGGTCGGGAAAAGCCGCCCCGACTGGAACGATGATTGCCCCCGATGCCTGAATATCGGTGCCGTCGGTGTTTTTGGTTTTATAAACAACTTTATACTGCCTTGCTCCCGAACGGACGAAAAGCTGTGCCGCCGAACCCAACACGGGCGTAACAGCCGCAATGAGTTGGTCTTTGGTGAGTTCTTTTACGAGTGTTGAGCTTACGAGTGTTTGTGGCTCGGCAGTTTCAACCGTGGATTTGTCGCATGACCAAGTGATGGTAACCAGCGAAAATGTAATGATGATGTATTTAAAGAAAGTAGTTTTCATACGATGGGTTTATTTGATATACAAAAATACGATTTTTGGTGATTAACTGTTTTAAAATTCTTGGTTTTTATGCGTTTTGGTGAAATTGTTTGCGGTATCAACTATTGGGTGTGTTTTTTTGAAACGTTTTAAATGCTTATGGATTGTACGAAAGATAAAATATTATTTCTGGTGTGGAAAAGCGGGCAATGTTACACGAATATTAATTCAACGACCAATTCTTAAACATTAGATAATACCAAAATATAGGACTTCCGTAAGTCAATATTCAATTTTGTATGTTCAATTAATACAATATTTCCCTCCCGTTTTTATGAAAAGAAATTTACAAAATTACTGTAATGTTATTACTCGTCTTGCTACACTACTGTTTTTTTTGACTGGGTTTAATGTTTTTGGGCAGACGACGTTGGCAGTTGGTGATGTTTCGATTGTGGGTTTTAATGCAAACGCTCCTGATAACTTCACTTTTGTTACTTGGGTTAATTTAGCTCCAAATACTGTAATAAAATTTACTGATAATGGTTTTTTAACCGCAGGAAATTCAACAGCGACCAACAATGGTAGAGGTGGCGAAAATTTTGTAACTTGGACCAATACCACCTCGGGGACTGTACTTGCGGGAACTGTTATTAAGATTGAAAATGGTGTGGCAGCAAGTTTAGGAACTTCCGTACAAACAATGTCTGGAATTTCGAGTGGTGGTGATCAAATATTCGCTTATCAAGGTACGGGTGCTGGAACAACCGCAACTAATTCTGATTTTGGTACAAATGTAAACCCTTCCACATTTACGGGTACAATCCTATTTGGGTTAAATTTTCCTAATGTCTGGCTAACAGCAGGAACTGTAAATACTAATAACTCATATCTACCCGCCGAATTAAATGTTACTAATGGTAACATTGTCATTGGCTCATCAAGTACTGGTGGGCAGTATTCGGGTTCGAGAACAAATCAGAGTTCAATGAGTGCATATAGAGCATTGGTTAATACCCCGAGTAATTGGACAGTCACAACGGGTTCAACTCTTACAACATTAGGAATAACAGCGTTTACCATCACCACCGCCACCCCAACAATAACCACCACAGGCACACCAACGGCAGTCAATACAACTTACGGAACGGCATCAACCACGCCAACGAGTTTTTCGGTATCGGGGGCGAATCTTACCAATAATATCTTGATAACTCCACCCACGGGTTTTGAGGTTTCGCAAACGGCGGGCGGGGCGAGTGGCTATGCCGATACCCAAACTTTGACGCAAACTGGTGGAACGGTTAGTAGTACACCAATTTTCTTACGATTGAAAGCTACGGCTACCGTGGCGAGTTCGCCTTATTCGGGCAATGTGGTTCTGACGAGTAGCGGAGCAACGACCGTAAACGTAGCCACGGCGTCAAGTACCGTTACGGCCAAAGATTTGACAATTACAGGGATTTCGGCCGATAACAAAATTTATGATGCCAATAATAGTGCAACTATTTCAGGAACGCCCGCTTACGTTGGTTTAGAAAATAGTGAAACTTTCGCCGTAACGGGTTCGCCAACGGCAACATTTATTAATGCTTCGGTCGGTACGGCAAAATCTGTGAGCGTTAGCGGTTATACTGCTCCATCAACAAATTATAGCTTAACTCAACCAACACTTTCGGCAAATATCACGGCCGCACCACTTACAATTACGGGGGCGGTTGCTCAAAATAAAGATTATGATGGTAACAATGCCGCAACTTTTACGGGTACATTAAATGGTGTTATTGGTGCTGAAATTGTTACTTTTAATAGCACAGGAACATTTGCCCAAGCAAATATCGGAGCGGGCATTACCGTAACTTCCACCGCTACTTTGGGCGGTGTTGATGCAGGAAATTATTCCCTTACACAACCAACGGGTTTGGCGGCCGATATTACGGCTAAATCTTTGACTATCACAGGACTTGCGGCCAACAACAAAGTATTTGACGGAAACACAACCGCCACACTTTCGGAAACGGCAACTTTGAACGGAATCGTTTTGGGTGAAGAGGCAAACGTAGTGTTGGGCGGTACAGTTAGTGCAAATTTTGCCCAATCAGCAGTCGGAACGGGGATTGCGGTTACAGTAACTGGCTACACAATTTCGGGTTCGGCTTCGGGAAATTATTCCTTGACTCAGCCAACGGGTTTAGTCGCTGATATTACCAACGCACCAACGCCAGTAATTACGAGTTTGCTCACGGCATCGGCTACTTATGGCGTTGTGGCTTCAACTTATACAATTACGGCATCGAATTCCCCAACGAGTTATAACGCCACGGGCTTACCTGTGGGTTTGTACATAAATACCGCCACGGGCGAAATCACGGGAGCACCATTCGATATTGCTGGTTCGCCGTTTAACGTTACTATTTCGGCCACAAATGCTGGCGGCACGGGCAATGCTACCTTGATTTACACCATTAATCCAAAACCAATTACGCTAAATCTGGCAGTTGCTACTAATAAAATTTATGACCGAACCGATGCCGCAACCATCACGGGTACGCTCACTGGTGTTGTGGGGGCTGATGCCGTAACATTAGTCGGCACGGGAACTTTTGCCCAACTCACGGCAGGAACAAACCTTTCAGTAATATCAACCGCAACTTTGGGCGGAGCCGATGCCGCCAAATATTCACTGACCCAGCCCACGGGTTTGACTGCCGATATTACCCCAAAGCAACTTAGTATAATGGGAGCAACTGCCGCCAACAAAACTTACGATGCCAACACCACCGCAAGTATAAGCGGTGCAAGTTTGGTCGGAATAATCACCCCTGATGTGGTTTCGGTGAGTGGAAACGGTACTTTTGCTTCGGCCGATGCGGCAAATGGAATTGCCGTTTCTACGGCATTGGTTTTGGGTGGTGCTGATGCCGCTAATTATTCAGCTTTACAACCTTCGGGAATCACGGCAAATATTACGCCCGCTGCTTTGACTATTTCGGGCGTTACGGCAAATAATAAAGTGTATGATGGAAATACAGCCGCAACGTTGGGCGGAACGCCAACCTTGAACGGAATAATTAACAGCGATGATGTAAGTATTTCGGGAACAACAACGGCCAATTTCAATAACAAAGATGTAGGACTTGCCAAGCCCGTAACCGTAACGGGTTACACGCTTTCGGGTACAAAAGCAACGAACTATTCAGTAACACAACCCACGGGTTTAACGGCTGAAATTACAGCTAAATCCTTGACTATCAATGCCGCAACGGCTCAAAATAAAATTTTTGACGGCAACACAAATGCCGTAATCACGGGAACATTGACGGGAGTAGTTTCGCCGGATGCCGTAACTTTTGCAGGAACAGGAACATTTGCTTCGAGTGCCGTTGGTAATGGCATTGCCGTAACCTCAACCAGTACGCTGGGCGGGGCGGGAGTTTCAAACTATACATTAACACAACCCACGGGCTTGACCGCAAATATTACCGCTGCCCCGTCAATAACCGAAATAGTATTTCCACAATACGCCATCAATGGTTCAACTACTGCCAACCGATTACAATATGTGTGTCGCCTACGATTAAACAATCTTTCGGCAAGTACAACTTATCGTTACACACTTGGGGCTCCAACGGCAGGTAATATGTTTGTTATAAACAACAGTAATGGCACATCGGGATACATTACGGGGCATACGAGTTCAAAAAACGTAAACGGAACTTTGATGGGTAGCAACGAATTTGCAACTACTGCACGCTACGGCGAACTCACCACCGATGCCACGGGAACTTACGAAGGTTGGTTTGCGATTGTGCCAACGGGCAATGCCGCCTTCAATGCGGGTTTGAGTGTGCCGTTGAGTGTTCAGTTAAACAATGGGGCGAGTGGCACAACCGTTGCCACGACCTTAACCACAACCCAAACGTTTACTATGCTTACACCTGCATCGGGTACAAACGGAGCGAACGCAATCAGAGGTTCGTCGGGAGCAAGTGCCGAAGAAATGATATTTTTGTATGACAATACCGCAGGAACTGGTCGCCCTTTGTACGGCACTTGGGCAGAAAACGACGGAATAACGACTAATTTTACAACTTGGTATGGCTCGATTGAGGGCAATAATGGCTCTTGGGGGGCGTATATTCCTGTAAATCTTGCCAATGGTGTCCGAAGAATCGAAAAACGTGATGTCGCAACGGGAGCAATAACAGGTTGCCCAGCCACCGATACTGATGGTATTTGGTCGAGTGGAGCAAGCACCGTTAATCCTGCGGGAGGGACTTCTCCAATCATCATTACGGCCGCCGATGCACCGCTGAATACTTGCCAAATTTTGAATACCGCCCCAACAATCGCCATGAATGTAGCCGCCACGAGTGATTACATTGATGGTGGCGTAACCACCAATATTACAGGGAACTACGCCATCAGTGGTGTAATCAACGACCCAACCGACCCCGCCAAAACGCTCGGAATCGACTTCATTATCGGCGATGCAGAAACTGCCGTAGGTAGCTTGATTGTTTCGGTAACGTCAAGTAATACTACGGTCGTACCGATTACGAATCTTGCTCTTACCACCAATGGAGCAGATTTGAACCTCAAAATTACACCCGCTACCGTTGGTTATGCTACCGTAACGATCACGGTGAATGATGGTACGGTGAACACAAATTACATCATAAATTATGCTGCCTCACAAGCGGCAACCTCGCCCGCAAATACTCGTTTTCATGCGGGTAAAAGCGATGCCAGTACGGCTGTTGCGGTAGGTACTGACTTGATGTTAGTGGCCGATGATGAAGACCAAACCATCAGATTGTATGATAGAAATAACTCAGGACTACCCATCAATAAATTTGATTTTACAACGGTTTTGGGGCTTACGCAACTTTCGGGCGGCGTGCCGAGGGAGGTTGATATTGAGGCTTCTACCAAAGTGGGCAATAGTATTTATTGGTTAGGTTCGCAGAGCAATGCGTCGAGTGGCAATAGCCGACCCAACCGCAATCGGGTTTTTAAAACTGATATTTCGGGAACGGGAACTGCCACAACGCTAAACTACGTGAGCAGATATGATTTTTTGAAAGACGATATTTTGGCGTGGGACGCAAGCAATGGCCACGGAAAAGGAGCAAATTATTACGGATTAGCTGCCAGTGCGGCTGCGGGCGTGATTCCTGAAAGTGCAAGTTTAGATGGCTACAACATTGAGGGCGTTGAAATGGCTCCCGACAATACGACCGCTTACATTGCGTTTCGAGCTCCGCAAGTGATACCGTCCGACCGAAAGAAAGCCTTGATTATTCCCGTAAGTAATTTCACGACAATACTAACTGCAAGTGGCGGAACGATTGGTTCGGCACTTTTCGGAACACCAATCGAAATTAACTTGGGCGGAAGAGGCATCAGAGAAATCAAGAAAAACACCGCCAACGAATATTTAATTATCGCTGGCCCTTCCGACGCTGCCACGGGTGTTGCTCCCAAAGATTTTAAGTTTTTCACTTGGTCGGGAAATCCTGCCGATGAGCCAATCAAAAGAAGTGTAGATTTGGCGACTTTGAATGTTGAGGGCAGTTTTGAATCAATCGTGGAGCTACCTGCAAGTTTGAGCAGCACAACTAATCTGCAACTTTTGGTGGATAATGGTGATGCCGTTTTCTATGGCGATGCCATTATTGCGAAAGATTTGGCACAAACAAATTTCAAGAAATTCAGAAGTGAAAAAATTACATTATCAGTTCCTGCGTTAGCTACGAGTGCGATTACGGGTAGTTCGTTTTGCAAAAGTTCGGCAATAAATGTTCCTTTTACTTTTACAAACGAAACTTTTATTTCGGGAAATATCTTTACGGCTCAACTAAGCGATGCGAATGGAAGTTTTGCCAATCCAGTTTCCATCGGAACGCTTGCTGATGTAAATGCAGGAACTATTTCGGCCACAATTCCTACCAATGCTTTGAATGGAACTAATTACCGTATTCGAGTGATTTCGAGCAATCCCACAATTATTGGTGCGGACAATGGCACAAATCTAAGTATTAATCCAATTCCTGCAAAACCAACCATCACCCCAGCAAGTACCACCATTTGTAGCGGAACCTCAACGACCCTCACGGCAAGTGCTTGCACGGGTGGAACGCTAAACTGGACGGGCGGCTTGACGGGAATGAGTATTTTGGTTAATCCTACCGTAACAAATTAATATTCAGTTTCTTGTACGATTTCGGGTTGTGTTAATGAAGGTATCTAATTATCAACGGTTACGGTAAACCCAATTCCTACGAAACCAACCATCACCCCAGCAAGTACCACTATTTGTAGCGGAAACTCAACAACCCTCACGGCAAGTGCCTGCACGGGTGGAACGCTAAACTGGACGGGCGGCTTGACGGGAATGAGTATTTTGGTTAATCCAACCGTAACAACTTCATATTCAGTTACTTGTACGATTG
>JANNEN010000479.1:0-19811 GCA_031378715.1 Emticicia sp.
ATACTTTCGGTCAATCTAATTTTTTCAGCATTGCTTGTATTTCCGTTTTGACTTGGCGGGGTATTTTTTTCAGTAATACCGAGTTCTTCTCTTTTCAATTTTAGTCTTCTCATTTCGAGCCAGGTACCCATCGAAAAGTATGCTACCAGCAAGATGAGTATGAAGAAACAAAGCTCAGTGTTGCTAAAATAACTTCGGGCAAAATAAGTAAATGCCGTGAAGAAAATCGTAACGAAATACAACGTAAAAGATGCTTGAATGTGGGATAAATTATTGTCAATCAGCAGATGGTGCATGTGCAATCTATCGGCCTTGAAAGGTGATTTTCCACGTAAAATTCGGATAGAAAACACCCTAATCGTATCAAAAATTGGTATAATTAATATCACAACTGCTATCACAGGGGCACTTACAAACGAAATATCCGATTCCCAAGCGTGCATAACGTTAAGATGAATAAATTTTACGGCCAAAACCGTGATGATGTATCCGATGATGAGCGAACCAGTATCACCCATAAAAATCTTATTGGTTTGGGAGAAATTAAATCGCAAAAATCCTATCAGCGAACCAGCCAAACAGAGAGCCAAACAAGCCAACGAATAATGGTGATTCACCAAAAACCAAAGGCCAAAACCCGTACTGGCAATCATAGCGATACCCCCCGCCAGACCGTCAATGCCATCAATTAGGTTGAAAGCATTAATCATTGCAACGAAAATAAAAATTGTCAGTAAAATACTCAGTACGTAAGGTATTTGACCTAAACCAAAGATTCCAAAAAAATCGGATACCCGAAGATCACTACCGATTACGACAATGGCAGAGGCAACTACTTGCACAATCATTTTTTTGGTTGGAGAAAGGGCGTATAAATCATCTTTTATTCCTAAAAAGAATAAAATAACAGTTCCTGCAAATACTTTATGAATGAGTATGCCTTCATCGCCGAAGTTCCAAATCATGTAGCCTATCAGAACACCAGCAAAAATAGCGACACCGCCAAAGGTTGGGGTGGGCGTTTTGTGGGAACTTCGTTTAACGGGATTGTCCATCAAACCACGTAGCCCGCTTATATTGATAATGACAGGTATCGAACGCAAATTGATAACCATTGCGATTATTGCTGAAATTAAGATTTGTATCTGCTTATCGGGTATGAGAGATTCGAATGTTGGAAACATCAGGACTATATTTAATTAACTTATATGTTGGTGATTTTTATACAAAATAAATACTTTTTTCATTAAAAAAAGTAAAAAATTATAATCTTTTTGCTGATTTATTTATCTAATGGCTATTTCTCGCTTTCTTACCATAATAGCGGGATTCCCTTGATAAATACAATAGGCGTCTAACGACTTGGTGGCAACCGAATTTACGGACAATACAGCGTGGGAGTGACAAGTAACACCATTGCAGACGACCGATTTTGCTCCAATCCAAACGCCCTCTTCGAGAATAATATCCTTCACTATTAAGTCAAAAGTTGGTTTCTTATAATCGTGGTTGCCCGATAATAGCATTGAACCCTGTGATAAGCAAACATTATCACCGATTTTGACTTTTCCCTGGTTTTCAATCCATAAGCCTTCGCCGAGCCAAACGTTATTGCCCACTTCCAGATTCCAAGGGAATTTAACATTGATTCCATTCTTTATTACTACGTTTTTACCAATTTTCGCACCAAAGAGCGTCAAAATAAATTTTTTAACGACCATCGGAATTAATAAATTGGACTGAATGAAAATAGTTTTGGTAATAAACCAAGCTACAGTGACCACCAGTCCTCTGGCCAAAGGTGAATCTTTAAAATCGTCGTTATTAAACCTTGATAAATCTGTCTTGTGCATTTATGACTAAAAATTAATTGAAAGGTTACAACAGTAGTGCTGTTTTTTAAATAATCTAAAATTTATAAGTTTTGTAATTTTGCAATTAAGAGGCTGCTTTTGGCACGTCCTTCTTCGAGACGGTCGGAGAGATAGAGTTTCGTTGCCTCAAAATGTTTGCGATAACTTTCTTTGTCGCCCATCTCAACGATATTTGCCCATTCGTGTACGGCCGTATGAAATGCCAAATCTTCTCGACGAATGCTTTTATCAAATAATGCCGTTTGGATAGTTTCTTCTAATAAGTCATCGTTTAAGAACAAATACTCGGCCATACCCACTCGTAATTTGAAAGGTGGCGTTTGGCATATTAGGCTTTTGTACGGATTCGTGCCGAGTCGATGCCAAGTTTCGACCATTGCCAGCAAGCTCAAATGTGAGTTTGGTTTGTGGCTCGTATCTTGACTCAAACTAAATTCGTTCATGATTTTATCATCAAGGATTAAATTTGAGCTTTTGTCTTTAAAAACGGTATCACGAGCGGCGTATATTTTCTTCCTTAATTTCTTTTCGTTTTCTTCAATCATTAGCTCAAAAAGTTCAGTTTCGGCTTTTGCGTAGCTTCTTACATCTTTTTTTGCATAAGGATTTTGCAACGCAAGGCCCGAATAAACATGAAATTTATAGCTATAAATACGCAACGTCATTAAAAGTTTGACATTATCAAGCCCGTTTGGGTGAAGTGTATTTGCCCAGGGATACACTTTTCGGTGCATGAATGCCGTGCCGATACTTTCAAAACCCACGTGCGTAACTGCCTGAATATCAGCCATCATGCGGTCGTGGGCGTGAAAATCATTGAGTTCATGAATCGTTGAACCAATGACTTTGAATATTTCGTACGCTTGATTGAAGGCAGTAGCCGTTGCTCGGTGATTGATGAGTACCAGTGTCTGACCAACTGGATTGACGGCTGGGCCGTACAAGGCATGGCAAGTTAGGATTTGCGTATCTTTTGGTAAATGTTTTTCAAAAGCGGCAATTTCGGGGGCTTTTACTGAGGTTTGCCCAGCAACAACTGCCCCAAATTTGGTTGAGGGACCACATTGTGCAACCACTTTTTCTATATTTTCGGCTTCGACCGAATACAAAATAAAGTCACATATTCGAGAAACTGCCACGCCATCAGTCAAAATTTTGATGTTGAGTGTACCTAATTCTTCATTTAAGGCATCACGATTTTGGGGTAAATCACAACCGTAAACCTCAAATCCAGCTTTCGACCAGATTCGGGCAAACATTTTTCCCATGTCCCCCAAGCCGATAATACCTATTTTCATGAATCTTCTTTACGTGTGAAAAACTGCTATTCTTTAACAAATCTTATTTCTCCGAAATACCATATTTATCACTAAATTTCTTGTAAAGTCGCTTTTGTTTGTCGTCCAAGTCAATCTTTTTTCCTCTAATAAAAGCATGTATTACTTTGTTGGTTCGCATATCCAAAATATCTCCTTCCGATACGGCAATGGTAGCGTGCTTGCCAACTTCGAGCGTTCCTACTTGCCCCCCAATGCCCAAAATCTTGGCATTATTGGCCGTAATCATTTGTAAGGCCTCTTCTTTATTGAGTCCAAAAGCGGCACTCGTACCTGCCACAAAGGGTAAATTACGGGTTTTATAAAACTCTTCGGTATAAAACATTCCCGTCAGCACTCCCGCTTTCATTAATCTTGCAGGTAATTTATAGGGATTCCAAACATCTTCATCGGCCGTATTCGGCAAGCGATGCGTGGGCGAAACGATTACTGGAATGTTATTGGCTTTCAAGAAATCAATCGCTAAATCGGCCTCTTCACCACCGACAATCACGATGTTTTTGACTTTGTATTTTTGTGCCATTTGACTGGCTTCAATAATCTCTTTACCGTAGTTTGTACGAACGAAAAGTTTTTTAGATCCATCAAAAAGCCCCTTCATGGCTTCTAATTTGGCATTTTTAGGATTTGGTGACGCAATTTCACTGTAAGCGAGAGCGTCGGCAAAGAAACTTTGTAGTTCATTTTTTTGCTCAATATATTTCTCGTTCTTTTTTGTGGTAAATCTAAAATCCTCAAAACTAAATTGACGGGCAATCAAGGTTGGATAATTGAGCCAAACGCCATCGTCTTTTTTTAGAGCGGCATCTTCCCAGTTCCAGCCGTCGTATTCCATAATTGACGAAGTTCCCGAAATAATGCCTCCTTCGGGCGTAGTTTGCCCAATCAAAACACCATTGCCACGCACCGTTGGAATGATTTCGGAATCGGCATTGTGAGCAATCAGTGAACGAATATTTGGGTTGAATTGACCCGTTTCGGTTTGGTCGAAAGTTGAGCGTACTGATCCGATTTCGACCAAACCAACCAAGGCTGCGGGTGCGATTATGCCAGGATACACTGATTTTCCTGCGATATTGATAGTTTCGGTGGTATTTTTGTCAAAAATGAGGGTCGCATCACCGATGGCAGTAATGATACCTTTGTCGAAAATGATTGTGCCGTTTTGAATAATTTTCCCATCGCCAACGTGAATTGTACCACCAACCAAGGCTATGGCTTTTGATTGAGCGGGAGCGGGTGCTGGGTTTTGAGCGTTTACGCTGAATTTTACAAAAAATATACTAAGAAGTAATAAAAGTTTTTTCATTTGGAGGGTTTTTGTTTGATTAGCAAATTTTGCGAAAAATCGCTGAATTTCCAAATATTAATGCAAAATCAGCGAGGATTGTTAAGAATTTGATTGAAGGATTTGATTATTTTCTAAAAAAACATACCTTTGAAAACTTTAAATTCGATTTAATCAATGAGTAAATTATACACAAGTTTGGCCAATGTTTACCACGAAATCTATCAAACTTTGTTTGATTATAATGAAGAATTTTGCTTTTATGACCATCATCTAAAAACCAATGGCATTAAGTCAGTACTCGAAATCGGCTGTGGAACTGGTAATTTGGCAAAGCGATTGATAAATTCGAAGTACAATTATTTGGGGCTTGATTTATACCAAGAAATGCTTGACATTGCCAAAATTACTGCACCAAATGCTCAATTCATGCAAGCCGATGTGCGTAATTTTAGCTTACAAAATCCAGTTGATTGTGCTATTATTACAGGACGCAGCATTAGCTATTTAATTGATAATCAAGGTATTATAGATGCGTTTGCTTGTATCAATCGAAACCTTAGCCCTAATGGACTGCTAATGTTTGATGCGATAGATGCTCAAAACTTCTTTGTCGGTTTTGAAGAAAATAGACACGATGAACTAATCGCTTCGTTTGAAGAAAATCATTATAAACGGGTTAGTAAAAGTAGTAAAAATATGCTAACGGGCTGGACTTGGAACTGGACTTCAACTTATTATCAAAAAAATGATGCCCAAAACTTTGAGTTGATCGGTAATGACAGCGTTACGTTACGGGCATTTTTGCAAGAAGAGTTGGGTTTATTTTTGAATTTGGCTGGCTTTGAACTGTTAGAAGTTTTACCAAAAAAATCGTACGCGTGGGACGATAATTTTTATATTGCCAAGAAAAAATAAAATTTATGAAAATAAGAAGGTTTGACTTCGATAAAGATTCCGAAGTAGTATGGAAAATACTATACCTCACAATTAAAGAAGGTGATACGCTGGTTTTTAGTCCCGATTCGAGTAAAGAATCAATGTTGGGTTACTGGTCAGCGGCAGATAAATCAGCCTACGTTGCCGAGATTGACGGGCAGATTGTTGGTACATTTTATATCAAGCAAAACCAACCAGATTTGGGTTCGCACGTGGCTAATGCTGGCTATTTAGTACACCCCGAGCAGCGTGGCCGAGGAATTGCGGAGGCAATGTGTCGATTTTCGTTGGGCGAAGCCCGTTCGTTGGGTTATAAAGCTATGCAGTTTAATTTTGTCATCAGTTCCAATGAGGTAGCCGTCAGGATTTGGCAAAAGTGTGGTTTTGAAATTATTGGCAGATTATCCAAGGCATTTAACCACCAAAAACTGGGTCTTGTTGATGCACTCGTGATGTATCAATGGCTGGAATAAAAAATCCTATAAGGTTTGAAAAAACCTTATAGGATTAATTGGTAAGACTCAATAATTGTTAGAATCTGAAATTCAAGTTTGCAGCAAATGTTGTACCTAATTGGCTGAAATGCGATCCATCATACGTTACATTTGAGTAGCGACCATTGAATGTAAGCAAGTTAGTGTTAAAAAATACCGCTTTCGGGTCTTTCAAGATTGACTCACCTTTCGTATTCAAGGCAACAAATTTCCACTTTGGCATGATGTTGAATATATTATTGATATTCAAGCCCAAAGTGATGCTTTTTCCTAATTGGAAGTTTGCTCCCAAATCCGTGACCACTTTCGGGTCAAATACTGTCTTTAAGTTAGTATCTAAACCATTCTGACGGAATGTCGTTGGCCCAAACAATGTATTAGTGATATTAAAGTTTGATTTTCCAACAACATAATCAACCCCAAAAATAGCTTTATAAACTGGACGTGAAGAAAGCAATAATGCCTCTTGCGTTACATCAATAATTGATTGTCCTGCTGCTCTAATCAAAGATGGAGTCAATGCTTCACCTACTTTCTCGTTCTTCAAGGTATAGTTTCCTGCAAAATTGAAAGCTAATTTGCCTTTACCCAAAGACACGTTTTTGTAGTTAGCTACAAAATCTAAGCCTTGCGTGATAGTATTGATACCATTAACAAAGAAACTCACGGCAACGATACCATTATCCTTCAAGATTTTGTTCAATGCAGCCGATTGTGGTCCAGTTCCTGCAGCAATTTCAGAACTCAAAATGATTCTGTTATCAACTCTGATGCTGTAAAAATCTAAGGTTGCACTGAAGTTTTTGTTTGGATTTACACCCAAACCAGCCGTGAAATTGATTGAGTTTTCAGCCTTCAATTTCGGTACGCCCAACAAAAACGCCTGTGGGCTATTGTTGTTTACGATACCTTTTGTTTGGATTCCTTGACCAGGAACAAAACTTGCTTGTGCCAACTGCAAATTACTCTGAGCCAATGATGGAGCTCTGAAACCCGTTGAGATAGACGCACGGATAGTAACTTTATCATCGGCAAATTTGTAGCGTGAGCTGATTTTCCATACAAAAGCATTGCCAAAATCTGAATATTTCTCAACACGGGCAGTTCCATCAATCAAGAAATCTTTGGTTACGTCAAATCCTAAACCTACGTACGCACCAAAATTGTAGCGAGTTGAAGTTTTTGCATTGACTGCACTAATTCCTGGGAAAGAGTCAGCACCAGGAGCAGTAGCATAAGAGGCAGTATCACCAGCAACGATGGTAAATTCCTCGGCTCTAAACTCCGAACCAAGTGAGAGGTTTAAACGCTCGTTTAATGATTTCGAGAGATCAATATTTCCAACTTTGTGGCTAAACTCATAACCACCTGGCTTGAATAGAATCGGGCTATTTTTGCCAAGACCACGATTTCTTGAATTACTTACGGTATATAGTTGTTTGTTGCCACCAACAGTAAAGCTAACGTCTGATTTCCAGCCGCTTTTCTCCGAACGAATACCAACAGTACCATTATAGTCATTCAAATCACCCTCAAAGCCTGGTACATAACCAACGTACGGACTGCCAGCAGGAGTCAATAAGCCATCATCGGTTGTTCTCCAATATGGTGTACGATAGTTAGCAAAGCTGTTTACTTTTTTATAGACATAAGCGGCCGTATAGTACAATTCAGAATTTGCTCCGATACCCACGCCACCATTTACGGCAAATTTTGCGGCGGCTGTTTCGGGCGAACCATTGATATTGCCTGCATCAGGCTTCAATCTCAAAAATGCTTGTACATCTGATAATTTTGCTCCAAAACCCAAATCACCATCAGCTTCTGCCTCGGCACTTACGATTCCTGGGCGATTGGCCAAACCTACGTGCGATAAATCTACTGTGTAGTTGATGTAACCTTTTTCACCAAAATTTGCACCATTATTGATGGCAATTCCAGCCAAACCACCGTCGCCTTTGTGCGTGATTCCGCTTCTTAGCGTTACCGAACCGTACTCATAACGGTCTTTCATGATGATATTCATTACACCCGCAATGGCATCTGAGCCATATTGTGCCGAAGCACCGTCACGCAAAATCTCAACTCGCTTGATTGCGTCTTGTGGAATTGCCGAAATATCCGCACCACTTTCACCACGACCTGGCGAGGTCTGGATGTAAGTCAAAGCACTTGAATTTTTACGTTTTCCGTTGATCAAGATTAAAGTACGGCTTGGTCCCATGTTACGAATCTCATATGGGTCGAGTAATGACGTTGCATCATTCACTGGCGTTTGTACGGTGTTGAATGAAGGTACACGGTATTGCAAGGCTTTATCAAATGTAGCCTGACCTGTGCTTCTCAAATCGGCTGACGAAACGATGTCAATCGGAAGTGGCGTGTCGGTTAGGGTTCTCTTTGAGTTACGACTACCAACCGAAATAACTACTTCGTCGAGCGATGTTGCCGAAACTTTCATCATTACGTTTACATCTCCCGAAGCTGGAACTGCCACACTTTGGGTTTCGTAACCAATAGCCGAAATTTCTAAGGTTGCGTTGTCAGCTACGCCTTCGAGCTTAAACTCACCTGATACACCAGTTGATGTTCCTTTGGTTGTTCCTTTGATTTTTACGCCTGCACCTGGGATTCCAGAGCCTGTGGCATCTTTTACTGTTCCGCTGACAGAACGGTTTTGTGCGAAGAGGGTACTACTTAAAAGCAGTAACCCCGCTAACAATGAGTTAGTGAAATTTTTCATCATAGGTAATTAGTGATTATTTAGTTTGTGTTTTATTACAACTGCGAAGTTACGGTCATTGTTTACTAAAATGCAAATTTTCAGAATAATATTTTACTTTTTTGATGTTTTCAATAGAAATATATTGCTAACAGTCGTTTATACGACATAGGATTACTGATATATTAAATTTTTTTAATAAATTTGTATAAACCTATTTTAGGATAAGACATGAAAAATATAATAACCCTAATTTGCTTTTCTTTAAAGATAGTAACTTGTTTATCTCAAGGAATACAATTTATTCAAAAGCCACAAGATAGACAATTTTTTGCGAGAGATCAGGGTGACTCTGCCACGGTTGTTTTTAGTGGAATTGTTAATGATGGGAATGTTAAATCGGTATCTTTATACGTAAAAAAGGGAAATACTTTTTATAAACATCATTCAAAAGTCAATAGTACATCAGGACAATCAAACTTTACATTTACAGTCAGAATCAAGGCTGAATTAGCCTCCTATAACTTTGTTTTTTATGTACATTCTACTACGGATTCAACGGTATATCAATCTTTTAGCGAGATTGTTGCGGGAGATGCCTTTGTTGTACACGGACAATCAAATGCTGATGGAGGATATTATCCACCTTTAGACCCAACATATTTTAGAACTTTTGGTATTAAAACAACTTTTGGAAATTATGACCCTTACAATCTTGCTGATACGTTATGGCGTTCAGATTTCCCTCTGGGGTACATTGGTTCAATCGGAATGCACGTAGCCAAAAAACTGCAAGAAATTAAAAATGTCCCAATTTGCATCATCAATGGAGCCGCACCTGGTAGTGGTATTACTACATTTACCTCCACCTCAAGCGATTTGTCGTCGTATTATCAGTTTCATTTGTCGGGCAAATTAGCATACAGAGTTTTGAAAGCGGGTTTGCGAGGAAAAATAAAAGGAATGATTTGGTGGCACGGGGAAAGTGCGATAAATAGTAGTTATACGCCAAACGATTATATCACAGGAATGCAAAGTCTTTATAATATTTGGACAAACGATTTGGGATTTATTTCTAAAATATACGCAATTCAGTTGAATGTCACGTGTACGAATGTGAATTTTGCTGGACAAATTAGAGATATCCAAAGGGATTTTCAATACAATTATCCCAATTTTAGAACAATCGCTACAACGGGAACACCTACTTTTGATGGCGTGCATTATGGTGACGCTGGTTTTCTTGAAATAGCTCAAAACATAGTTGGAAATATTTTAAAAGATAGTTACCAAGAAAATTTATCGGAAGATGTTCATAGCCCGTCTATTCGTAAGGCATTTTACACAAATCCGTCCCGAAATAGAATTAAACTAAAATTTGAACCTAATACCAACATTATTTGGAGTGATACAACAATAAACAACCAAATACGGTATTTGAAAGATTATTTATATTTGAATGATGGGTCTTTGATAGTTAATGGAAGTGCAAATAAAGATAGTATTAGTTTAGAATTAAATACAATTACCGCTAATGCAACTCGAATAAGCTATTTGCCAGCAAATTTTGGCACGGGCGGTACAAATGTTTTTAAAGGGCCGTACATCAAGAACCAATTATACAAAAAAGCACTAACATTTGATTCATTTCCGATAGGAGCTTATATTTCAGCACCAGTTTTATCAGATAATTCAAATGATAATATAGTTTTGAAATTAATTTGTACGGCTGTTACCACCGACCCAACAATCATTTATTCCATTGAAAAATCTGTTAATTCTATCAATAACTTTCAGCAAATAAATACAACAGTAAACTTATCTTTTCAGGAATTGCCGCTGCAAAGCACTTCAATAGTTTATTATAGAGTAAAAGCTAAAACAAGCACCAGCGAGTCTGAATTTAGCAATATAATTCAGGTTAAAGTATGCCCAAATCACCTCATAAGAGCTTCTTTAGTACCTAATGATTTTTCAATATTTGCCCAAAAAAGTATAATCTTACTACCTGGGTTTTTGGTAAATCAACATACGGTGTTTAGGGCAAGTATTGAAACTTGTGAACAGAATAGCAAATGATTTTTCGCTTTGTCAGTGCCTCGAAAATGAAAACTCCGAGAGAACGGATACTTAATGTATTAGAATAAAAAAAGACCTTGGTTTTTAGTCAAGGTCTTTTTCAAATTAAATGATATTTCTTACTCCTTCCCCTGAAACAAATTTGCCCCAAAAATACGCCCACCTGACGCACAACGAGTACAATCTTCGGTATCGCCCAGTTCGAGAATTGTGTCGCAGTGAATGTGTTGGTTTCGTTTTGGTGCGGCTTTTTGGGTTGGGCTACCCGATGATTTTTCGGCCAACATTTTTAGCATCAAGCGGTTGCGTTCTTTGCCCAAGGCTTCTCTCATTTGTTCATCTTTTTCGATGTCAAAATAAATAGTTCCATCAATAATTGTTTTGTCGGGGCGGGCGTAAATCGACAAGGGATTATTATTCCAAAGTACTACATCGGCATCTTTTCCGACTTTTATACTGCCCAGGCGGGTATCTAAATGCAGCATTTTAGCAGGATTTAACGTCACCATTTTCCAGGCCTCTTCTTCGCTCATGCCGCCATAAAGTACAGTTTTGGCTGCTTCTTGGTTTAGTCTTCGAGCCATTTCGGCATCATCAGAGTTGATGGCGGTTGTAACGCCCATTTTGGTAAGCATGGCAGCATTGTGCGGAATGGCATCTTTTACTTCCATTTTGTAGGCCCACCAGTCCGAAAACGATGATGCACTTGCTCCGTGGGCTTTCATCTTATCGGCCACTTTGTAGCCTTCCAAGATGTGGGTAAATGTATTAACTTTAAAGTTAAACGACTCGGCTACTTTCATCAACATATTGATTTCAGATTGTACGTAAGAGTGACAAGTAATGAACCGTTTTTTGTTCAAAATCTCTACCAGAGCGTCCAATTCGAGGTCTTTTCGTGGGGGCGTTACGCCCGTTTTGTTGGAAAGTGCTTGGTAATCTTTCAAAGATTTTTCGTATTCTTTTGCTCGCTGGAAAGCATCAACATATACTTGTTCGACACCCATACGGGATTGCGGAAACCTCCCCGAGGGACTCGGATTATTGCCATTTTTAACGTTTTCTCCCAAAGCAAATTTGATGAATCCGTCGAGCGGCGTACCGTCAGTGTTTTTGATGAGTAAATTATTAGGATTTTCGCCCCATTTTAATTTAATCAAAGCCGATTGTCCACCGATACAGTCGGCCGAACCGTGGAGAAGTTGTGATGATGTTACCCCACCTGCTAATTGTCGGTAAATGTTAATATCGTCCGAATTGATGGCATCTTCCTGCCGAACCTCCGATGAAACGGTTTGTACTTCATTAATAGAAAACAATGCAATGTGCGAGTGTTCATCAAAAATGCCGTTGGTTAGGTGTTTGCCATTGCCATCGATGGTTTTTGCACCCGTTGGGGCAGTTAAGTTTTTGCCAATTTGAGCAATTTTACCATTTTGCAAAAGTACGTCGGTGTTTTGAATGATACCCTCTTTTTCATTTGTCCAGACAGTCGTGTTTTTTATCAAAAGTGTTTCTTGTTGCGGTTTTTGCTCGCTACCATAAGCTGTAAATGGGTAGATGACTTTGCCAAACTGGGGCGTTTTTACTTTGTTTGTGTCTTTTTTAGCTACTTCGACTTTTGGTGCATCTTTGTAGGTTGCCTCCCATTTGACTTGCTTACCATCGCCCAAAATCGCTTCGCCTTTGATATTTTTTCCATCATAATATCCACTTAGTCGGGCATCATTGGCATCTTTTTTATCAAGTTTGGTCGTAATTGTTAGCAAATCGCTGACCCGACTAACTTTTGGCGTGGTTTTGATGGTGTCGTTGCTGATAAACTGGTATTCTGGTTTGTCGATTTTACCCGAAATATTGAGTTTGAAATTAGCACTTTCACCAATTTTCAAGTCATAATTTCCTCTAATATCAGTTACGTTTGCATCATTTAAGATATAACGTTTGCCTTGAATCCAGTTTTCGTAAATGATATTATCTTTGCTGAACAAATTTTCGGAAGTAATGATAAAATTGGCAATCATACCTTTTTTCAAACTACCCACCATATTATCAACTTTCAAGAGTTTGGCAGGAATTGAAGTGAGGGCTTCCAAGGCCTTATTTTCGGGCAAGCCATATTCGATTGCTTTTCGAAGATTCGTCCAAAACTCGGCTTTGGTTTTTAAACCCGCCGTTGTAAAAGCAAAATTAACGCCCGATTTTGCCAAAATTCCGCTATTAGCAGGAGCCATTTCCCAGTTTTTCATCTCGGTCAGGCTTACCATGGCGGCATCGAAAGGGTCTTCAACGTCATAAGCAGTCGGGAAACTTAGCGGAATAATCAATGAACTTCCGAGTGCTTTGATTTCGTCAATCATTTGGTATTCGTCGCCCATACCTTTAAAGATAAACTGTATTCCAAATTCTTTTCCGATTTTATCACCTCTCAAAATCGCCAATTTATCAGTTGCTTCATAAACTTGGGGCAAGTTTTGCATCTCATTAAAGGCTTCCAATGAAAGGTTTCGTTCCTGCGATTTTCCGCCTTTTTTGTACCATTCGGCATCGTAGTAGGTTTGGCGAAGCAATGCTACCGAACCCATCAAAGACACGGGGTAGGTTTGGGTCGATGTTCCTTTATTGAGTGAATAATGAGCCGAGGCTTTTCCTTTCAATAAAACGTTATTTTCTTTGTCATCAGCATAAGTTACTAATGCCGAAGTACCACGGACGATTCCGTCGGCAAGGTGCGAAACGGCACTACCAAAGCCCAGTTTTCGCATTTCTTCGGCTTTTGCGGCATTGGTTTTAAACTCGGCAGTCGCATCAATTTCTGGCTTGATGGCTTGGTTCCAATCGTAAGCACCCCGTTTGTTGGTTTCCAACTGTGGCGAGCCACCAAAACCTCTCGCACTGGCTCCACGGACGATTTCGGGCATTCCGTAGTCGGCATAAATATCAATTAACGAAGGGTAAATTCGCTTGCCTTTTAGGTCATAAACGACCGTTCCTGCGGGTACTTGAAGGTCTTTTCCGACGGATTCTATAATCCCATTTTTGATATAAATCATGGCATTTTCCAAAACCGTTTGTGCATCAACTACAATGGTGGCATTTTTAAAAGCATATTGCGTAGGTCGTTCGTCATAAACGCCATTTCGCTGATAGGTGACTTGGGCTAAAATGGGTGCGGTAAAGAATAGCAGCGAAAATAAAGTAAATAATTTTCTCATTGGTGAGTTCTGAGTGATAGATGAATGATATTGCGAATTTGAGAAATTTTGGTCAATTAACCAAACTATTGGTACTTTTGTGGTAAGAATCGATAAACGAACTCAATCTGACAATCAGCTTTGTATTTTAATAGAAAACAATCCATCGAAAAAGTAAATTTTCTTACTTCCCAAAGCAAGCCATTTTTGGTATTGAGCGATTTTTTGGGAGAAAATAATTTTATTGAATCTTTGGAAGGTCTTGATAGGGAGGCGATTAAATTTGATTTTTCCGAAAAAGAACGAAAAAAAGATGTTTTAGAATATGAAAAAATCTTTTTACAAAAATTCCCAATCCCTTTTTCGCAATACAAATCAGCTTTCGATTATGTGCAACAGAATATTTTTCAAGGCAATAGTTTCCTTACAAATCTCACTGCCGAAACGCCCATTACGCTGAATATCAGTCTGTTAGAAATTTTTGAGCGAAGCGAAGCGAAATATAAAATTTATGTAAAGGATAAGTTTGTGTGTTTTTCACCCGAAACTTTTATCAACATTGATGCACAAGGCAAAATTTCTTCTTTCCCGATGAAAGGTACAATTGATGCAAATTTATTTGATGCTGAAAATGTCATCATGAGTGATAAAAAAGAATTACACGAACACACAACTATCGTTGATTTAATAAGAAACGATGTAAGTATGGTTGCCGAGAAAGTTTGGGTGGAGAAATTTAGGTACATCGACCGAATAACGAAAGAAGATGGACAAGAACTTCTGCAAGTAAGTTCGCAGGTAAGTGGTTCATTATCAAGCGATTGGAAGAAAGACTGGGCGATATTATCTTCTCAATGCTGCCCGCTGGGTCGATTTCGGGGGCTCCAAAGGACAAGACTTTGGAGGTAATTATGAATGCGGAAAAGCATACTTACTCGGCACAATTCGGAGAATCGTGCTACGGACGAGGATTTTACTCGGGCATTTGTGGGGTTTTTGATGGAAAAACTTTCGATTCGGGCGTGATGATTCGCTTTATAGAAAACACTCCCTCGGGCTTAATTTTTAAAAGTGGCGGCGGAATTACGGCCAATAGTATTGCTGAAAAAGAATACCAAGAAATGATACAAAAAATCTATGTCCCTATTATTTGAAACCCTCAAGTGCCAAAATCGGCAACTGCACAATGTTCAATATCACGATAATCGGGTAAAACTTAGCCGTGAAAATCTACTTGGTATTAGCGGTAGTTTTGACTTTGAAAACACCATTGAAATACCCGACTGGGTAGGGGAGGGTCTGTACCGCTGTCGGGTGAGTTATGCCAAAAATATCGAAAAAGTTGAGTTTTTTGCCTATGAATACAAGCACCCAAAAATCATTCAATTACATGAAAATCAGACATTTAGCTACGGGTTTAAGTATGAAAATAGGTGTAAATTTTCTGATTTGCTAAAAGTCTATCCGATGGCTGATGATGTGATTATTACCCAAAATAATTGCCTGACCGATGCTACTTATGCCAATGTTGCGTTTTACGATGGTTCGCAGTGGTTTACGCCAAATACTTATTTATTGGCAGGTACAAAACGCTCGTATATGATTGATAATCAGATACTTACGGAATTAAAAATTACATTTTCCGATGTGATTAAATTTCAAAAAATCGCACTAATTAATGCCATGCGGGGTTTAGAATTGGCGTATCGTTTTAGTTTTGATGGCAGTAAAATTATTGTAGAATTTTAGATTTTCAAACAAAGGTTTGGCATGATATTGGTGTTGTATTAGCCAAACAATAATATCCTTAAAAACAACACGATTATGCAATTAAAGAATCTTTTACCCGCTTTACTGATTACTGCCATGATTACGGAGCCAATTCTTGCTCATGCTGCCGAGCGTCCCGAAATTAGATACGCTAATAAAAAATTTGAGGTTAAAGTTCCCGAAAAAAAAATTAAAACCTTGGAAGTCGAAATACGAGATATGAATGATAATTTGGTCTATTGTACTCGTTATTACAATGTGAGCAATTTTGAGAAAGTTTATAGCGTCAGTCAATTATCGAAGGGGAAATATTTTGTAAAGATTGTTGCTGACGGCAATATTTATCAAGATGTGATAAAGGTCAGGCGGAGGGGTTGATTCTAATTAATACATACAAATAGCAGCTCAAAACTTATTTTGAGCTGCTATTTGTGTTTTAAGTAATGGGACAAATATAATCAACAATTTTAAAAACGACTAAATAAGTAACAAGATAGATATAATCGACAATTTTAGGGACAACTAAATGGCTGATTATCAATACATTATATTACTATCGACTTATCGACTATTGACCATCGACTACTTAACTGATTATTAGCACGTTATCTTACTGTGGACTTGTCGACTATTGACCGTGGACTACTTATAGCAATGCGATCGCCACGTATTTATATCCTTTTTTTGCTTAATTTAATGCCTCCGCAAGCAATAACTACATACTGTTTGCCATTGATTTGATACGTTGAGGGTGTAGCAAATTCCGCCCAAACACTCCGCCCAGTCTAAACATCATTGGTGGGGGCAGTTTGCAGGGCTGATGCCTTTGCAAATACCATCAGAGTCAGTGCACTAATTAATAATCTGATTCTCATGGCGTATTTTGTTTGAAATCTATTTCTCTTCTTTGATTTCATCAATATCTGGATTTCGGTCTTCGGTATAAGTCTGAAATATTTCGGGAAACTGAGCCTTTATCCAACGGTATTGCTTTGAATTTAAGAATATAAATTTGGGTCCGATCGACTCTTCGGGAGCTTCGGTGTCAAAAACTTCATAAAAACTTCCTTCTGCATTGGCATCATTCAATGCTTTATTTACCAAAGCTAATAATTTGGCAGTATCGAAATCGAAAAGTTCATAATCAATTTTATCCGCTTTACTTTTTGGTTTTTCGAGGGCTTTTACAAATTGTTTCTCTTCGTAATTCTGCCCATTCGGCATCACGAAACTGTAACTAAACGTACGGTCGGAATAATTGCTTTTTTTAAGGGTTTTAGCAAAATTATCAGTCAAATTTGTAGGATTAAACTGATTTCGGGCAATGCCACTCAGCGAATCAATCATTGAATTGAATACCGTTTTGTAAGATTCTACGTCCCAGATATTACTCTGCACGACTACTTTTTTTAGTTTTTGGAGTAAACTTAGACCCGAAACTTGAAACTTTCTTAATTCAATAATTAAGTTTTCTTTCTCTGCGGCATTTAACGGTTCAATTAGTTCAATTCTGTGCAATTCATCAAGCGTAAAATTGAGGCTATCTCTACTAAATTTTCGACTATACATCAAAAAATCGACGTAATTATTGGGCAAAGTTTCGGCAACAAGACCCGCTTGGGTGCTATCAAATAAAACAAAAGATAGCTTCGGACTGCGATAATCGCAGACAATAACTAAGCGTTGTGGCGAGGCAATATCGGTCAAATAATCATTGATAATCTTGAACTGATTTTCGCCAATCGCAGGAAAATAGGCCGAATTTGGTTTTTTTAATGAGTCTAAATTGTTTTGTATGGTTTTTTGAAGTGACGAAAAAAGGGTTTGCTTATACGTTTTTTCGTCGATTTGGGCAGAAATATTCTGTTGTTCATAGCCGTATTCGGTGCTGTCAAGGCTTTCTTTAAAATACTGAATCTCACTGAATTTTGCTTTCGGTAGCAGTTTTTGGTTTATTTTATTCAGAGTATAAGCGTAAAGTTCAGTATTCGATTTGTTGCTCAATTCATTCATGTCAATAACCACAACCTGCTCACTGTCTTTCAGAATATCCGATGGTTCTTTTGCAGTTTTCAGGTCTTTGAGGTGTTCATTGACCAACATTTTTTCACGGTTGAGGGCTTTGGCAAAGTCTTCAACGTTAAATTTTTTTCCTGGCACATCATAAGTTTCATAAGTTATGTCAATAGCGGGGTCTTTTAATACTTTTGGGTGCTTGGTTTCGAGAAAATTTAGTTGGGTTTTGTTTAAAAAAATTATGTTATCAATGACACTCGTAAAAGTTCCCGAGAAATTTTGGGGGCTTTTAATCTTATAAAACTGACCCTCAATGTCATTTTCGATTAATGCTTGATTTATTCGAATAAGCCATTCTTCGGTCATAAAATAGATGCGGTCGGGTTGGTTCACAACTATTTTTTCGTCCTCGTTATGATACCTCTTCTGAATATTGTATGTAGTTTCATACTTTTTTTCTTTGAGCTTGAAGCTACTTTGCAATGTTCTTTCTACTTTATTCCCTTTTGGGATTTCACTGCCAAAATTATCACTTACTTTTTCGGGATTAAACTTTCCTCTCGAAATACGACTCAATTCACGCATAAAATTTTTGTAAATTAGTAATTTTTCTCTTTCGTCAGTTGGTACGACATTAATTTTAGCAATGATTTCGGGAAAACTCGTCACAATATTTCGCTCAATGTTTTCAAGTTTACTTGGTTCAAACCGCAATGCCTGAATAAGTGTTTCTATGGTAGTTTTTTCAGTAGTCGGAAAAATATCATTTTTCTGAAAATCAGCAATAAGGGCATAAATACTATCACGACTGTTTTTGTTGGAGAAATTAATTTTTTCGCCAAAAAACTTCCCAAATAAAGCGTTTTCTTTGATTTTAGAACTAAATAGACGGTTTTGGGTACTATCAACCAAAAGCAGAACCTTGCGAGATTCTATAATCGGCACAAATGGATTGTATTCATTGCTCACCACGACCACCCTTTTGGACGAATGTTGGTCGGTCAAATAATCATTTACCGATTGAAAATCTTTGTTGGTCAGACCCGTCAAAAATGATAAAACATTGGCATACGTCCGAATTATCGAAGAGTCAATATCAACGTCGGGCGGAAGGCTTTTTTGAATCGTTTTTAAGAATGTAAAATCAGTATCAGCTTTTTGAGAATAGGCTTTATCATCGACCAAATATGATAGTTGATACGATTTTTTGTTTTTGGTAAACGGATTACTAAACGGAAAAGTACTCGGAATTTCATCGGCAATAGTTTCGTTTTTCATTTCAACCAATCTCATTGAATTTGCTTGAAACGACGGCACAAGTTTTTCTTTTATTTCTCGAAATAACTTCTGATATATTTCCTCCCGAGTCAAACTTTTTTGGTCGGCCGATAATATAATTGCGTTTTGGCACAAAGCCAAAATATCAATTCGGCTTTTCAGTTCATAGGCTTTGTACGATGTTTTTAGCTTATTCGCTTCGGCTATTGGGAGCATTTTTTGCTTGATCAAACTATCAATAAACCCGAGTTGGGTTGCTTTAAGCGAAGCGTAATTTTCATAAAAATAGGTTTGTTTGGCGGCATAAATAAAGAATCCAAAATCCTTGATGAGTTTGATTTGATCTTTTTTAAGCCAAGTCATCAAGTCCGCAAATACCTTATCATCAATGAGTTGGATAGATTTTAAGGTATTTGCTAAGGCAATGTATCTTTCTTTTGATGGACGGAGGTTCTGCGAAAGTCCCAGAAATGTGATTGGATTTGTGAGTTTTATATCGCCTTCAATTTCGGGTTTGAAAAGCATACGTTCACCCAACATTTTTTCGGACATTTCTCGAACCTGTATCATTTCATCAGCCGCCGAGCCGACACTTCTCAGTAACTCAAATACGCCAACGAAACCTAAAATTGCTGTACGGGATTTTGACAGTGAATCGGGAATTTTGCCCAACGAACCCAACGGCGAGTTCGTGAGTCTTTGGTTTAGAACTTTATCTTCGTTGTTAATTGCTTTCAAAAACGCATCTTTGCCAAATTCGGTGATAATCTGTTCCTTTTGGAGGGCATCAAGATAAGATTTGATTTGGTCATCGGTCAGT
>JANNEN010000488.1:0-9124 GCA_031378715.1 Emticicia sp.
TAGTTAAAAAAGAGTTCAAAATACCGAATTTATTCGGGTACTTAAATATAAATTCCGTTGATTATTACAGCAACCGAATTTATTCGGTTTAATCGAAAAAATTGAAATTACTAAACTGTCAATATTTTAGTTCTTGCACCAGTAGTACGATTTACGAAAGGTAATCTCAGAATTCAAAATCGTACTTCGGAAATCGTAATTTTTTATTTATCTCCTTAACCTCCCCGACTTATCGCCGCTCATTACGGCCTCTACTTCGGGTACGCTTACTAAATTTTGATCGCCTTCGATGGTATGTTTCAAGGCGGCGGCCGCCGTACCAAATCTGAGCGATTGAAAATCATCTTTCAACACCAGTTGCCCGTAAATAAAACCCGCCAAAAAGGCATCACCCGTGCCGATTCTATCAACGATGTGCGTAATGTCTTGAAAATCGGTTTCTATTAGTTCTTCACCGTTCCACATCTTAGCGGCATACTGATTATGGGAAGCACTTACCTGAATCCGTTCGGTATCAATTACTTTCTTGATATTTGGAAAATTTGTCATCAGTAACTTACACGCCTCCACAAATTTTCCTTTTTCAGTTATTACTTTCAGACCAAAAATCTCTTCAATGTTTTTTCGACTTGCCAAAATAATGTCAGAATGGGCAGCTAATTCTGGTAAAATCTCTTGTGGTGTTTTGTTGTATTTCCACAAATTACTACGGTAATAAATATCCGACGAAACCGTAATGCCCAGTTTCTTGGCAACTTTCACGGCCGCCAAGCAGGCCTTTGCCGCTCCCTCCGAGATAGCGGGCGTAATGCCGCACCAATGAAACCAATCTGCTCCCGCCAAGATTTCGTCCCAATCAAAAAGTTCGGGATTGATATTTGCAAAAGCCGAATCGGCACGGTCATACACAATCTGACTTGCCCGCATGACAGCCCCCGTTTCCAAGAAAAAAACGCCAATTCGGTCGCCTTCCAACACCACGTGCGAAGTATCAAGACCCAATTGCCGTAGAAAAGCCTTGGCCTTCTGTCCCATCAAGTTATCAGGAAAAGTGCCTACGTGAGCCGCCTCAAAACCAAACTTGACGAGCGATGCCCCAACGTTCATTTCTGTACCACCAAAAGTGGCATTGAACGAAGTGGCCTGCTCAATTTTCTGAAAATTAGGCGTTGAAAGGCGAAGTAGCACCTCTCCGAAAGTTACTATTTTTGGCATAAATCTAATGAGTGAATTTTGAATGAGTGAATGAGTGAATAATTCATTTTCTCTTCAAATTTTATTTTAATGACCTCGTGATTCCAAGTTCTAACCCTCGCAATTCGGCTAAACCACGCAAACGCCCAATGGCAGTATAGCCGGGGTTAGTGCGTTTCGAGGCGTTCAAATCATCAAGCATTTTGTGTCCGTGGTCGGGGCGGAATGGTAGTCTAAAATCATTTCTCCCCTCCCCTACTCTACGCTTTTGTTCCAAAACCAAGGCTTTCATCACACCGTACATATCTACGTCACCGTCCAGGTGGTCAGCTTCGTAGAAATTCCCTTCGGCATCACGTTTAGTTGCCCGTAAATGTATAAAATTTATTCGGTTACCCAAGCGTTCGACCATTCCTGCCAAATCATTATCGGCACGCACGCCGTAGCTTCCCGTGCAGAAACACAGGCCATTGTGCTTACTTTCGGCGGCTTCAAGCAACAGCTTTGCATCGCTTTCGGTACTTACCACACGGGGAAGCCCCAAAATCGGATACGGTGGGTCGTCGGGGTGAATTGCCAACAAAATGCCCGAATCTTCGGCAATAGGGGTGATTTCTTTCAAGAATAAATACAAATTTTGGCGTAATTCTTTGTCGCCAATATGTTTATAAGCATCAAGTGTATCTCGAAAAGCCTCAATCGTGAAACTTTCTTCGCTTCCTGGCAAACCCGCAATGATATTATTAGTAAGCCGTTTAACGTCAGATTCCTCGGCACTTTCAAACCATACTTTTGCCTTCGCAATTTGTACTTCTGAGTAAGATTGTTCGGCATTTTTTCTTTTCAAGATATACATTTCAAAAGCACAAAATTCGGTCATATCAAACCGCAGGGCTTTTGAGCCATCGGGCAACCCGAAGTCCAGATCGGTTCGAGTCCAGTCCAAAATCGGCATAAAGTTATAGCACACGGTGTCGATGTCACAAGCGGCTAAATTAACCAAACTTTCTTTGTAATTTTCGATGTAATGCTTGTACTTGCCCGAGGCTTTCTTAATATCCTCATGTACAGGTACACTTTCAACGACTGACCAAACCAGCCCAGCCGACTCAATGATAGCTTTTCGCTCCAAGATAGCCGCCTGAGTCCAAACCTGTCCATTCGGAACTTGGTGCAATGCCGACACTACGCCCGTTGCTCCCGCTTGCCGTACATCAGCCAAACTAACGGGGTCATTTGGGCCAAACCAACGCCATGTTTGTTCGAGAGCCATAGTTAAATAATGGTTAATGAATAATGGTTAATGATTCGCAATTCGCCGTAGCGATGATTTAGGAATTGAAATTAAATACGTTGTACAAATTACGGGCTATAAATCGCTTTTTTAAAACAAATCTTAGTTTAAAACTGCATTATTTCAAGATTTTTTCTTCGTTTTAACCGATTTGAATCGCAACGGCGAACCATTCGGTTGCCATAATAATCAAAGGATTTTAATTTTTAGTATCCAAATAAATTCAGCACTTCTCTGAAAAGTACAAATTGAAGTTGTTTTATTGGAAAAATCACATTTTCTACGGCTATCGGTTCGCTTTCTACTTGCAGAATTAAGTCAGTTTTACTTTTGCAAATATATGTAAATTAGGAATGCGAAAGTAGTAAAGTATCTTGTCTTGAGATGGATTTATCCAAATTTATACAGGCAAATGGTAAGAACCAAGATAACCAACTAACAACCCCACAACAAATTGCAACGAAAACTAAACAAGTTCAAATTAAAGAACGTAATTTTGTAGTAACCAAACCAAGTTTAAGTCGTCTTACGAAAGATTATTAAACTCAGGAATTAAAAACAAATAAGTTGTTTAAAATTTGTGCGATAAGATTTACGAAGACATTCACTGCGGCGAACCGTCACAACGGCGAACCATTCAAAAAAACAAAGCAATAGTAAAATACAGCGAGGTTTTTTTAAGGATTGTCTGGTAAAATAAGAGTTACGGGCGGCATTCCGCTTTTTGCCAGAAATAATAATCGGAGTGGCGACCCACTTTAGACAGGTTAGTTATCAATTCCTTCACCCCATAAAAAAATGAAAAAGTACTATTTACTGTTGTTTTTTCTTTCATATTTCCAAATATCGGTTGCTCAATGGAAAACCAACGATGCTACGGCCGTGGTGGTGAGTGCCGCTCCAAACTTTCAGTATGCCATACTATTTTCGATTGATGATGAAGGCAATAGCTTTTACGTTTGGGCCGATTATCGAGATAATTTAATTGATTTATATGCCCAAAAATTAGACCCAAAAGGCTCGCCCCAATGGACGAAAGACGGGCTAAGAATCGGACGAGTTTTGGACAAAAGTATATTTATCTATACCCCGAAGCTCATAAAGCCCGATGGTAAAGGTGGAGCGTATATTGCTTGGCACAGGTGCATTGATGCAAACAAAACCGATCGCCGAAATCTCCTCGCCCAGTACGTTACGAATGATGGAAAGCCCCAATGGGCAGCCGACGGTATCAAGGTAACCGACCAAGAGCTTACCAGCGATGATGCCAACGATGGCGTACTGGAACTAAACGACTTGAAAAACGATCGTCTTCTGATAACCTTTAATGTCTTCAATCGCTCGACCAATAACAACGTTATTTTTACAAAAAAGCTAAACTACGCAGGAAAAATAACCGAAGACGAAACCAGACTTTTGGAAGCCACGGGCTTGGAAACCAAAGTACTTTATGATGAAAAAAATATCCGATTCACGGCACTGATAAAAAATCCAACAACCGATTATTCGTTTCAAACCTTTGATGCTGCCAATAAAGCCCTCGTTTCGCCAACGGCCGCTTTTCCGAATATTTTTACGGGAAAATCTCGCATTGATTTATTCAAAACCGACACCGACGGCAACGCCATTGTGGGTCGTACGCTTTCGGGCGAGGGGAAAAGTATTGTACTCGTACACAAAATCGGCAAAGATGGGAAAAATATTTGGGGGAGCAACGGCGTAAATTTAGGCTCAAATTCAACTTTCGATGTCCAGATTGTCCCTACCAGCGATGGCGGCGGAATAGCTACTTGGATCGAAACGGGCGATAAATCAAGACCTTTCCAAAAAGCCAAGATAAATGCAACTGGTACAATCATCTGGAAAAACGATGTCTTCACGCCCCGCTCGGACAAGCCCTATTTTTTGCCCAATAAGCTAATTCCTGACGGAAAAGGTGGTGTCTATACGTTGTGGCTATTTCCAAAAGCAATCGGCTACGACCTCACCATTCAGCGATTTGATGCAAACGGTAACCCAAAGTTTGGAGAAGATGGCGTAGCTATCAAAGATTATACTTTTTTTAGTGATTATCGCCTCATTCCGCACCCAAAAGGTGGCGTAATTGTGCTGTATGGCAGCAACAAAGAACCAGAAGATGGGCGTGGCGGCTCGGTTGATTTATACACCAATTATTTTGGTGAAACGGGTCGCTCGGGCTTTGATTTACCCCCAAGCATCACCGTTGCTACGCCTACAATTAATAGTTTTTGTGCGGGGCAAAACTTCTCGGTAGCGGTCACAACGGCCGACGGGAGTTTTAACCTTGATAATAATTTTCGAGTGTTACTTTCTGACAAAGCGGGCAATTTCGACAAAGCCACCGAAATAGGGCGAGATACCCGACGAACGATTAACGTAAAAACCCTCCAAGATTTGGAGAAGGGTACGTATAAAATAAAAGTAATCTCGACCTCGCCAGTGATAGAAAGTGCCAATACCGTTGAGATAAAAATCGGAGAGGTCGAAGTGCCAACCATTACCTCAAACAAAACCTCGGTTTGTGCAGGCGGAAGTGAAAAGATAACGTTGATATCGAGCAGTTGCAAAGATGGTTTGCTGAAATGGTCGAATAGTACGTCGGGAACTACAATTTCAGTTTCGCCCGTTGATAATACAACTTACACGGCCACTTGTGCGATTTCGGGCTGCAAAGAAAGTGCCGCCTCGAACGCTATTTTGATTCAGGCCATAAAATTGATAGTAACGGCCAGCAACACAGGGCCGTATTTTGAAGGTGAGTTATTGAGTTTGAGTAGTGCGTCAAGTACGGGTACAGCTCCGCTAAAATACGAGTGGACTGGCCCAAATAATTTTGCGGTAGCGGCTCAAAACCCAAGTATTTTGAATATTAGTGTGAAAGCTACGGGTACATACAGCGTAAAAGTGACCGATGCCAATAATTGCTTCGGAAATGCCCAAACCGACGTAAAAGTCAATCCAGTTTTGGCTAATGAGACACCAAAAGACACGGGCGTGAGTGTTTTTCCTAACCCCGTGAGTGAGGCACTAAAAGTATCGTTTGAGGCAAGCCCAAATCAGCGAGTAAATATTGGGTTGATTGATGCAAAAGGTCGAATCATCGAACAGCGAAACATCAAGTCGGTGGGTGGTTTTCAGCAGGAAATATTCGATATTAAAAACATCACCAACGGACAATATCTAATAAAAATAAACACTTCGCAGTACGAAGTTGTTAAGAAAATAATAGTTTTAAAATAAACAGCAATCAATCAGCGTACACTAAAAATGTCATTAAAAACGTACTTTCTACAAGTGAAAGAAGTTGCACAGGAAACTTCTGATACCATAACCATTTATTTTTGGCACCCACTCAGCGAGCAAATAAAATACAAAGCGGGGCAATTTATCACCATCATCGTACCAGCGGGTGAAGGCGGCAAGAAAATTCGCCGAAGTTATTCAATGTCCACTTCTCCGCACAGCGATACTGCCATTGGCGTGACCGTCAAGCGGGTAGCAGGCGGATTGGTTTCAAACTATCTGAACGATAACGTAAAAGTTGGTGATTTCTTGGAAATACTCGAACCACTCGGTAACTTTTTTGTAGAAACCGATGCCGATACCACCCGACACGTCGTGCTTTTTGCGGCAGGAAGCGGTATTACGCCCATGATGTCGATTGCGAAATCGGTCTTGAAAATGGAGCAAAACTCCCGCATAACCATCATTTATGGTAATCGCAGCGAGGAATCTATCATATTTAAGCACAAACTCGAGGCACTCGAAACCCAATACGGCAAGCGGTTGAGCGTGCATCATATCCTAAGCCGCCCGTCTGACTTTTGGGTAGGGCAGAAGGGGCGTATCAGTCAAGGTTTGGCTATCCGATTGATGAAAGAAGTGGATACCGATTTTGCCAAAGATAATTTTTATTTGTGCGGCCCAACGGGCATGATGGACGACGTGATGGCGGGTTTGGGCATATACAACGTAGCCAAAGAACGTATCCATAAAGAGAATTTTCATGCGGTAATGGTCGAAGGCGAACCCGAAGAAACCGATGAGTCGCTGCAAACCCAGACCATTAAAGTAAAGTACAACGGCAACGAGTACGATTTTGAAGTAAAACCCCACCAAACAATCTTGGAAGCCGCCTTAGATTTGGATATTGACTTGCCCTACTCGTGCCAAGCGGGAATGTGTACGGCCTGCATGGGAACTTGCACCGAAGGGAAAGTAAAAATGGACGAAGAGGACGGACTCACCGAGAAAGAAATCAAGCGTGGCGTGATGCTCACCTGCGTAGCTCACCCGCTAACGAAGGGCGTAGTGATTGAAATTGATTAAGGTTTCGTTGAAATATTTTCAAGAAAAAAGCCCCGTTTTCGTGAGATTTGGGGCTTTTTTAGTTGGGGGTTCTGAATAAAACTACTCCAAAATTATACGTAAAACCTCATTCGGTTTATCTTTGTTTTTATTCGTCCTGAGGTGCAGAAAGTATGTGCCTCTCGTTAAATCTTTCACATCAATTTCGATTTTATCCCTGAATTGTTTTTTGTTGTAAAGTTCCTTTGGGGAGATAGATTTTAAAGCAATTGTTGAGTTTTCGCTGAATAACTCAATAATATCAGGCAGGTCTTCGCTTTTTTCTACTTTATCAAATGCAATATTTAGCTCATCAGTAGCGGCATTTGGATACACACTAAACGAACCACAATTATAGACATCAAAGTTATAATACAACTCGGCATAGCCACAACCATTTGATTTATAAACTTTCAATGAAAATGCCCCTTCATTACCGCCCGACGAAGCGTTGGCTTGATTATTACTCGTATTTGTAAAAAACGCATTTGTTCCATTATTATTAATATCCCAAGAAATATTATTGTTATATGGTGAGTAAAAGTTTAGCCAAGCACCAGTACAAACACCATTTGAACTGTTAGGGTAAATCAAATCACCATTGAACGATAGTGTTGAATTTAGATTAGGCACTCCATCAAGACATGAACCATTACTGTTCAAATGCCCATTGATTTCATTGATTGATTGAAAGTTAAAGATTGAAGTAAATAACGACTGAGATCCTTGACACATAACTGTTCCGTCGCAGTTATTTGGGTTACCAAAATGATGATGATTAGCCCCTAAATTGTGTCCAAGTTCGTGGGTAGTTACGCTCGGTACGTGTGGTGATGATAACGAAGTGTAGCCATAACTCAAAGATTGATTACACATTATTCCAATTTTTGCATTGCCCCAAACAGAAAAGTCACCAATTAGGTCAATTGAACGTCCAGTAAATAAGTGTGTCAAATCACGACTTACCCAACCCATATTTGGATTCCAATAGTCCTTAAATTCATCTAACACTGCATCTGCATTTGTAGCGGAATAAGGATCTGACCCCCACCAAAGATTTTGAAACAAAACTTGAAATCGAACATTAAAATTACTGTGATAAACCCCGTCCGCATAATTTATAGCGGCAAAAGCGGGGCCATACCCCCCATAATATACATTCCATTCGGCATCTACCTCAATTGCCACTCTCACACTTCTACAATCATTTCCGGGGTTTTGTAGTCTTTGATTACTTTTTGGCATTTGAGCGACCTTTTCCAATAAGTTACCACCACAACCCCCATTTTTTGATATTATTGCCTCTTTTTGATAAATAATGTATTTGTCTTTTGATGCTGCTAACCTCGTTGTGTTGTACAATGGTTCGATAAGAACTTCACCATAGTCTTTTGTGCTGAACATTCCCATCAGCATAACATCATCTAAATAAACCCTGTGCCATTGGTCTTTGTCACCATCAACGATTCCTTTGTAGGTATGGCACTCTTTACTTACTTTTTGTTTTATTTTTTCTTTACCATTTGATATATAAGATTGAAAATCAGCCGTTCTGATTTCATTTTCCTCCATACTTGTCTTTATATTTCGGAGGAAATCAGTACCCAAATCAAAGGTAAACTCTTTCGTTTTCTTTCTTATGTCTTGCTTGAACTTAGCAATATCCACTCTGATAACCTCATAGCTACTAAAGTTTTCGGATACTATTTTAGCCTCGTCTTGGGCTATGTAGATTTTTTCTCCCTTTACGATTGACTGGGCGTTGGTTCTCACAAGGCATAGCGATGCCATGATGAAAAATAGAAGTTTTTTCATGGAAATTTAATTGTTTAAAAGTTTGAAATTATTTACTGTTTTTCGATGGATAGTATTTCACTATCAGCAAAAATACCATTAGGACACTGTTCTTTGGATTTACATACAAGATAGTATAGGTTGGCACTTATAGTAATATTTAAGCCTTCTACTTTGTACTCTTTGGGGAAATTACAGGGTATAAGATAACCAACTTTGTCATCGCTTGTAAACTTAATGTAGTAATATTTCTCACCTATAGAATTTAGTGGTGATGCCAAAACGATTGCCCCAATTTGTCCAACTTTCCTCACAAATTTATACTTGAAGGAAGAGTTAGGGCTTCCTCCGCAAATAGATTCTAAGAAGACCTCTTCGGGTTTGGCGATTACCTCCTCTTTAATAACAACTTCTTTTCGGCAGTTAGTCAAGCAAGCTGATGAGAGCAGTAGCGATAAAATGATGGTTATTTTT
>JANNEN010000494.1:0-3789 GCA_031378715.1 Emticicia sp.
GATGCGGGTAGGAGTGAAGCGTGACGAGTGCTGCCACACGGGCGGCTCAATTGAGTGGGACGCCAAGGGAAATCTTTTCCTTTCGACGGGTGATGATACCAACCCGTTTGCTTCCGATGGTTACGCTCCGATTGATTTTCAAGAAAACCGTTCGGGCTGGGACGCTCTTCGTTCGTCGGGAAATACCAACGATTTGCGTGGAAAAGTTTTGAGAATAACGCCCCAAAACGATGGCACTTACAAGATTCCAGAGGGAAATCTCTTTGCCGTTGGCACTGACAAAACTCGCTCCGAAATCTACGCAATGGGCATGAGAAACCCTTACCGTATTTCGGTCGATAAGCGTAACGGCTACTTGTATTGGGGTGATGTAGGCCCAGATGCGGGCAAAACTAACGAAAAACGTGGCCCCGAAGGCATTGTTGAGTTCAATCAAGCCCGCAAGCCAGGATTTTATGGCTGGCCGATTTTTACAGGACCAAATTTTTCGTATAATCACTATAATTTTGCGGCCAAAGAATCGGGTGATAAATATGACCCCGCAAAGCCAATCAATGATTCGCCAAATAATACGGGTTTGACCGAGCTTCCACCCGCCCAAAAAGCGTGGATATATTATGGATACGGCGACTCGAAACTTTATCCTGAATTTGGAAAAGGTGGTTGCAATCCGATGGCGGGGCCAGTGTATTATTCAGAAGATTATGAGAAAAATCCAAAGAAATTACCGAGTTATTACGACGGAAAATTCTTCGCTTACGAGTGGATGCGTGATTGGATATATTTGGTCAGTATGGACAAGGAAGGAAACTATACGGGCATGGAGCGATTTATGCCAAATACCAAATTTGCTCACCCGATGGACATGGCTTTCTCGAAAGATGGTCGCCTATTTGTGCTTGATTATGGCATGAATTGGTTTACACAAAACGAAGATGCTACGCTCTCGGTGATTGAATATAACGCAGGCAATCGCAAGCCAGTTGTGGTAGCAAAAGCCGATGTAAAAGCGGGTGCCGCTCCGCTAAAAGTCGCTTTCACGTCGGAGGGAACGATGGATTATGATAAAGATGCCCTCAAGTATGCTTGGAATTTCGGTAAAGGCTTACCAGTAAGTACGTTGCCAAACCCAAAAATGACTTTTGCCAAAGCGGGCGAATATGATGTTATTTTGACCGTTACCGATGCCGCTGGAAATAAAGTTAATCAAAGCGTAAAGGTAAAAGTTGGCAATGCCGAGCCGAAGGTAAATATTGCGGTGAAGTCGAACAAAACGTTTTTCTTTGATGATCAAAAAATTGACTACGAAGTAAGCGTTGCCGACAAAGAAGATGGCACGACTGCCAAGGGAATTGACGTAAATGATGTAGTGGTGAATATCAATTATTTGGAAGGTTTCGACAAAACCATGATTGAGCAAGGCCACAAAGAAAACATGAACTTCACGGCGGGCAAACGCCTCATTGAGCAGAGTGACTGCAAGGCTTGCCACAATATAGATAAAAAGTCAATCGGACCTGCGTACATTGATGTTGCCAAAAAATACCGTCGTGGACAAACCAATATCAATATGTTGGCCGAGAAAGTTATCAAAGGTGGCGGTGGTGTTTGGGGCGAGCAAGGCATGGCGGCTCACCCACAGATTACAGTTTCCGATGCCCGTGACATGGTAGATTATATACTTTCGTTGAATGACACCAAAAAAGCTTCTCAACCAATCAAAGGAGTATATGAAACGGCCGCCCACAAAGGCAAAAAAGCAGGGGCGTACATCATTCAGGCAACTTATACCGATAAAGGCGGCAAGGCGATTGGCCCACTCAGCAACTCCGAGTCGGTGGCCTTGCGTAGTACGAAAGTAAAGGCCGCAAGTTTTGACGAAGCCAAAGGAGCAACCAAATTTAATGTGGAGGCACTGGGTGGTGATATTGTGACGACAACCGAAACCGATAGTTACATTGTATTCAAAAACATGGACTTGACGGGAGTTAAAACGCTGATAATCAGTGCGTTTTCACAAAAAGGACAAACCGTTGGCGGAAAAATAGAAATTCGCACGGGTTCACCAACGGGAACATCTTTGGGCGAAGTTGAAGTGCCAGAGGTCAGCATGGCACCCCTGAAAATGAACGTTGCCGCTTCGGGTACGCAAAACGTTTATGTGGTTTTCAAAAATCCAACAGCCGAAGGCAAGCCATTATTTGGGTTAAGTACGATTGATTTTTTGAATAAGTAATTTTGGAATGAACATTTTGTTCGTTCATAAAATAGATACGACAAAAGGCAGTCAAGTTTGACTGCCTTTTGTCGTTTTATAGAACTTTAAACCCCCCATTTTTCAGGATTTTTACGCCATTCTTTCAGCGATTCAAGCGAGTCGGCAGAGATATATTCCTGGGCGATTGCTTGGTCAATGAGCGAATCATAATGGCCGAGGGTAATGAGTTTTACGCCTTTATCGGCAAAGTTTTTATCGGCAATCTCAAATCCGTAAGTAAAAATAGCTACCATACCCACGACTTCGATTCCTGATTCTCGTAAAGCATCAACTGATTTCAAAGAGCTTCCTCCTGTCGAAATCAAATCTTCGATGACTACTACTTTATGACCAGGCTCAATGCGGCCTTCAATCTGATTTCCCATACCGTGTTCCTTTGGTTTTGGGCGAACGTAGGCAAATGGTAGCCCCAAAGCATCAGCTACCAATGCTCCCTGCGGAATACCCGCCGTGGCCACACCTGCCACTAATGTAGCCTCTGGAAAATGCTTTTTTACAACCTCTGCTAATGCGTCCTTGATAAAAGTACGCTCTTCGGGAAACGAGAGTGTTACACGATTATCGCAATAGATGGGTGAGTGCCAGCCCGAACTCCACTTGAAGGGCTTTTCGGGGCTTAATTTCACGGCTTTGGTTGATAACAGTATAGATGCAATTTTTTGTGATGTGGTCATGAGTTAAATTTATAGAAATAAGCCTTTACAGTTTTTCAATCTCATTTTTTGTTAGGCCAGTAAATCGTATAATTTTTTCGATGGGTTCGTTTTCTGTTTTCATAAGTCTTGCCATCTCAATCTTTCCTTCAATTTTTCCTTCAATTTTTCCAGCGATTATTCCTTCAATTTTTCCAGCGGTTATACCCTCGCTTCTTCCTTCATCATAGGCTGTTTCTTTGGCGAAATCATAAGTGGCTTTATTATCTCTAAAAACTTTCAGACTTTGCTGATACTCGTGCCGCTCATCTTCACTATACTTCGCAATTTCGGCTTTCTCGAATGCTTGTATAAAGATTTCATCTTTGAAAATGTCTGGAATTTGCTGAAAATCTTCCAAATGTTTAATAAAATAAAGCCATTGGTCTAATCTGCCTTCAAGTTGGGTTTCTTCTTTGGTAAAATTAGGCATTTCCAAATACACAAATTTTAATTTTTCGTAAAATACCTTGTTGTGCTGGTCTTTAAGTTGAACTGTATGAATTACCTCGTGCGGCTCAACGCTACTTTTTTTATCATCAAAAGTGAAATCCAAAATCCCGATACAATAAACTGCTTTGAGTGCGTAATTCCACTCGCCTCTTTCTGCCTGCTCTTGAATAGGAAAGGTTGAGTAATAAACCGTCCGATCTTTAAAGTAATTCTGTTTTGCCTTTTGTAGTTCAATAATTATTTTTTCGCCAGCACTATTCTCACAGTAAATATCATAAACCGATCTTCGATCTTCCTCGGTTTGCCCTAATTTATCTTTGTCTTTGAACGTTAAATCAACAATATTACTTTCGGGCAACAGATTTC
>JANNEN010000052.1:0-9215 GCA_031378715.1 Emticicia sp.
GAAATTACGAAAAAGAAGATTATATCTATGAGAAATATGCCGAATCAGTAGCGTTGGAACTTGCCTAACAAAAACGCCAAACGAATAATCTTCGTTTGGCGTTTTTTTCTAAGCCGTTGTTGGTGTCCTCACTGATAATTGTAGCCGTTGTCAATGTCCACACTGACAACCATATCTAAATCAAAGCGTTTCAATAATAATATTATGATTAGTATAAATACAAATATCGGCTGCAATATTTAGGCTTTCTTGCACCATTTGTTCGGCGGTCATCTCGGTGGCGTGTCGTTGCAAGGCAATCGCTGCTGATTGGGCGTACATACTGCCCGAGCCGATGGCCGCAATCTGATTATCGGGTTCGAGTACATCGCCCGTTCCCGAAATAATAAGTATTTCAGATTCATTGGCCACAATTAGCATGGCTTCTAATTTTCGTAGAAATCGGTCTGTCCGCCAGTCTTTTGCCAGTTCTATGGCGGCACGTTTCATATTTCCGCCGTAGGCATTTAGTTTTTCTTCAAAACGCTCAATAAGCGTAAAAGCATCGGCCGTCGAACCCGCAAAACCTGCCAATATTTTTCCGCCGTAAAGTTTTCGTACTTTTCTGACATTACTTTTGGCAATCGTATTGCCCATTGTCGCTTGTCCATCGGCTCCGAGAGCCACTTTTCCATTATGAATTACTCCGAGTACTGTTGTTGCGTGAATTGTCATTTATTTAAAATATTTTCGTTTTACTTTACTGTTATATTCCATAACCGCCTCACTTTTTGTTCTTTGCCCAAAATTAAAAGCTAAACCACCAAGACCAACTATTCCAATTGACAGTATTTGGTTTCCATAATTCGGACTACGTACTGTTGCTGGGAAACCACCAAATGTGGTAGTTTGTATTTTAGTGTCAGGTATTAGCCAAGTTGAAGCTATGAGTAGGATAGCACTAATTTTGATTAATTTTGATTTTCTTAAAAGATTGATTGAATTTGCTGCTTTTTCTTCTTTGAAAAGTGAGTTTAGGGCAAAAGAGTTGAGTCGTGTGTTATTTTTTTGAGTGTAGTAGCGATAACCCAAAAAAGTAGTTTTCTCAGCTTTTATTAGTTTATCAAAGTAAACTTGATTGGAAATTGGTGTAGTTTGAGCAAACGAAATAGTAATCGTTGCTGTTAGAATTAGATAAATTAACTTTATTTTTTGGTTCATTTTTTTTATTAATGGAATAGAGGCTGATACACTTAAGAACGCTGCAGTTTGATTTGTACAGAGAAAAGTTTCAAGCTACTTAATCTTTCATTTTAATAAATCTAACAAGTTTTCATTTATAAAAATCTACTACATCTTGCAAAACCCCAAGAAGTTCGCTCAAATTATTGAGGTAATATCGCTTGGTGTCGATACTTATAAAGTTACCATCTAATCTCAAAAAAAGCCACTCAAAACCAGAAGTAACCGCACCGTAAATTATTTTAGTATTATTATTTCTTCGTTCATTAAAAATTTGTGCTGCCACCATTTCGGCGGCACATTGGGCAATGCCATTATCGACATTATCTCGCTTTGCTTCGACCATGCAAAAAATCGGTGCTTCAATTATTGGAGAGTCAGGTTTTTTAGATAACATATAATCACAAATACCTTTTAGACCCTTAGTTTTATCAACATCAAAAGTGTATCCTGCATAATATGTGAATGAATAGTTGTTTTTAGATAATATTTCATTCAATATTGGTGTCGTTATTAATTGAGATTTAGATGCTTCACTTCCTAATGGAACATGATTCGAATGAGCCAAGTCTTCTAATAAATGATTACTTGGTGTAATCAATTTAGGGTTAAAATTTAGTGATTTATAACCAAAATCATAACCAATTTCTCTTAAATCTTCAAATGTAAACTGCGAATATGACTTGCTCATCTTTTAGGGCCTATTAAAACTATTACTACGTGTATTGATTGCATATATTTTGTTTTCCAAACGAATATATTTTGTCACTTATAAAAATCTACTACATCTTGCAAAACACCAAGAAGTTCGCTCAAATCATTCAAATAATAACGTTTTTTATCAATACTGACGAAATTTCCTTCTAACTTTAAAAAAAGCCATTCTAATCCTGAGGTAACTGCACCGAAGATAATTGTAGTATTATTATTTCTTCTTTCGTTAAAAATTTGTGCTGCGACCATTTCGGCGGCACATTGGGCTATTCCATCTTCAATATCATCTTTTTTTGCTTCAACCAAGAGAAATATTGGTGCATCAACCATTGGTGAGTCTGGTTTTTTTGTAAGTATATAATCACAAATACCCTTTAAACCCTTGGTTTTATCAACGTCAAACGAGTATCCCGCAAAAAAAGTAAACTCGAAGTTATTCTTAACCAAGATTTCACTTAAAATAGGAGCTGTAATGAACTGGGATTTTGCCGTTTCGCTACCGAGTGGTAATCTTAAATTAGTTTCTAATGTTTTCTTTAAAAATTCGCTTGGTTCAACTCTATTTCCTGAAAAAGCAATGTTTTTCAATCCAAAATCAATATTGATAGCTTCTAAATCTTCATAGGTAAACTGCGAATATGACTTGCTCATATGTGTGATTTTTTATAAGTTCCAGCTCCTTTTGCTAAGAGTGCTACACCAACATTCGGTAAGGTTCTTCCAATAATTGCTTTAAGGTTACCAAAAATGCCGCTCCCGTTGCTCCATCTACTACTCGGTGGTCGCAGGTAAGGGTTACTTTCATTACGTTGGTGGGATAAAACTGCCCGTTTTTGACGGCTACAATTTCTTTGATTCCGCCCACCGACAAGATACACGATTCGTTCTTAGGATTATTGATAATTGACGTAAAAGATTCAATACCAAACATTCCTAAGTTACTGACCGTAAAAGTGTTGCCCTCCCAGTCTTTGGGTTGAAGTTTACCATTCTTGGCTTTTCCGCCCAAATCTTTTGTAGTGGCCGCTAAAACTGATAGAGGTAAAGTGTCTGCAAATCGAATAACTGGCACAACCAAACCATCAGGAATCGCTACGGCCATGCCGATATGCACGTGGGCGTTGCGTCTGATATGGTCTTCACGCCACGAAGCGTTTACGTTCGGGTGTTTTTTGAGTGCCACACCGCAGGCTTTCAAAATCAAGTCGTTGAAAGAAATTTTCACTGGTGATGCTTCATTCATTACTTCACGGGCTTGCATGGCTTTGTCCATACAAATCTCCATTGTGAGCTGAAAATCAACGGCCGACGATTGTGAATCTGCCAAACTACGGGCAATCGCTTTTCGCATTTGGGTCAATGGGATTTCTTCAAAACTCTCCGTTCCCGCAGCAATAGTGCTTGTAGAATCCTGTGGAGCAGTTGAAACCGAAGGCTTGGCAGCAGGAGTGAAGTTATCAACGTCCGATTTTACGATACGTCCACCTTCGCCCGTGCCGCTAATATCAGCTAATTGAACACCTTTCTCTTCGGCTATTTTCTTTGCCAAAGGCGATGCCAATATTCTACCATTTGTATTTGATGCTTGTAAAACGGCTGCTGGGGCGGTTTTTGGGGTTTCGGTTGTTGGCAAAGCGGGGGCTGTCGCAGGTACTAATTCTTTTACAGGAACTGCCACTGGGGTAGGAGTTAAACCGCCCAAAAGTGCCTGATAGTTTGCTCCTTCTTCACCGATTACGGCTATGATGGCATTGATTTTAGCGGCTTGCCCGTTTTCAACTCCGATATAAAGTAAAGTACCATCTTCGTAGGCTTCGAGTTCCATGGTGGCTTTATCGGTTTCGATTTCGGCCAAAATATCACCTGATTTTATTTTATCCCCAACTTTTTTGAGCCAAGTATGAATCACGCCCTCGGTCATGGTATCGCTCAATAGCGGCATCGTCACTACTTTCGCCTTAATACTCGAAGTATCAACCATCGGAATCATCGGTGTGGCGGGTACGGTAGTCACGGGTTTTATTTCAATCGCAGTTTCTACGGCAGGTACGTTTGGGGTGGCATCACCGCTCAAAAGTGCTTGAAAATCTTCGCCAGGTTTTCCGATTACGGCCATAACTGCATCAACGGGAACTGCCTGACCTTTCTCTACTCCTATATAAAGTAGCGTTCCGTCGTAATAAGATTCCATGTCCATGGTTGCCTTATCGGTTTCGACTTCCGCCAAAATATCACCAGATTTTACAACATCACCTACTTTCTTGTTCCATGCCGCAATAACACCTTCTGTCATGGTGTCACTCATTTTGGGCATTCTGATTACTTCTGCCATTTTATAAAATTTGCTTAGATTTTGAATTGTAAATTTCAACCCTCAAAAATATAACAAAGTAGCCAAAACTCATCGAAAACCTATGAGAAAGTTTGTAATTAGTTTGACTTTTTCTTTTTATGTATTTGAGTGATACACAAAAAAACCTTAAAAATGCAGGTTTTTAAGGTTTCCGTGAAAAGTTTTTTTAGTTGTTTATCTTTAAAATCGCCATAAAAGCGTCTTGTGGCACCTCTACTGTACCGATTTGACGCATACGTTTCTTGCCTTTTTTCTGTTTTTCCAAAAGTTTTCTTTTTCGGGATATATCCCCACCGTAACATTTTGCCGTTACGTCTTTTCGGACAGCTTTTACGGTTTCACGAGAAATAATTTTTGCCCCAATTGCGGCCTGAATCGCAATATCAAACTGCTGGCGGGGGAGGAGTTCACGGAGTTTTTCGCACAATTTTTTGCCCCAATCGTGGGCTTTATCTCGGTGAACGATGGCCGAAAGTGCATCAACGGGGTCACCGTTGAGTAGAATATCCAACTTTACCAACGAAGATTCACGGTAGCCAATCAAGTGATAATCAAGCGATGCATAGCCGCGGGAGATAGTTTTTAGTTTATCAAAAAAGTCAAAAACAACTTCCGAAAGTGGCAACTCGAATGTTAGCTCAACCCGTGTGGCGGTCAAGTATATTTGATTTTTGAGCAAACCTCGCTTGTCCATGCACAAGCCAATAATTGGCCCAACGTAGTCGGCGGCCGTAATGATTTGGGCATTAATATAAGGTTCCTCAATCCAGTTGATTAAATTTGGGTCGGGCATTTCGGACGGAGCCGAAACTGACATGTATTCATCTTTTTTGTTTACCACATGAAACTTTACCGAAGGTACAGTCGTCAGAACGGTCATATCGAACTCTCTTTCGAGGCGTTCTTGCACGATTTCCATGTGCAACATTCCCAAGAAGCCACATCGAAAACCGAAGCCCAAAGCCGCTGAGGTTTCGGGTTCCCAAATCAAGGCGGCATCGTTAAGTTGAAGTTTTTCCATGGCATCACGCAAATCCTCAAACTCCGAGGTATCAACTGGGTAAATGCCAGCAAAAACCATTGGTTTTACTTCCTCAAAACCCTTAATTATTTCTTTCGTAGGGTTATCTACCTGCGTAATCGTATCACCTACTTTCACTTCTTTGGCTACTTTTATGCCCGAAATGATATAGCCCACATCACCACAATCAACGTAGTCACGGGGTTCTTTCGTTAATCGCAAAATACCTACTTCATCGGCAAAATATTCTTTGCCCGTGGCGATAAACTTTACTTTATCTCCCTTATTAATTCGTCCATTTTTCACCCGAAATATTACCTCAATTCCTCTGAATGAATTGAAAGTTGAGTCAAAAATCAATGCTTGCAATGGTGCTTTTGGGTCACCAATGGGGGCTTTTATTCGGTGAATGATGGCCGCCAAGATTTCGTTAATACCAATGCCCTCTTTGGCACTTGCGGGAATAATCGAATCACGGTCGCAACCAATCAAGTCCACGATTTGGTCTTTGACTTCTTCGGGCATTGCCCCAGGCAAATCAATTTTATTGAGTACTGGAATGATTTCGAGGTTATGGTCGAGAGCCAAGAAGAGATTGCTAATTGTCTGAGCTTCAATGCCTTGTGCGGCATCGACAACTAACAAAGCACCCTCACAAGCCGCAATCGAACGAGAAACTTCGTAGCTAAAATCAACGTGACCTGGGGTGTCGATGAGGTTCAGCACGTAATCCTCGCCCTCAAACTTGTAGTTCATCTGAATTGCGTGGCTTTTAATCGTGATGCCACGCTCACGCTCCAATTCCATATCGTCGAGTACTTGGGCTTGCATATCTCGCCCCGATACTGTTCCAGTAAATTGTAATAAGCGGTCGGCCAAGGTGCTTTTTCCGTGGTCGATGTGGGCAATAATGCAAAAATTACGAATATTTTTCATTGAAACGTTTCTTGAATTAAATGTTTTTTTTGAGTTCAAAATCAAGTATTAGCAACTCAAAGGAGTTTAGTTTGCCAAGTTTAAAACTTGACGAGTACTCAAATGTTTGCAAAAATAGCAATAAATATGCGTTATTTTCAGACATTTTGCGTTTTGAGAAATTTGAAATATTTTATTGACAAACGAAGAGTAAATTTATCGTTGATAGTTTACAATTTGTAATGCCATAAACAATCGTTTGAAAGCTATCGACTACATTCCTTATCAAAGATACTTTTCGCCCACCAGATAATTAGTTACATAATCTTCAACGGCATCTTCGAGGCTGGTGAATGGTTTTTTGTAGCCAATTCGCCGCAATTTACTCATATTAGCCTGCGTATAATACTGGTATTTATCTCGAATATCAATCGGCGTATCAATAAAATCAATGTTGGGCGGTAGGTTCAATGCCGTGAAAGTAGCTTTGGCAAGGTCAAGAAAAGTACGAGCGATGCCCGTTCCGAGGTTGTAAATGCCCGAATTGCGGCGAGCGTGCATCAAGAAAATACAGACGTCAATCAAATCTTTAACATAAATAAAATCTCGCATTTGTTCGCCATCATTGAAATCGGGGCGATGAGATTTGAATAATTTGATGTTACCGTTTTTGTTAATCTGGTTAAATGAATGAAAAATCACCGATGCCATTCTGTTCTTGTGATATTCATTGGGGCCATAAACATTAAAAAACTTCAAGCCTGCCCAAAAAAAAGGAGCATTTTTTTGTTGCAGGGCCCATTTATCAAAATCATTCTTCGAGTCACCGTACGGGTTCAGTGGCTTCAGTTGAGGAATCACCGATTCGTTATCGTCGTAGCCCAACTCGCCTGCACCGTAGGTTGCGGCCGAAGAAGCATAAACCAAAGGAATCTGAAACTCATGGCATTTTTTCCAAAGCTGTTTGGTATAATTAAGGTTTAGGCGATCAAAAATTTCGGTATCAAATTCAGTCGTATCAGTTCTGGCTCCAATGTGAAAGCAAAATTCGACTTCGGCTTGATTGCGTTCTAACCACTCAAAAAAAACATCTCGATGGACGAACTCTTGAATCTTTTTGTTGGCTAAATTCCTCATTTTTAATGGATTTGAGAAATCATCAACCGCAATAATAAAATTAAAATTGTCTTGATTCAATCGCTGAATCAAGCAACTACCAATAAAGCCTGCGGCTCCCGTTACGATTATCATAGTGTTTTCTATCTAAAAAAATAGTCTGCAAAATTAAGACATTGCTTCGTAAAAATCCATAGACTAAACTTTGATTTAATTGTATTTTTTTGAGAAAATGCCTTTTACTTGGTGACTTAAAGTATTTTCTTGATAAATTTGTTCAAAATTTACTAAAACAAATGATTTACATTACTCGAAAAGAGAGTTTTAATGCTGCTCACCAACTCTATAATTCCAAATGGTCGAAAGAAAAAAATAGCGAGGTTTTTGGACTTTGTTCAAATATTCATGGGCATAATTGGGAGCTTTATGTGACCGTGAAAGGTGAAATTAACGAAGAAATAGGTTATGTGATGGATTTGAAAGACCTCAGTAGAATCATGAAACAAGAAATTGTTGATAAAGTTGATCATACTTTCTTGAATACCGACGTGGATTTCTTGCGAGGAAAACTCCCAACAACGGAAGTCTTTGCGGTCGAAATTTGGAAAATCCTGCAACCAATTATACCAAACTATTGCAACGGAACGCTCCATGTAATAAAATTAGTAGAAACAGCCAAGCATTTCGTAGAATATTATGGGGAAATTTAATTCTGAATGTCTTAATGATTGAATCTGTTTCACTCATTCACTCATTCATTCACTCATTTACTCATTCACTCATTAGATTTATGAAATACTTTATCATTGCGGGTGAACGTTCGGGTGATTTGCATGGTTCAAATCTTGTAAAAGCTATTCAAAAGTCTGATAATCAAGCCATCATTAATGCTTGGGGAGGCGATTATATGCAAGCTGCTGGTGCTAAAATTATGAAACACTACCGAGACTTGGCGTTCATGGGTTTTTGGGAAGTCATAAAAAATCTGCCTAAGATTCTGGGTTTTATCAGTGAATGCAAGCAAGAAATAACTCATTTCAAGCCCGATGCAATCATTTTGATTGATTATGCGGGCTTCAATATGCGGATTGCAAAGTGGGCAGCACAACAAGATTATAAAGTATTTTATTACATCTCGCCCAAGGTTTGGGCCTGGAATCAGAACCGTGCGTGGCAACTGAAGAAAAACGTCAATCATCTTTTTGTTATATTTCCATTTGAAGTAGATTTTTTTAAAAAATACGATTTTGAGGTCGAATTTGTTGGAAATCCGCTCTTTGATGCCATTGCGGACTTTGAGCCTAATTCCGATTTTTTGCCCGAAAATAATTTATCAGAAAAGAAGATAATCGCCCTTTTGCCAGGGAGTCGTAAGCAAGAGGTACAGAAGATGTTGGGTTTGATGCTCAAAACCAAAGCAAACTTTCCTGAATATCAGTACGTTATTGCGGGCGTGAGTAATTTGCCGATTGCGTTTTATGAGCAGTTTTTAGGAGAAAATATTTCGCTCGTCATTGACCAAACCTATGATTTGCTTCTCAACAGTACGGGGGCAATGGTTACGTCGGGAACAGCCACACTCGAAACCGCACTTTTTGGTATTCCGCAGGTGGTTTGCTACAAAACAAGCTGGATTTCGTATAAAATTGCTAAAAATCTAATAAAAGTGCCGTTTATTTCGTTAGTAAACTTAGTTGCCCAGCGAGAAGTTGTCAAAGAATTGATTCAAGATGGACTGACAAACACTAATTTATCGAAAGAATTAAAACTTACTATTGAAGATTCGGAAAATAGAAAACGAATTTTGAATGATTATCAAATAATCAAAACCAGCCTCGGCTCGGTGGGGGCTTCGGAGAAAACAGGCCGCAGAGT
>JANNEN010000092.1:0-23217 GCA_031378715.1 Emticicia sp.
CAAATGTTATCTTAGTGCGTGAAAATCAATTCGTATTTTCCTTCCGAAACCTCTACTAAATTAGTGCCAAGCGGTACTGGTTATTTATTCAGGGAGTCTAATAATAACATTAACGTTTGCTGAATTACCCGCCAAGTTTCGTTTGATGAGGCATTGATTGTTACTGTTTCAAAGAGTTCTTTCTTTTCGTTCAAATCGTATTCAACACCAAAGCACTTGCAAGGGTCGCTGATGGTAGCTTCGGGTTTTAGTCTGATTCCCGCATCAATAGTTAGGTTGCTCTCTTGGGTTGGCGTAGCAGTATTGATATTCACGATTTGACTAAATGCGGTCGTAAAATCAAAATCCGTATCCAAGCTGTCATTCACGGCTGGTAAGTTGCTTTTAGCCGAAAGTAGATAACTCGGAGGTAAACTTGTTTTGATGATTTTTACCTGATAATTACCTGACGCAAGATTCGGGAAAAAGTATTTTCCGAGATTGTCAGTTGTCGTGGTGATTCCTGTAAAAATACCGTCTTTGTGTAGTTCTAAAACTACGTTTTTTACGCCCATTTCGCTAATATCCTGCTTGCCATTGTTGTTGGTGTCGTACCAAACAATGTCACCGATACGACCAATATTCTGACAGTCGAAAGTCAGTACAAATGGGCTTGATGCTTGACTCATGCCGCAGGCGTTGGTACAAGTAGCGGTGTATGTGCCTGCTACACTGATGCTAATTGTTGAGGCAGTAACGCCCGTACTCCAAGTGAGTGTACCCAGGCCGCAAGATGAGGCAGTCAGTTGGGCGGCTTCGTTAATGCAAATATTACTTTTGTTAGCCGTAATTGTGGGCGAATTTGGTAAAGCTCCAGCCGTAATCGTGAGCGATGGTGTATTTATGGTTTCTCCACAACTATTGATATAAATGGCCGAATAAACGCCCGTAGTGGTAATGAGCAGTGAATCGGCGGTTGCGTTGCTGATTTGGGTCGAATTTCTAAACCATTTAAAGTTACTATTTTGCTTGCCAAGATACGCAACGTAGCCCTCGCCCGCACACAAACTCACGGGCGTTGCGTAACAGACATTGGCGTTATTATTGCTCAAATTATTATCTTGTAGGCTCGAAGTGATAAGCTGAATCGTTGCAAAATCAATGCCTTCGATACTTGGTTTTCCCGAAATAGTGAGTGTGTATGTTTGTCCAGCGGGGAGCAAACCGATTGTCCAAAGTCCAGTTTTTGGGTCATAGTTTCCGCCGTTTGAATCAAAATTTGTAAGCACAAATCCCGCAGGAAGTGAAATTTGATTCAGAATATTTTGGGGTGAACCCGTACCGCCATTATAGATGCTGAAAGTATAATTAATGATTTGACCGAGTGCAGGTGTTTTGTTATCAAGTACCACATTCACGCCCAAATCGGCTGTTACGTTGCTGCTTGATACTGTCAGATTTATGCTAAAAGTACTATTGCTACCACCGCCTAAAATCGAACCATTGATAAGCACTACGCTGCCCGCAGGAAGCGTTCCTGAAGGAATTATATTTAATATTAAACCATTCGCCGAACCATTTCTCGGAATTATGCCACTGTAGGTTGATACAATTAAAGTTGTGCCGTTAGATTGTGGTACTGCGGTTGATGTCCACCCGATACCCGAACTACTATTGTAGATAATTCCTGCGGGCAAGATTGTATTCACTATTACGGGCCCAGTGGTAGCCACATTGCTTGTATTGCTTAGATTAATGGTGTAATTATACGGAACATTAGCATTTATTACCGTAAGACCAGTAATGCTTGCAGATAGCATTTGGCTTCCTTGTGTGCTAATGATGAGATTTGTTGATGCCGTATTATTGGTGGTATTTGTTTCGCCTCCGCCCGATGTGCTGACTGTAATTGTTAGATTTGTGTTATTGACTAAGCTACTTCCAGCCGTCAAGTTGACGATTAAATTACTGCTTGAATTTCCCGCCCCGATTACTTGATTCGTAGTAAAAGTTACCAAAATCGCTCCGCCAGTTTGTAGGGTGCTACTGCCGTAAGTCCAGCCGTTTCCCGAAAAAGAAGTATATGTCAAACCATTCGGAATACTCACCGAAGCTGTTATTTGCCCCGTCGTCGGAGCGTTTCCAGTATTATTTACCACGACAGTATAAGCAGCCGTACCGCCTGGACTTGTCGTTGTCGTTCCGTTGATGTTTAGGGTCAAATCGGGTTTTTGATTAGCCAAAACAGTTAGAATAAAGTTTGTATTCGTAATGTTGCCTCCACCCGATAGATTTGAGTTAATGGTTAAATTTGAATTGTTAGTCAAATTATTAGCAAAAGAAAGATTTAGGTTCAAAGGTGACGAGCTACCACCGCCCGCAATGGTATTGCTATGAGTGAAAGTGAGTATTGTAGTACCATTTGGTTGAAGTACGGCATTGATAAAATTCCAGCCGTTTCCTGTGAAAGAATTATAACTCACACCTGCGGGAAGCGTGATGGTATTTGTAAAATTTGCAGTTGAGGGTGTCGAGCCGTTATTTATTAGTGTAAAAGTATAGTTGCCCGTGCTTCCTGCCGTAATGTTATTTGAACCCGTGATGAGCATAGTAACATTACTGGGCGATGTAACGACGGTACTATAGTTTGCTGAAACATTATTCGTAACGCCACCACCCGAAACCGAGCCGTTGATGATATACGATGCTCCCGTGCCTGAATTTAATTGTGGTGTAAAATTGATGATTAGAGGATTTGCTACGGCACCCGCTTGTAGGCTACCGTTATAAGTTGCCGTGAGCAGGGTTGTGCCATTGGCTTGTGGCGTAGCAACTACATTCCAGCCCACTCCCGTAAACGAATTATAAGCAAAACCAGCGGGTAAGGTAGTGGTCAAAGTGATTTGCCCTGCCGTTGCGGTAGTGCCTGAATTACCAACATTAATAGTGAAATTATTACTACTTCCCGCTACGATACTATTAGCTCCCGAAAGGGCCAACGTTAAATTGGGCGAACTCACGCCTACGATTGTAATATTGACCGAAGCCGTTTTATTGTCAAGCGTAATATCCCCACCACCCGTGATAGTAGCAATCAAGGGCAATACCATATTTTGGAGAACATTACTGCCCGCTGTGAGATTCAAAACCAAGGGATTGGCACTCGCATTGGCATTAATGATGGCATTATTAGTAAAAGTAATCTTGATTGCTCCGCCATTTTGAAGTGTGCTGCTGCCATAAGCCCAGCCATTACCCGTAAACGAAGTATATGACAAACCATTAGGCAAAATAATATTCGCCGAAACCGTTCCGCTGGTAGCGGCATTGCCATTGTTGGCAATATTCAGTGTATAATTGCCTGATGTGTTGGCCGCCATCGTTGATGAGCCAGTGAGTGTTAAAGCAAGGTTTGGAGTAGCCACCGCCACCGCCGAACTCATATTTGCCGTATTATTGCTCAAATTCACATCACCACCTCCCGAAACGGCACTTGTTAGCGTCATTGAGTTGCCAACGCTTGCACCAGCCGTTACGTTAAGCAACAACTGATTTGCCGAGCCACCGTTCGCAATTATTCCGTTGCTCGTAGCTGTTATGATAGTTGTTCCGTTACTTTGTGTGGCTGCATTTACACTCCACCCCGAACCCGTAAAGGAATTATAGTTAACGCCTGCTGGTAGGGTAGTGCTAACAGTTATTTGTCCCGAAGAATTCACTGAGCCAATATTACTTACCAAAATTGAATAGTTTGTGTTAATTCCAGATGTAATCGTTGAGCTACCCGTTAGGCCAATCGTGAGGTCGGGAGATTGATTCTGACAATTTACATTCCCGCCGTAATTTGCACTGTACGCATTACCCGCTCCAAAACCCAATATTGTGATTTGGTTGGCAGGATTACTATTTTTTGAATTTGGTGCCAAGAACGGGTCTGTTCCCGTGATAAGTTTTACTATACCCGTACAGTTGGCAAGATGTTGAAAATTTAGCAGTTCGATTTCTTCATTTGTATTGATGGAAAATAAGATAGGATTTCCGCTACCACTGTAACCAAACGAAATATAATCTAATAGAGGGTTTTCAATCGGGGCATTTATTCTTGAAATACTCCAAGTCATTTGTTCCGTACCCACTTGTTTTCCTCGCACATTGGTTGGTAAAAACTGATTTGCCCCGCTACCGTGCGGTACGACGATTGTCATTTGAGCGGTGCTTATCTTGGCTTGTGCATTGGTATAGCCAACGGCCGATTTCATGTAGAGGCGATACGTTTTATTGTCAGTGTCCAGACCGACACGGTAAGTGACTTGACCAAAACTTGCCATACTGACCAAGACGTAAACCGCTATCCATAAGGCTTTTACGGATATTGACGTACTGTTGTTGCTACACCTCGTTGCACTGTTCATAGTATATTAGGAAAAATATGCCTTTTTTATTTTGTTGAGAAAGCATCCCGTTGTGTTATTAATAAACGGAACTATTCTCTCCACACTTGGCACAAAAAGCATACCTCATGCACATCAAAAAGCAGGATACTTATCAGACGGTAGCATCAATAGCAATAAACTTATCCAATGGATACATTGAAAAAGTGAATTTTGAAGAAAAAACGATTATTTAGGTTTTGCTCTATAGTCAAAATTTATGCCATACGGTGCAAAATACCTTGATGAAGCAGATTTGGACGGTGTTAGAAGTAAGGTACTGGAAGTCAATAAAACAACAAAAGCGGCAAGACCACTTGTCGCTTTTGTTGTATTCTCAAAAAAAGGCTAATTACGCAACTATTTTAAGTTGATAAAACGCCGAACGCTCAAACATATTTTGGGCGTAATCGAGGGTTAGCGTGAAATGCTTGATGGTTTTATCCGAAGGAATTTCGTACATAATATCGGTCATGATTGCCTCGCAAACCGAGCGTAAACCTCTCGCTCCGAGTTTGTATTCCATGGCTTGATCGACAATAAATTCGAGAGCTTCGTCCGAAAATTCAAGTTTTACATCTTCCATGGCAAAAAGTTTTTGGTATTGTTTTACCAAAGCATTTTTGGGTTCGGTCAAAATCCGTCGTAAAGCGTCACGGTCGAGTGGGTTGAGGTAAGTCAAGAGCGGCAAACGTCCAATAAGTTCGGGAATCAAGCCAAATGACTTCAAATCTTGCTGCGTTACAAACCTTAGCAAGCTCGTATCGCTTGAGAGTTCGATATTTTTTCCGCCATTTGAGAAACCAATCGGACGGGTATTCATACGCTTGCCAATGTGGCGGTCGATTCCGTCAAACGCTCCTCCGCAGATAAAAAGGATATTTTCGGTATTAATCTGAATCAATTTTTGTTCGGGGTGCTTGCGTCCGCCCTGCGGTGGCACGCTCACGATTGAGCCTTCCAAAAGTTTCAAAAGTCCCTGCTGCACACCCTCGCCGCTCACATCACGGGTGATGGACGGATTATCTCCCTTACGGGCAATTTTATCAATTTCGTCAATGTAAACGATGCCACGCTCGGCCAGTTCAACATTAAAATCGGCTGCTTGGAGCAATCGGCTCAAAATACTTTCAACATCTTCGCCCACGTACCCAGCTTCGGTCAGGACTGTGGCATCGGCAATGGCAAACGGCACTTGAAGTACCTTCGCAATCGTGCGAGCCAAGTAGGTTTTGCCCGTACCCGTTTCGCCTACCATAATGATATTCGATTTTTCAATCATCACATCATCATCACGCTTCGGTTGGGTGAGGCGTTTGTAATGGTTATAAACCGCAACGCTCAGTACTTTTTTTGCTTCATCTTGCCCAATTATAAACTGGTCGAGGTGGTTTTTGAGCGATACTGGCGGCCGCAAATCAAATTTGGGTAGCTCTGTTTTCTTTTTCTTTTCTTTTTTTGGTGGAGCAGGTTCGATATTTAATTCTTGCTGCACCAACTGGTATCCTTGTTCGACACAACTATTGCAAATATTCGCCTCAGTACCTGATATTAATAATTCAACTTCATTTTTTCGTCTGCCACAAAAAGAGCAATAAGATTGTCCAGCGTTCATTCGAGCTTGTTTTTGATTAGTTTGCAAAATTACGAAAAAACTTTGGCTTTGTCGTAGCACATTTTTCTAAATTGTACAGATACTCCATAAACAATTTGGGAAATTGTACTACCAACCTACGCCACTCTGTCCAAAGCCATGATTTGTTGGGCGTAGGCTGGCGGCAAAAGGGCTTGCTTCAAAAACTTATCGACCTTCATTTTTTGTGTGAATTTATATAATAGCAGAAAAGGTTTTAGTGCTGTAAAACTTGACAACGAAAGTAGGGTTTTTACCCGATTCGGAACGACGAGCTTTTGGGCTTCGAGCAAAATTAAGTACCGTAGCAAACCCAAATGTTTGCGGTATTGTTGGTATAAATCATGCGTATAAGTGCTTCTGCATAGGTTTTCGTACAAATGTTGCTTCCGTGCGATTTGCCAATCTTGATAATTTGATGGCAAATCTTTCAGTTTCATTCGTTCGCCCATTCGCTTGAAAACGTCGAATGTTTCCTCTTTTTCAGCCTCTGAGAGCTTTCTTTCCAAGAGTTCAAAAGCCGAAATTGAGTAATGAATCAACATAAAAAGTACATCTCGGTATGCCCAATCGGGAATTTTCATGCCTCGGTTTTGCTCAACGGATTGGTGGATAGCCGTGATTTTGTCGATAGATTCGAGGGCGGTTTTTTGGTCTGAAAAAAGGATTTTTTGTGAATAAACCACCGTAGAAAACAACCTTGCCAACGGGTCGGCGGGGAGTTTTCCAGTGAAATACAACCAATCAACGGCTTTGTTGAGTGCAAATTCGGCCGCAGCTCCACCAAAAATAAATAAAATGGTGTCGGCTTTGCCCCAAATTTGACGAACGATAGAGTTTTGGTTTACGAAAGACATTTTTAGTGCTGAGTTTTTAGTGTTGCGTTTTTAGTGATGCGTTTATTTGGCAAGGTTTTTATTGGTCAGACGTGCCGTCAGACCCGAAGCAGAAGCCAACGCCAACGCCCCAAAAGTGTAGGCCAGAATATCGCCCCAGTCGAACGAACTTCCGATGATTATGGCCAATAATCGGTAGTTTTTTAAGCCCGACCAAGCCAAAAAGTCTAAATATTGGAGCAATTCTAAAAAATAAGCAAAACCCAAACTTGCCAAAATCAGTACTTTATCTGATAAATTTAAAAATGATTTTAGCAAAAAAAACAAGCCAATAACCGCCAAAAAATCTCCAAAAAATGGGCGAATGATGGTGTCATGCACGAATATTGCAATCAGCGATTCGATAATAAATAATGCAGTGAAGCTCATAAAAGCTCTGTGATTATAAGTAAACATGGTGGTTGATTGAAGTTTGGTTGTGCCACACCTTCGAGGTGTGGCACAAATTGGAACATATATTTAAGCATTTTTCACTCCCACATTTGCCCAGTCTATTTTTCGGGAAATGTACATCGTTATTGCCAAAATCAGGAACAAACCTATGCTTCCGATGAGCAAAGCCGTATCTTCCAACTGGATAATGATAAATATAAAACCGTAAAGCGTAAGCATTACTAAGCTCACCATGCCCGCCAAGAGAGTATTCTGAAAGATACTTTTTGAATACAAAAAAACCAAACCGATGGTCATTATGCTCGCCAAAAAGTATGAAACGTTGAAAGAAAGAAACTCAGAAATCGAAATCAAAAGTGTATAAAATATACACAATGCCAAGCCAATCAATATATAATTGAGGGGGTGTACTCGCTTTTGGTTGAGGATTTCGATAAAGAAAAACGCCACGAATGTCAGGGCAATAATTAAGATTGCGTACTTCACGGAGCGGCTGCTTTGCTGATAGCCGTCGTTTGGCGTGATGAGATTGACACCAAAACTTGATTGGTTCAATGACGTTGGGGCAACCCCTGCCCATTGTTGGGGGAAATCTCGGTTGAGGTGAAGCACTTTCCATGAAGCCGAAAATCCATTAGCCGAAATCGCTCGCTTGTCGGGTAAAAAAGAACCAACGAAACTCGGATTCGGCCAGTTTGATTTCAAAGCCACGGTTGTAGTTTTGCCCACGGGAATAAAATTGAGTGATTCTGAGCCTTTGAGGCTTGTTTCAAAATGAAAAACATATTTTCCTTTTCCTTCGTCATTGATGCGTACTGGTGTCGAAATTCCCGAAAGATAATTGTTTGACTGTTGGTCGAAAGGCAGTTTTATGCCCGAACTAAATGCCGATTTGTTGCCGTTCCAGTCGAGTTCGATGTCTTCCTCGATGCCCCGAAAATCACTAAGAGTTACTATAATACTGGCATCTTTCCACAAAATATTTTCGGGCAAAACCTTGAACTGGTCAAAAGAAATACCCGTGAAATCTCCTTCAAAACGCATCTTTGAGCCATAAACAACGATTTCATAAATGCCTCGACTTCGCTTTTCTGGATTTATTAATCCATTGATTAGCAACTGATTAGGTAGAAAATAAGCATATTCGAGCGTCTTGGTTTGTTCGGTTTGTTTCTTTCCTGCGGCGTTAAGTATTTCGGTTTTGGTTATTTCGTAAAACGGTATTCGGAGTATTGGCCCGATTAGCTGTTGGCTGTTGCCCCACTTGGAGCTTACTTCCCTGACGACCTCAGTTTTTCGTCCCTCACGCTCAGTAATCAGTGACTGAATCATGAACGTCGGAATGAGTAGCAGTAAAATCAAAAATCCAATAAAAAAGCCTTTAATAAGTGCTGCATTTCGGGCAAGAAAAGTTTGTTTTGGTGCTGAGTTTTCCATGTTGATTTGGGATTTAAAATTAAAAAAATATCTAAAAGTACTTTGAAAGTCAAAGTAAAGGTATAAAAAAATATCACGATGTGCCTTTAATAAACTTTTCCAATTCGTTCAGATGTTCATTAAACGCTTGCTTACCAGTATCGGTTACGCTGTAAACTGTACTCGGTTTACGGCCAATAAATTCTTTTTTGAACGAAATGTAATCAGCTTCTTCTAAGGCTCGCAGGTGCGTGGCAAGGTTGCCATCGGTCATGTTCAATAAATCTTTCAGCACCACAAAACTTACAGCATCATCAACCATCAGCACCGACATAATACCGAGTCGGGCTTTACTTTCAAATGCTTTATTGAAGTTCTGTAAAATTGTCATTTTTGACTTTCAGCAATTAAATTTTCTGTTTTTTTAATCTTTACCATCTCATTCCCCCTCTGGGGGTTAGGGGGCTTCTGTCATACTTAAAGTACATCACCGCACCATAAATAATGTGTAATACGCCAAAGCCCAACGCCCAACAAATCAAGTTGTATTTGGCCAAAAAAAGTGCTAATATCCCCAAAATTATCTCGGCAAGGCCCAAATAAAAAATATCATGCAACGTATATTTACTGGCACTCACCAACGCCACGCCATAAAAAACCAAAGTCGCAGGAAAACATAACCAAAAGAAACCGTGGTACAACATTCCGAGGCAAAACAGCCCACCCGCAACGAGCGGAATCATCAAATTGAGTAACAATAATTTCGAGGCTTTGTTCCAAACACTTAGGCCTTGTTTGCGGGCCTTTCGGACTGTAAAAAGGGTGCCAAACAACAAGGCAAACGCCAACACAATCAATGCTTCGATGATTAGTTTCGGTACAATCTCATGCCTAATATCGGCATTACTCAACAAACTCGAACCATCGACGTGCAATATGGCGTAAGCATACCACGCACCTACTAAGGCACATACGCCCGCCGCAATACCCGAAATGCCACTCAGTGAAAGGAATTTTGAGGAGCGTTCCATCAAGGAGCGAATTTCTTTGAGGTTTTCGAGATGTTCGTTCATAAATTAATGAGTGAATGAGTGAATGAGTGAATTTAAAAATGAAGCATTCAAGGCAAATCGAACTCCAAATGAGTAAATAATTTTGGTAAAAATATGATAATGCCAATAATAGCTGCCACTGTGGCTACGATTAAAACTGCGGCGGCTGCCAAATCTTTAATTTTTCCGATGTCTGCATGGTATTGAGGCGATACAAAATCACAGAGTTTTTCGACAGCCGTATTGAAAGTTTCGGCAGCTAAAATCAAACCTATAAGTATCAAAATGATTGTCCATTCGATGATCGATATTTTTAGATAAAATCCTGCTGATAAGACGATTACAGTTATTAACAAATGAAATTTCGCATTGTTTTCGTGCATTAAAAACCGTAGCCCAGCCAAAGCAGGAATGAAACTACGCAACATCTTTGAAACTTGCATGACGGTTCGGAATTAAGATGAGTATTGCGACATAAAGCACCATCACGACTAACGTAAAAACGAGTGTCGTCTGAATCGCCAAGGGATTTCGTAGCTCGTGCAGCGATTGACGTAATAAGAAAAACGGCTGGGTAAATAAATCCCAACTATTGAACCGTACAAACCGCCCAAGGTACAAGCCAAAACCCGAAAGTACCACGCTTGTCGAAACGATTATCCACGCTAAAAGCCTGCTGGTCAGTTTATTAAGCGTATGATGAGCCACATAAAGAGAGTATAATCCAGTGCTGATTCCTGCCAATGCAGCTATGAAAAAGCCCACCGTATCGAACCACAAAATTTTAGAATTGTACTCACCTAAGTGAATTAAATCGGTGATAATATAAGGAGCGTTTGGAAAAAACAACAACCAAAAAGCTAAACTCGTGTAAATCAGTATTCGAGTAAATTTACTCGTTTTAGCCGTGGACAACGAAAATCTTCGGGCAGTGAGCGAGAAAAAAAGCGGTACCCAAGCCAAGAAAAGATTCCAAAGCAAAAATAAACCCCTGATTTGCTCGGTCTGGATAGCTCTTATGATGAGTAATGCACAGCATAAAGCCGAAAGTAAAACTAAACTTAGCGTTGCTCGACTAACGGTAAAGGATATTTTGATTTGATTCAGGTGCATTTTGTATTGTCAAAAAGAACTTTGTAATACAAAGTAAATTTATAAAAAACGATATTCCAAATATTTTACCGAAAAAAATAAAATTTAATTTTTGATTACCTTAAATGTCTTTGAGAAACTGTTGGTTACGATTTTTAGGAGGTACATTCCAAGTGTTGCGTCGATGAGTGTTTTGTCGAGAACTGGCTTTATTTCGGGCCAGAAACCTTCTTTTTCGAGCAGAATATTGCCTTTTTCGTTAAATAAAGTAATTTTTAGGCTCTTATTGGTCAGTTCGTCTATTGGAAAAATATCAACCGACTGTTGAGTAGGGTTGGGGCCGATGCTTATTTGATTATTTAAGGTTTCAACCCCCAGTACACAATTTGGTCTGATTATTTTTTCGTAAGTCGCACTCAATCCTTCCGAATCGGTGGCCGTGAGCGTAACTTTATAGGCATAACTTTGGGCATCGCACGGAATTGTTCCCAGCACGGCTTCGGCATTGAGCCTGTAAGCAGAAGTCACAAAATGAATGTGATCATCATGAAATAGCAGCACCGACCACACATAACTAAGTTTTTCTTGTCCCTGTTCGGCATCGGTTACTTGGGCGTTAAACGTTATCGGAAAATCTTTGGTGTTATCAAACACCTCAATTTTATCAATACTCGTGTTGCTGATAACGGGGGGTGTATTATCAACAAAGATACGCATTGTTTTGGTAGCCGAAAGTCCCGCCGCATCGGTCACTTTTACGCTTACATTATATGTCGAACTTTTTCCGTTTGAGTCATACACATAAGTAGGATTTGCTTCGGTGGAGGTTTTGCCATCGCCAAAGCTCCATTCGTATTTGAGAGTCGTGCCTTCGGGGTCTTTGGAGTCGCCGCCCCTGAATGTTACGTTTAGGGGAGATTTTCCGAAAATTGGATTGGCAGATTGCACAACCATCGGCCGACGATTGGCGTTTGGATTATAATAAAAACGCCTGATTTCGTGGATATTCGGGTAAAAATAATTGGTATAATAAATCGCCCCATCTTTTGGGTTAATAGCAAACGAAGTCGGGTGAACGTCTGCCACGAAGTCAATAACTTCAACGGGGTTATTTTTTTCATCAAATTTGAAGGCCTTTATCCAACCTTCATAATCGCCATGAAAATACAGGTTTTGATACTCTCTCGGAAATTGTTGGAAGTTGTACCATAAACCTCCGATGGAAGAGTTTCCCGCAAATTTATTGCCTTTAAACTGAGGCGAACCAACGGCAAAAGGCTCCCCATTAACCAAGCCCTGTGCGAAAGTTCCACGGTAATCAATGACGGGTTTTTGGTGAGTTTTTGGTAAATATTCGGCATTATTGAACGATTTATTAACAAAATCAATGCCTTCGTAAGTAGGCCAGCCAAAATTTAGTCCGCCTTTGGTAGCAATATTTATTTCTTCCCGATGAAACCAACCCACATCGCCCAAGTAAATCGTTCCAGGATTTCCGTCCTTAGCGTTGGTACTACCCGTATTTGGTTTGACGCTTAAACGAAACGGATTTCGCAGTCCGTAGCTCCAAATTCGTGATTTGGGTGAGCGGGGTTTGCCACTTTCAAAAAAAGGATTTGACGGAAGTCCATCGCCCGTAGCAGGGTCAATGCGGAGGATTTTACCATTCATTGAGTTTAAATATTGACTTCGGTACGCATTGATATTTTCCTGAGGCGTGATAAATCCCAAGTTAATTGCTCCCTGAAACCAGTCGTTTTTGCTATCATCTTCTAAGCCGTCGGTTCCTTCCGAAGCTAATGAAGCATCGCCAGTAGTAGCCAGAAGTGTGCCGTCAAGCCCAAAAACCAACGAGCCAACACCGTGGTTATCAACCAAAATTGGGATTCCCGTAGCGGAAGATTCGCCGACCAATACTTTCCTTGATGTCGAATCCATGATCCAAAAGTTGCTTGAATCAATGAGTTTGTAGCGAGTTATGCGTCCAATGGTATTTTGAAAGGGGCTTTCGTCGTCGGGGTTGTAGTTGGGCGTACCAAAGTTTAGTACGTGGTGGCGTTTGGCGGCGTACATGAGATATACAAGACCGTTTTTCAAGAAATCAGGGTCGAGAGCGAATCCGTTTAGTCCGTGGTCGCCGTATTCGAGCACTTCTCGACTGATATCAATAATTGGTCGGGCGGATTTTACGCCATTAGTGACCGTAAAGACTTTGCCATTTTTTTCCCAAACGTACATTTTCCCGTTGGCATCAAATGTTAGTCCAACGGGCGTAACCCAATCCTCCGAAATGGATTCGTCAATAAAGCCCGAAGGTTGGGCAAAAATATTAGATTTTGGAAACAGACAGCAGGCAATGACGATACCGAATACCGCAATGTTTTTGATAAAAAGCATGGACTCGATTTATTTTATATAGTTTTGAACAAAATTAAGCAAATAGTTGTCAAACATAGAGCCATTGAATAAATATTCAACCGTATAATAATTTTATTGTTTAAAAGCCCAGTTTTGGGCAAAGTTTAAATTTGTGTTTAGATTATGTCCGAAATAACGTTTGATTATAAATCAGTACTGTCGCAGCTTCCCGAAGAGCCTGGGGTTTATCGCTATTTTGACGAAACAGGCGAGATTATTTACGTCGGAAAAGCTAAAAATCTAAAAAATCGGGTCAGCAGTTATTTCTATAATTTTAATCGACACGACCGCAAAACCCGCCGCTTGGTGATATGTATTCGTAAGCTCGAATTTACCATTGTTCCGACCGAATACGATGCCCTTTTGCTCGAAAACACCCTCATAAAAAAACATCAACCCCGCTTTAATATTCTCTTGCGAGATGATAAAATGTACCCCTTTGTGTGCGTCACAAATGAGCGTTTTCCGAGGGTAATTACCACCCGCCGCATCGAGGATAAGACCAAAGGCAAGCTCTACGGGCCGTTTGTAAACTCAAAAGCAATGTACGCTTTGCTCGAAATGTTTAGTCAGTTATACACCATTCGTACTTGTATTTTGAATCTTTCGGAGGATAACGTTGCGAACAAAAAGTTTAAGATTTGCTTAGAATTTCATATCGGAAACTGCAAAGGCCCCTGCGAAAACCGCCAATCGGAAGAAGATTATAACAAAGAAATTGAGCAAGTACACCATATTTTACGGGGAAATTTGGCCTCGGCAAAGCAGTATTTTGTGCAGAGAATGCAAGAATCGGCCACCAAACTTGCCTTCGAGGAGGCCCACCAATTTAAGTTAAAGCTCAATTTTCTGCAAAATTATCAGAGTAAAGCCACGGTCGTCAATCCTGCCATCAAAGATTTAGATGTATTCAGTATTGTATCAGACGAAAGTGCGGCTTATGTCAATTATTTGAAGGTAATTAACGGCACAATTACGCAAAGCCAAACGCTCGAAATCAAGAAAAAATTGGAAGAAACCGAAGAAGAAATCTTGATGCTGATGATTGTTGAACTACGGCAGTTGTACGAAAGCGAATCGAAGGAAATCGTGACCAATATTCCGCTCGAAATTGATATGAAAGCCGAGTTGGCCGTGCCGCAAATTGGCGATAAACGCAAATTAATGGAAATGTCGCTCAAAAACGTGATGTATTTTCAGCGTGAAAAAGCCGAGCGAGAAGCCATTGCCGCCAGTGGAGCAACCAATAAGCGAGATCGGGTTTTGGTAAAACTCAAACAAGATTTGCAGCTAAAAACCCTCCCACGGCATATTGAGTGCTTCGATAACTCGAATATTCAAGGCACTAACCCCGTGTCGGCAATGGTTTGCTTCATTAACGGTCAGCCCTCGGTGCGAGATTATCGGCATTATATTCCAAGAACTGTCGAAGGGCCTAACGACTTTGCAACCATGAAGGAGGTTGTCGGTCGTCGATACGCCCGATTGCTGGAAGACAAATCTGACCTGCCCGACCTCATCATCGTTGATGGTGGCAAAGGGCAACTTTCGGCCGCTTGCGAGGCTCTTAAAGAACTCAACATTTATGGACAAGTGCCAATCATCGGCATTGCGAAGCGATTAGAAGAAATTTATTTTCCCGAAGATACGCTACCCCTATATATTGATAAAAAATCGGAATCATTAAAGCTCATTCAACGCTGCCGTGACGAAGCCCATCGCTTCGGTATTACGCACCACCGTGACCGCCGTAGCAAGAATTTTCTGATTAGCAGCCTCGAAAGTGCCGACGGCATCGGAAAGCTCACCGCAACGAAGGTTTTGAAGGAATTTAAGACAATCTCCAACATAAAGAATGCCTCCGAAGACGACCTAATCAAACTCATTGGCAAAGATAAAACTCGTCGTGTGAAGGAGTTTTTGGAGAAAGAGAGTTGAGAGAAATGTGGTAAATATGCTGAATGTATTGATAATCAACTCGTGGCTCTCTTATTGAGACAAAATTGCAGATTAAAATTGGCACCGTACATCTCCTATCCTCTGTGGTATTTTCTCCGTTTGCTCTGTGGTTAAAAACCTTAAATAAACCCCAAACCCTAAAAAATGTCTGATTATCTTTTTTCAAAAACAGCTTATATCAAAGGTTTACAATGCGACAAACACTTGTATCTTTACAAGCATCATTACAAATTAAAAGACCCCCTTAGTGCCGAAACGCTGGCAAAGTTTCGGGGTGGGCATGACTTTGAAGACACCTACCGAGCAAAACATTTCCCGCTTGCGGTTGATGTAGAAAAGGTTGCAAAAAATAGAAATGATTACCCAAAACTCACCCAAAAAGCTCTTCAAAAACAAGTTACAGATATACTGGAAGCGACTTTTATTCATAACGAAGTGCTGGTCATGAACGATGTGCTGACCAAAAATAGCGGTCAATGGGAGATTCAAGAAATAAAAAACAGCACCAAGCTCTCCCAAACCCATATAGATGATTTGGCTCTCCAATATTACGTAACGGTGGGGGCTTTGGGCGAAAATCTACGTGCAACGCTCGTACTATCTGATGGATTGGGTGGGTATAATATCATTGATGCTACCAGCCAAGTACAAGATTTACAAACCAAAATAGCTGCTAATATTGAACATTTCAAGCAGGTATTAGACGAGCATTTTATTCCCGAAATAGCCATCGGTTCGCACTGTGAGCAACCCTATAAATGTAGTTTTTGGGCGTATTGTCGTTCTTAAAGATAAAATTTAACTTTCTACTAAACCATTGCTTATAAGTTGTTTAGCTACTAAAAATGTACTTTTAGGCTTTATAAAACTTCCAAAATGACCTTTAAATAAATTTTGACCTAAATTTATTTGATACAATTTCTTTTTCTATACATTGCGGCAGAATTTTAGTACTCACCAAACGTTTTTCGTTCGTTATGCAGTATTCAGAACCCGTCAAAAGAGCCATTCAAATTTCGCAATCATTAGCCAAAGAATACCAGCAAGAGAAGTTTTCTCCCGCTCATTTACTGTTTGCATTATTACACAACGAAATCGGCTTGGCATCGCTATTGGTGTCGATTGATAAAGACATTAACTACTTGCGAGAGTGGGCCGAGGTTCGCATGGAAGAACTGCCCAAAACCTTTAAACTTTCGGAAGAACCAGCGGGCGATGAGCAAGTTCGCAAAATCATGGAAATGTCCGAATTGGTAGCCATGCAGCTCAATAACCAAAAAATAGAGCCAATCTGCGTCTTGATAGCCGTCTTAAAGCCAGGCTTGGCGTTTTCGTCCGAGCAGTTGAAATCATTCACCGTCACCGACCGAGAAATATTAGATACTAATATCGAAGAGCGAGCCATGCAAAACGCCGTCGGTAGCCTAACGGGTTCGCCCGAAAGTTCTCCCGCTTCACAAGAATCTACCAAAACCAACGCCATTCACAAATATTGCGTCAATAAATCAGCTTTGGCCGCCGAGGGCAAGTTTGACCCCATCATCGGGCGTGACCGAGAAACCCGCATGATTGCCGAAATTTTGGGACGTAGAACTAAACCAAATGTTATTCTCGTGGGCGAGCCAGGCGTAGGGAAATCGGCTTTGGTCGAAGGCTTTACCCAAGACGTAAACGCCAAAAAGGTGCCAATTCAGCTACAAAATGCCATTATTTTTGAGTTAGACTTGGGTTCACTTGCCGCAGGAGCATCGTATAAAGGCGAAGTCGAAGACCGCATAAAAAGTATCCTGAAAGAAATAAAACAGTTTGAAAAAGCTATCTTATTTATTGACGAAATACATATTTTGCTCGACAGTAAAGGCTCGATGGGTTCGGGCGTGGCTCAGTTGCTCAAACCCGAACTGGCACGTGGCGAGATAACCGTTATCGGTGCCACCACCAACGAAGAATACCGAAAATACATCGAAGCCGATGAGGCCTTCAATCGTCGTTTTGAAGTGCTTCGGGTGGAAGAACCCGACCTCATTACGGCCAGCCGCATGATAAAAACCCTCGTGCCGTTGTACGAAAAGCACCACGGAATCACGGTAGGCGTGGGAGCAGTTGATGAAGCCGTGCGACTCTCGAAACGCTATATAAAAGACCGTCGTTTGCCCGATGCAGCCGTTGATTTGATTGACCGCACGATGGCGGCTATCAAAATGATGGACGAAACCTCGAAGGCCGAACTCGAAACTTTAAAAACAGAATTTGAAGCCCTCGCCGCCGAAAAAGCCAACCACGAAGAACAAGAATATCTGAAAGAATTGCGTTGGTTTTTGTCGCTGATGCGAAATAAAGTGAGTCATATTTTGCTCAATCAGTTGGTTTCGGAAATTCAGCCCGAAAGCCTCGAAACCTCGGAAGCCTTAGAAGAATATCTACGAACGTCGCTTGAAGCCCTTGCAACTTTGGCCGAAGAAAAACGTGATGTGGTAGAAAAACAAGATATTGCCGCCATTATTTCGGGAAAAACGGGGATTCCCCTCGGAAAACTCCAAAGCAGTGAGCGGGATAAATTGCTGAATATGAATGAAGTGCTGCAAAAACGAGTAGTCGGACAAGACCACGCCGTGAAAGCACTTTGCGAGGCAATTCTCGAATCTCGTTCGGGGCTAATCAAGCCTGGACAGCCCATTGGTTCGTTTTTCTTGCTTGGGCCTACGGGTACGGGCAAAACCGAATTAGCCAAATCGTTAGCCGATTTTCTATTCAACGATGAGTCATTTATGATTCGCTTCGATATGTCGGAGTTTAAGGAAGAACATTCGGCGGCTTTACTTTACGGAGCTCCCCCAGGTTACGTTGGCTACGAAGAAGGTGGCGTGCTGATAAACAAGATTCGACAGAAACCTTACTCAGTTGTACTTTTTGATGAAATCGAAAAAGCCCACCCGTCGGTTTATGATATTTTCTTGCAAATAATGGACGAAGGCAAAGTTCACGACCGCCTCGGAAAAGAAGGAGATTTCTCGAATGCCGTTATTTTGTTTACCTCAAATATCGGTAGCGAACACATCGCCAAAACTTTTACTGATACGGGAAATCCGCCAAAATCAAGCGATATGATGGATATAATGTCTAAGCATTTCCGACCAGAATACTTGGCTCGCTTGACCGAAATAGTGCCATTTGCTCCGATTTCGGAGGTAAATGTTGTAAAAATATTTGATATTCACCTCAAATCGTTGCTCGACCCGCTCAACAAGCAGGGCATTACCTTGGAGATAACTCCCGAAGCCAAAAAAGCAATGGCATTGATTGGTTTTACACCAAAATACGGAGCCAGACCCATCAAAGGTAATATCCGAAATCAGTTACGCCGCCCCATTTCTCGCATGATTATTTCGGGCGAATTGGTCAAAGGTTCAGTTTTGAAAATCGGAATTGATGAGCAGGGAGAGTTCAGTTGGGAGGTTACGAAATAGGTGAATTTGCAAATTTGGTAAATGTGCAAATGTGTTGATTATCAACGGTTTAATTTGAAATATACTGACGTAATTTTAGCCAAGTTTCTAAAATAAGTCAATTCTATTTTACGCAAAAGTATAACCTACCTTTTCAAAGTCCTCTCCCGTGGAGAGGATTTAGGTGAGGTTTCTCGACGAAATAAGTTCCATTTTTTTTACATTAAAACAAAAGATAGCCATGAACGAGAACTTAACAGCAGGTACAAGATTTATTGCCAAGAAAACTGATGCCAACCAAAATTGCGGAATTTTGGTTGATACCACGGGTTATATTTCTTACGTCGATTTGGGGGGCGTGTCGGCCTACATTGATGCGAGCGGCTACGGAATCGAGGCCAGAATGACACTCGAACACTTTGCCGCCAACTTCGAGATTGATTTCTGGTTCGGACAAACCGCCGCCGCCTACACAAAATCACAGCATTTTATGAAGGTACTGCCGAAGGATTTTTTGCGGAAGGGGTAGTTAATTAATTTCATTTTCTGATACTTTTTCCTACAAAATAATATGGCTTCACAAATAAAATCTACTCCGAAAGTTGCTCGCCAAGTTCAATTTGTTTCAGTTTTGGGAGGAATTAAGTCAGAAATGAAGATGTGTATGGTACCATCAGGCTTAAAACCTACTGTTACTGATGACAGCAAAGCTGAGTACAAGATATTTGACAAGTTTAATCTAACCCAGAAAATTGCTAATCTAACAAGTGATTCTACTGCTTTTGTAAAAGAATTAAAGTTTGTGAAAGATATTGGTGATGTAACCAAAGCGGCTGATGGCTTAACAAGAAATATCTTGAAATTAAAAGAGATTGCAAATACTGTATCACTAACATTGAGTAAACAAACAATTTATACATCTACCGTCAAACAAATAAATCAATCATTGATTTTGATTGAAGATTATATCATTCAAATCAAAACTATCAAAATTGAATTTAATATTCCTGCGAAAATGGAGCTTGCTACTAAGCAAGCTGAATTAGAGAATTTAACTAAATCACTTGGCAGTCGAATCCAAATTGAAATTGGGAAGCTCGTGGGAAGTTTAACACTTAGCATTTCAACTTTTGCAAATAAATCACCACAAGTTGGTAAAATGTTAAATTCCCTTGGAAAACTAATGAGAGGTGCTGGATACTTTGTTAATCAACTTCCAACAATAGGAGCTGTTTTTGCCTATTTTGAGTTTGACAAAGCTGCTCAGGCTTATGAACAAAACCCCAACGATGAAACTGAGAAAGCCTTTTATGTTAAATTTATAAATGTAATCATTGCTTGCGTATTGGCGGTTGTATTAGCGGTATTAATGTATTTTGCTGTTACAGTTGCTACTTGCATCTCAATTATATTAATTATTGTTGCAGGAATTGATATCGTATTTGATGTGGATTTATTTGCCGAAGTTATTTATGAAATTATCACAAATATAATTCCAAATGTGAAAACATACTTAGGGAATAAAATTAAAAACGTTGAAACTAATATGAATAGCGTTTTGAATGAAATAGAAAGAAAAATCAAAGGACTCTATGGCTTGCCATAATTCCTATCCCACCCCCAAAGCCGACCGTAAAATAAAATATCACTCAAAAAACTTTGCGTTTCAAACAATCTTTATATATTCGTACTCTATCATTAAACCCTCTCGAAAACTATGTTTAATTACAGTATTGGCGGTCAAGAACGCAAGTTGGATATTGCTAATGAAGCAATCGCAGATATTCCTATCAACCGTACGCTTTTGATAGAAAAATTAACCAATGAGCCGCCACTTGGGCCAAAAATCGTGCATGATTTAAAAACCGTTGAAGAGGTTTTTGCCCATTATAAACCCGCCGTTGAGGTTGATTTTGTTGATGAAGAAGGTGCTGACGTTTTTGAAGAATTGAAGTTCCGAAACTTGGGCGATTTCACCAAAAAAGGTATCATTAACCAAAGCCCATTTTTGCAAAATCTCAATAGTCAAGCCGAAGATTTGCAGAAGCTGATGCGACAGTTAAAATCAAATAAAATCTTCCAAAAAGCTCTCGAAAATCCCGAAGCAAAAACGGCATTTTTGACCGCAATTGAAGCCATGATAAGCGAAATTGACCAATAGTCTTTTTAAGAGTACTGAATTAAGAATTAAAAACACTTTTTTCAACCAAAGATGCTTTAAAAAGCACTCAGCACTCATAACTCAACACTCATAATTCATCACTCATATAATATGGCAACTGAAAAGCAAAGTGAAGACCAACCGCTCAAAGAACGGGAAGGCAAAGTTTCGCTCGAAAAAAGTACCGAAAAACTCGTCAAATACGGCGGCTTTGACTTATTAGAAACCGTCATCGAAGGCGTTTCTAACTTAAATCCTACGAGAAAAGCCCGTAAGACTATTTTTTTGTCTGAAAGTAGTAAAAAAGAGGAACGAAAGCAACTCAAAAAACGCCTTGAACTTTGGCGAGATATTTTGAGCAATAGCGATAATTTGGGCGATATGGCTCAAAAAAGTCAAGATAAAGTCGATAAATCGAAAGAAGTACTTTCTCAAAACGTCGTGAAAGCCGTTGAGAAGTGCAATGAGTTGGAGCGTTCGTACCGTTCGATGGCCTTGTTTTTCAAGAACGCCGAAATGTAAAAAGTTAAAAATATCAGTATCGTCAATGCCGAGATGGAAAACCTCAAAGACTTGGACAATACCGTGTTTTTTGACGAAATTTCTCGTGAGATTGAAAGCGGCTACGACCGCCTTGATTTGCGAGATAATTATTCGATGATGGTTATGCCAGGATACCTCGGCTCGAATGCCGTCATTAGCAAATGGGCCCAAATGGCTCATAAAAACAAGGTAATGATGGTGACGGACTTCCGCCACTTGGATACTGCCGAGGACGTAATCGAAGAGTTTGACGGAGCAAACCACGCAGGGGGCGACGCCTATTTGTCGAACGTGATTATGACTTCCAACTGGCTCGTGGGTCGGGGCAAATACGAAGACATCGGCGAAGATGAAGATATGTACGTGCCGCCAGCCGCTGCATTGGCAGGAAAAATCTACTCTACGCTTGCTTCGCAAGTAACGGCGGGACGTAAACACGGTACACTCAACGAGGTCGAGGGCGTGAAATTTCAGACCAAGAAAAGTGACATTGCCCAAATGGAAAAAATGGGATTGGTGCCAATGGTGAGCGAATACGGCAAAATTATGGCATTTTCTGCCAAAACCCTCTTTAATGGTGATAATGTTGGGTTGCAAACCTACTCAGTTGTGCGGGTGTTCGACTGGGTTATAAAAGTACTAATGGATTTTCTCAACCGACGAGCCTTCGAAAACTGGGATCACAATATGAGAATGGATATTCAGAACCAAATCGTTCGGTTTTTGGATAAAATCACGGGGCCAGGTAAACTAATTGAAAAATTTACGGTCAAAAAGTTTGAACGTGACCCCAATCAAAAAGACCGCATTATTTTGGATATTCACATGGTGCCGTATTTTCCCGCAAAAACTTTTTTGATTTCATTAGACGGAACTAAGGGAGATGATGCCGAGGGCGAAACGGGCGACCGCAAGTGGGATTCGGCCTACAATCAGCAAGCGTAATTTCAACAACTGTCATGCAAAAATCTTTGCCGTTGCGATATTCGCATCGTTTAGATGTCCCTTGACTAATTTTTCAAAAACGATGTCATTTAAAGCCTCTTTAAGTCTGGACGGGAAGTTTATCACTGACCTCAACTATTGCTATCTCGATATAAATCAAGATATTGATAGCCGTGGAAGGCCTTCCTCAATACCCAAGGGTGGCAAAATTACGGTCGAGTTTGATACCCTGTCTGATGATTCGATAACTGTTTGGGCGGCCGACCCTGTAAAGGAAAAAGGTGGGAAAATCGTTTATCGAGGTATTGACAATAGTTCGATTCAAAAAGAAATAACCTTTCAGAAAGGCTTGTGCGTAGAGTTTTCCGAGCGGTTCGATGGTTTTTCGTCGGCCGCAATGGTAACGGTCATTACGATTTCGGCACCCCTCGTCACGATTGACGGTAGCAAATTAGATAATCATTGGGATACTCAGTTTAGAGGAGAAAAAAAATAAACTAAAATTCATGGGAGCGTTTAGTGCAGATTTTTCACTACAAGGTGCATTTGGTAGCTACAAAGTAGTTTCCTGTGAATACAGCTTGCACCAACCAACCGACTCACGGGGCAAAGCCCTTGCTTCGGTTAAAAGTGGCTTGCTAAAACTAACCTTGGCCTCCGAAACCAGCAACCAACACAAGGCTTTGTCGGACTGGGCAGTGGCGGTAAAAAAACCATTGGAAGGGAAAATTATTTTTCATCGCATTGATAATCGTGGGGCGACTTTCAAGCAAGTTTCGTTCAAAAACGGTCATTGTGTGTCGTATCGTGAAGTTTATACACCCTATGCGGGTGCGTCCTCGGCACTCACGGTT